>JBLHPB010000048.1:0-18210 GCA_047624025.1 Zhongshania sp.
CAATAAAAATTCAGTGGCAGGTACACTGTGCACAAGCATATAGTCTGTCATTGCTTGATAGCTGTTTATCTTTTGTAAGCCCGGCAAAATAAAATAGCTGCCCATTAACAGTCGACCTAACAACAAAAAAATATTTTCAATTACGAGCATTTCTTATCCTCAATTTTTGGGCATTTTTACAATAGCGATTTGCTAACATGATGCGTTAAACAAGCGGATTTTCCAGTTTCCACTAGGCACGGCTTGATTCCAAAATATACATCGTGGATTCAAATCCGCGGAGTGAAGGCCAGCATCAATATAATTTCTACCAAGCGATATCAAAAGCCTTTCATGCTCCACATTGTGGGCACAGCAGCAAAAATTTCCGAGCACTACCCGTCCTAGCCATTGCCATTAAAAGCAAGCAGCCGGAAAATCACCGAACAATAGATATTTGCACAGCAACGTCTGCAGCTGAATGACCACTGTTACTAAGCAGTACTTTGACGCACCACATCGTATGCCCCTCAAAAGGTTCTCAATAAACGGGCAATCAGCTTCTGCCTGTACTTAGCGCTTCCTATAGACTTGAACAAGCGCACATGTTTTTTTGATAGACGCTAATATGCCCTGCAAAACATTTTAACAAGTATCCTACAGCGATTAGCTGACGCGCGAGTAAAATCCCCCGGTTTCATTTAGTATCTTGGGTTTGAATATCAACCACTCGTAAAATAACAATATCGCTTTCAGCAAAGGACGACAGATGAAAGACATAGCCAAGCAGAGCCCTTACTTTTTTTCGGCAAGCACCAACCCAACAAAGGTCGCTTTGCGATTAATTATATTGAGCCTTATCAGCACCGCCATAATGGCTTGCGCAGACAGATCAGTCTTAATTAGCGACTGCAATGCGGTAGGCGACAAACAGGCCCTGTGCGGCTGGCAAAGTCCAGAAGACATGGAGCTGCTGCCCGACGGTAAAACCTTGCTAGTCAGCGAAATGGCCAAGGGCCACGGCCGCATAGCTGGCCACCTCAGTGTACTCGACACCGAAACTGACATGCGCAAGCTTTTAACGATACTGCCAGCCAATGATCAGTCCCTGTGGGGCCAGGCGCAATGTGTGTCGCCGGTCTATGACGAGCTGGGGCCACATGGCATTCACTTATCTCAGCGCGCCGATGGCATGACCCAGTTATTGGTTGTCAATCACGGCAGTCGCGAGTCGGTAGAGTATTATCAAGTACTTAATGCTGAGGACGGCTATCAGCTGCAGTGGCGTGGCTGCGCCATACCGCCAGAAGGCAGCTTTCTGAATGATGTGGTGGCTTTACCAACCGGCGGATTTATCGCCACTCATATGTATAGCAAGACCGATGCACCGGTTGGCAGCCTGAATTTTAACGAGATCAAAGCTCTACTGGGTTTTAGCCCGGGTTACTTACTGCACTTCGACGGACAAGGCTTTTCCCGACTTGGCAATTACGAAGGTAACTACCCCAATGGCATTCAGATTTCCGCCGATGGCCGTCAGCTGTATGTCAATCTGTGGGCAGAATCCAAAATCCAAAAACTGGACAGCCGCACTGGCGAAGTTCTAGCTGAAGCAGAAGTCACTCACCCAGATAATGTGCAGTGGGATACGCAGGGCAATTTACTGGTTACCGGTCACGATTTCACGATTAATGATCTGCGGATTTGCCTAAATTTGGAGTCGGGCGCCTGCCCCGGCAGCTTTGAAGTTATCCAGATCGAGCCTGAAACCATGGCCACCAAGAAACTGCTCCGTCACCGTGGGCCACCCATGGGCGCGGCTACCGTCACACAGCAGGTCGGCAACAATTGGTATCTGGGATCGTTTGTCGGTGATCGCTTGTTAAAAATGCCCGCGCCAAGCCAACCATAGGCTTGATGTCAGGCATAGGTTAACCACATCAATAACCGTATAAACTGCCCTTAGCAGACACTAAGGGCATAGTGATTAGCGATGTAATGACGACAGATACAGCTCGGCAAATTTCGGCGGACGCTGAATAGAAATATCCATTTTCAGTTTCCGAGCAATATCACTGGCGGAAATAACACCCCGTATCTGGTGCAGATGCCGCTCCACAACGAGACAATGCTGGTGGCCGTATTCCTGCAACACCCGCAGCACATCCCCCACGGTCATGGTTTCTAGCTCACTGAAATCAAACACCTTAAGGTCCTGGCGCTTACGCATCATATCGCTGACTTGCAGCTCTTCGCGGTTATAGCCCCCCGCCACTTTTTTAATGATTTCGCTGTCACTTAAATCATCCAGTGCAATCATCCCTAGAACAAGCTCGCTTTCATCTAGCACCAACTTTAAGCGCACGTGAGCACGTTTCATCATGCGCTCGGCTTCAATGGCGGTGGTCGTCGCATCAATCACCAAAGGCTCAGTAACACGAAAATCAGTAAACACCAGCATGGCTGGAGAATCGGTATCAATTTCTTGGAAGTTTTCGGGATGCACTAATTGGTCAATACGATCAGCATCGTAAAGTTCGAAATGTCTCATGGTTAACACTCTAAATAGACTAATGACATTGCGCCGCGGTATTCGCTGGCGCAAATTCTGTTTATTTAAAGTGTCAATGGTGGCGCGCGGATGGCGTACTGGCCAGGGGTGAATTGGGCGCTAGCAGCAGCGGGCCAACAATAGGAACGGATAGTCGCAAATGTGCCCGGAACAGAAATCGTGGCGGGCTTGGGTAAATCAAGAGGTTGATCTGGACGATCGGAGAATTCCGCGCTGCACTCCACCATGTCGCCAATGGCGGCAGGAAGAAAGCTTTTCGCCGCATGACTCCGATCTGCCAGTGCATTGGTGCACAGCAGTAGGAAGAGGATGGCGACAAGGGAACGTAACATTATCTATCCAGCGCGATTAAGCTGCGCATTACAAAAGCGTGACGGCATCATAGCACGCCGTTTTGCCTTGTCTAATCGGTATTTACGCTAAGGTAAAATGCCGGGTTGGCCACACAGCCATCCCAGCTAAGCGCGCTACTTCTTACGCTTGGGCAGTATGCCCATTGTTTTACAAATAATACTCAGCATCACTTCATCAGCGCCACCGCCGATAGAAGTTAGACGGGAGTCGCGATAAGCACGCGCTACGGGGTTGTCCCACATATACCCCATGCCACCCCAGTACTGCATGCAGCTGTCGCTTACTTCGCGTAACAAGCGCCCCACTTTGAGCTTGGCCATTGAGGCCTTACGAGTCACATCTTCACCATCGATATAACCTTCTACCGCGTCATACACTAACGCGCGCAAGGCTTCTACCTCGGTCTGTAATTCGGCCATGCGAAAATGCACCACCTGATTATCCAGCACCGACTGACCAAATATTTGGCGCTCGCGAGTATATTCAATGGTCTTATTGATACTCTCTTCCATGCCCTTCAGGCCGCCTGCCGCGGCAAACAAACGCTCCTCTTGGAATTGCAGCATTTGGTAGATAAAGCCGTGGCCTTCTTCACCGATCAAATAACGCTGTGGAACCCGCACATTGTCAAAAAACACCTGAGCGGTGTCGGATGAGCGCATACCAAGTTTATCAAGTCGCTCAGAAAACGACACACCCGGCGTATTGGTTGGCACTATAATCAGTGACTTATTCAAGTGCGGCTTGCCCTCGCTAGTATTAGCCAACAGGCACAAATAGTCGGCTTGGGTGGAATTGGTAATCCACATCTTGCTGCCGTTTATCACATAGTCATCGCCATCTTTTTTGGCGGTGGTTTTAATCGCCGCTACATCAGAACCGGCGTGGGGTTCACTGACGGCAATGGAAAACACCGCGTCACCGGCAATAGCCGGAACCAAAAATTCTCGGCGCAATTCATCGCTGCCAAAACGCGCCAAGGCTGGTGTCGCCATATCGGTTTGCACACCAATCGCCATCGCCACACCGCCGGTAGCAATACGACCAAGCTCTTCCGAAAATACGATTTGGTAACTGTAGTCTAAGCCCATACCACCAAACTCGACGGGCTTGGCTATACCCAGCAAGCCAAGATCACCCATTTTTTTAAACAGTTCGTGGGCAGGGAAAATGCCATCGGCCTCCCACTGGTCCGCATAGGGGTTTATTTCAGTATCAATAAAGCGCGCAATGGTCTGGCGTATGGCTTGGTGTTCTTCGGTAAACTTCATAATAACTCCGTAGTATTCATCGTTCTTTGTTAATTAGCCAAATAGATTCGGCACATTCTCGAATGGATAAGGTGTTGGCGAAAACAAGGACTGATCTTTGCCAATAGGCTCCACTTTCTGGAAAGCCGGACGTGCGGTCATGCGCTGAAAATAATCCAGCACCGGTGGTTCGTAGAATTGCGACAGGCCCAAACCATCACCCAAATACAGGGCGTAAGCCACCGCAATATCGGCCACCGTAAAGCGATCTGCACAAAGAAATTCGCGGTCAACAATATGGCTATTTAAGCGTTTGAGGCGCGCCAAAAACCACTTGCGATAATCCTCTACCACTTGAGGTTGACGACGTTCCAGCGGCTCTAACTGAGAATAACGCAGCACCAAGGTTTGCGGAAAGGTCAGCGTGGCATCACTGTGGAACAACCAATTTAGATAGTCACCGTATTCGGGGTGATCTACCTTTACACCAAAATCAAAGCGTTGATAACGTTCTACTAAATACAGGCCAATGGCAGATGATTCGGTCATATGGGTATCGCCATCGACAAAATACGGCACGGTTCCCAAGGCATTCACTTGTAAATATTCGCGCTGAAACATACGCGGTGGAAACGCCAAAGTTTCCAGCTCGTAGTCAAAGCCCATTTCCTCTAGCGCCCACAAAGCGCGGAGTGAACGCGAGGTATAGCAGTGCCACAATTTAGGTTTGTTGCTCATCGTCTTACCCCTATATTTTTATAGACCGTACTGTCGGGTTGCTAAATCACGCATGATCTCTTCGGAACCGCCGCCGATAGCATTTACCCTTACTTCACGATAGAAACGCTCCACTCGGTTGCCCCGCAAATAACTGGCACCGCCGAGAATTTGACTGGCTTCACGGGCGCAAAACTCCATGGTCTCGCTGGCTTGCACCTTGGCCATAGCCAAATCGCCGGGATCACAGCGGCCTTCGATATAGGCTTGAGTGAGATACTGCAAATAGGTTTGGGTGGCGTTAATACGCTGCTTCATGGTGGCAATTTTATGGCGAATAACTTGATGATCGGCCAGACGCTTACCGAAAGTTTTACGCTGCTGGGCCCACGTCACCGCATCTTCTAAACAAGCACGCGCAGCCGCTTCCATGGTCACAGCCAGACTCAGGCGCTCGGGATTAAAGTTAGTCATGATGACCCAAAAACCCTTGCCCTCTTCGCCCAGAAGATTTTCTACTGGCACTCGCACATTATCGAAATACACGGTGGCGGTATCGGAGCACCACCAGCCTTGCTTACGATCCAATGGGGTACGCGCCACACCGGGCAAATCTGTTGGGATGAGTAACATCGACACGCCACGACCACCCTCACCGCCGGTTCGCACCGCCGTGGATAGCCAATCGGCATTCATCGCGCCAGAGATAAAGGTCTTGCTGCCGTTAACAACATAGTGATCGCCGTCACGCACCGCAGTGGTGGTGATATTGGCCACGTCGGAGCCGCCAGAGGGTTCGGTAATGGCGAGGGAGATGCGTTTCTCACCCGCCAATACCGGCGGCGCCACCATGGCTTTGATTGCCTCACTGCCGTAATTCAAAACCGGCGGCAAGCCAATGCCATGAACCAATAAACTACTGACTAGGCCACCCGCTGAACCAGCGCGGGTAAACTCTTCACTCACAATATTAACATGCCATTGATCAATGCCTTCTGAGATGCCGCCGTATTGCTCGGGATACCCTAATTGCATCACACCAATGTCCGCCGCCTTGGCCCACAAACTGTCCGGGATTTTCCCCGCCTCTTCCCAGTCATCTAAATAAGGGGCTACTTCACGATCTAACCAACGCCTCAGCTGGGTGCGCCACTCCTCATGTTCAGGACGTAAATACGGGTTGTGCAAGCGTGCGCTATCAAAAGTCAGAGACATTGCTAATATCTTCCATAATGCTTGGGCAAGAATTCAGTAGATAGTCTAGCGGTATTCAAGGAAATGGCTTGGGCATTGGTGCCAGCTATTCGGGCATTGGTGCCAGAATGAGAGGTTTAACAGGAACTCAGTATTTTTGGGACACCATAGCCAACCAAGGCTGCTGGTCTCTGGGCAGCCCTTCGGGTCGATAATAATGTGACAGTGGCTTAAAACCAGCTGCTTGCAAGTAAGTACTCGCGGCATCAAATTCCATGAAGTGACCATAACGTTCGCCAGACCAGCCTTCATCACTACCTCGCGGATTGGAATTAAACAAAATACCACCGGGCCGCAAGCTAGCATGCAACTCGCGAAGAACACGAGGCAACTCTTGGCTGGGAATATGGAACAGTGAGGCATTGGCGAATATCGCGTCAAATGCCGCGGCCGGCAAATCTACACCAAGAAACTCCTGACAGAGCACCTCACAGCCACTGTACTGTCTTGCCATCGCACAAAATTCTGGACTGCCATCTAGGCCCACTGGCCGGTGACCTAGCGATTTAAAATACTCCAAGTCGCGGCCGGGGCCACAGCCAAAATCCAAAATATCCAGCAGTACATCGGCTTCAAAATGGGACAACAGCGCACGATAATTTTGCGACACATCGTGGTCTTTGGTGCCCTGCCAAAACGATTGTGCCTTCTCACCGTAATGACCCAAGGTGGTCTTCTCAATATACTGAAGCTGCTCAACAGACAGTGGCTTTGGCATGGCTATTAATCTTTCTTTTCAATAGTAATTGAGAGATTTTTGGTAGAACCGGCATACCATTTTTGCACGTACAGCGAGCCAACTACCGGTGCCTGCCCATCAAGCGGAACCTCTTTGTAACGCACGCTGTTTTTAGTTTCTTTTTCAAATTCAAAATTGACAGTAACAGATGACATGATTTTCCTTAAATTGTAATTGCTTAATAAATGGTGACGCTTGCCGTCACACTCGCTTAACCAGTCGAACCAGGAATGTTAATATCACCGCGCCCGGGGTGGCAGTCACAATCGAGCCCAACAACCCTGCAATTGAGACCCCCAGAAAATCAAAGACAAAACTGCCGACAACAGCACCAACAATGCCGACTATGACATTGCCTATTAAACCAAAACTGCCGCCACTCATTAATACCCCAGCCAGCCAGAGCGCCAATTGCCAACACCGTTGACAGCGCTGTTAAGTCAATAAATCGCTCCCAATCAAGATCAATGACATATCAAGAATATACCTCGTTAGTCAAACAAGCACATTCAATTTCTCAGCCCCCTAGAGCTTAACCGTTATATTTTTCACGGTTTTTAGCTAGTTTTGGGATTCTGAGAGCACGGTCGTTATTCTGTTAGATATAGGCTTCTGTCGTAAAACCCCAAGGTGAATAGTCTCACTAACCGGATTTGCAAGTCGATGGCTGCTAATCAGTTCAGGATTTTTAAAGGTCTCAACAGCATGTGCCGGCAACACCGTGAAGCCCAGCCCGATACTGACAGCTTGCAGAATTAGGCCAATCTGGTTAGAGAAGCCTTTTTTCTCAAATAGATTGCTATGCTGAAATTCAGGAAAATTTGCGGCCAGCAATAAACCTGCGTGATGGGCGCCGTCGGGGTGGCCAATAAACCCAAGTCTCACCAAGTCCTCCCAACCTGACTTAGCAAAACTTGCGGCATAACCAGCAACAGCAGCTCTATGGCAACAGGTCGACAGTCAACCTCCATCAGTGTCGAAGCTCGGGGCATAAACCCAGCATCGACAAGGTCTTCCGCAAAAGCGCTTATCGAAAAGAGCCGGTATTTAATGATGCCCGCTCTTTTCATTCACTTTAAGTGGATTAAGTAAGACACACCACAGAGTTAACCGCCGCATGAAGTAATATTAAATAACGCTTGAAACCGGCTATTGAAGGATTACTAAACAAAGCCTCTAGGGAGAGGCAGCGTTAACTCAATCCAAGCCCCACCGCGATTAATGGCTGAATTTGTGTTAAGATGAGCCTTGTTTACATTCCTACGCTTGTAGGCTAAGCGCAGTATCAATCACACTCATTGTACCGTGGCCACCTTAACGTCGGCTTCGCCCTTCTCGAAATCAGCAATCTCCATCAGCATGCTGTAAGCCTTATTCCTTAACGATGCATTATTGTTGCCCGTTGAATACGGCCCTGTGTCGGTTATTTTCTATACCTGCTTAATATTACTTAAATAATATTAAGCATCACTTATTGGATCACTATGACTACAGAAAACCTCGACTTACGAGATCTACAACCACCGATCATTTCCTTCGTAAAAGACCTACCCAATCTATGTTCACTGATGGGATTGGCCTGCACCATTTTATCCATTTACTTCAGTATTCTTGGCGTTTATTACGCTGCCATGATTGGCATGATCTGGGCAGTCGCATTTGACTGGGCGGATGGGATCGTCGCGCGAAAAATAAAAGGACGGACTGGCAACGACCGGCATTTCGGCGGTCAACTCGACCTCTTGATAGATATTGTGAGCTACGGCGTTGCGCCGGCTGTGCTCTTACTAAGCATTGGTAAATTCGAGCCTATATTCCTAGCTGGGGCCTTTATCATGCTGGCCGCAAGTGCAATAAGGCTAAGTTATTTCAGCACATTCGGCCTTTCTGACGAGGCGAAATATACCGGCCTAGCACTCGACAACAACAGCATCATTCTGGTTGCCATATTCTTATTTGAAAGTGTTTTTAAGCAAGAAACTTTTTCAGTCATCCTTTATGGCTCCGGTGTCGCATTGGCGATACTGAACGTTTCCCAAATAAAAACCCCCAAACTTTCAGGGAACCCTGTCAACGTTTACATTCTTGCAATTTACACCCTAGTAATAACAGGCATTTACGCTTGGAAACTTACATAGAAGCTAGGCAAATTCAAAATATTGGCTAACGACACTCACTTTAATCGAGGATATAAATAGAACATGCTTGTATACACAGTAGGTACATTTGATTTATTACATGTAGGACACCTTGCTTTACTAGAATACTGCGAAACACTAGGTGATATTGTAGCTGTTGGCGTTGCATCCGATAGCGTGGTGAATTCCTATAAACCGAATGTGCCGGTAATCCCCCTCGACCAACGCCAAGAAATGCTCAAATCATTGCGCTGCGTAGATATCGTGCGTCCTTACCATGAGCTTGAATACGTTTCTGGTTGCAAAGCTTTGGATGTGGACATATTCGTGGTCGGTGAAGACTGGGGAAAAAAGCCGCATAATATCGCCGTTGAATCCTATTTAAAAAGCCAGGGCAAGGAGATTATCCAAGTACTCTACAACCCTCGAACGTCCTCCTCCAAAATCAAACAAAATACCATTGCCCAGTCCCACAGAAGAACTTACATAGAGAAAAATGTTGCCTAGACAAACCGGCCGCATTCGGCATTAGGAGAAAGAGCGGGGAAGGCATCGATACTAGTTTCACAAGTTCGCAGAAATTTTGTGCCACCGCCCTTGCTCCGCCCAGACCGCAACCGTCATTAATGAACACTCTTCTGCGCGACGCACTTCACTAAGACACCGGCTATCAAGACCCCGGCAAAGCGCCGATAGTTACTTCTTCCTAAATTCCCGCGGCGACACATTGTGCCAAATGCGGAATGCAGCAGAAAAAGAACTCTGATCCATATAACCCAATAAGAAGGCAATCTCGGTAATACTCAAACGCTCGTCGTGTAAATACTGCACGGCCAATTCAGCGCGCAGGGCTTGCAGCAGTTGCAAATATTGCGTGCCTGCCTCGGCAAGTCGGCGCTGCAGAGTTCGGCGCGAGATGTTGAGTGTTGCTGCCGCTTTGTCTATGCCCAGATCACCGCTAGGCAGTAATTTGAGCAAGGTTTTACGTAGGGCGACAATAAAGTCGCTATTGTCTCCGCCATTGCCGAACAGATGCCGAATGGATTTTGCTAACGCCAGCGCCCAATCGCTGTCGGGGCGTATCAGCAGGTAGTCAAGACTACAGCGGTCTAGGTATAGGCTGCTTTTGTCCTGAGAGAAACTCAGATTATCACCAAACTCTTGCCTCAAGATAGTGAGATCGTCTGGCTCGGGATAGCTAAACCTCGCTGCGCGAATGGGGATTTGGCGAACGCAGGCGGATTTAACAATGGCCGTCGCGGCCGCGAGGGAGGAGTCACTTAAATATCGCTGTGTGCTAGTTTCTGGCGACAACGGCTCCCAGTCCAGACGAATAAACTCACCATCGCGATGTACTTTCACCTCGCCAATATCCCCGACAATGCGCAACACACTGGGCATCACATTGAGGTATTCACGAAAGGTGGTACAGCCGGAGCAAGCATACAATTGCAGGTTTAAGCGGCGAATATAATCAATACGGCCCACATACAAACCAATATCTGGGCAGCTGATCTGACGAGCTGTTTTTTCGTATAAATCCAGTAATGCTGACACTGGAACTCGGGGTTCAGCGTCGACATTGCCATCATCAAGCTGGACCTCGCGCCCGTGTGCACTGATGATTTTGTCGCGGTCCGCGCCCAATGCCTGTGCCGCCTGCAATATCGCATTAAGAGATGCGCTGTTGACAGTCAATGCGAGTGCTTTACTGGTGAAGATGTCGGCCATGTTGCGGAATATCGAGTAAAAGAGTCAGTGTAAAGTAGCGTGATATATCATGATAGCCCTTAGCTGAAACGCTGGGACAGCAACATTTGACCGATTAAACGACGTCAACACCAGCCGGAAAACAGCGTTCAAAGCCAGTGTGTGCATGCATCAGCTCTCTGGCTTCGCTATACTCCTCAACCAGTAAACATAAATAGATTCATAATAGGAGCTGCACGTGAAGCATCCCCAAACTCAATCTTTTCTGGCCTTACCGTTATTAACACTGCTGGCCATTAGCCCCAGTCATGCCGGCACCAGCATCAGTGCTCACGCCGCCACTATTGGCTACGGCATGGAAATCGGCTATAAATTTAATCCCGATTATGGCATACGTGTGGGCGCCCAAAAGTTGAGCAGAAGCTTCAAATTCCAATCTAAAGACGAGAACGGCGTTTCTGGCGACGAATTAAAATACAACGGCAAAATCAATCTCAAAAACGCCAATATTTTTGCCGACTGGTATCCCAGCAAGCATCGATTTCGGCTTACTGGCGGCTTACTACTGAATAATAGTATCGCCAAGCTCATCACCAATTGTGAATCAAACTCCTCTGGCATTAATCCAATACCCACTAATTGTGAAATTGGTGCAGGTTCCGCAGTGGGTTCTGATATCGGTGAAATAACCACCAAGATCACTTTCGATAATAAAGTGGCACCCTACTTAGGGATAGGCTGGGGCTATGAAAAGGATGACAGCTGGGGCTTTAGTGTTGACCTAGGCGTGGCCTACCTCGGTAATGCCGATGCCGACATCCAGTCTTCTGGCTCATGTAATACCAATGCAAGCTGCCGTGCCCAATTGGACCAAGAAGAAAAAGATGTTGAAGACGATTTGGGTTCATTGAAATTTTTCCCAGTCGCCAAAATGGGCATCGGCCTAGTATTTTAAGAATATTAACTGCCTTGCTTGATGGCGAGAATGGGGAGGAGATTGAACATGAACACCTTTGAGTTCCACACCACAAAATCGATTATCGTGGAACGCGGTGCAGCCACCAAACTCGCTGAGCGCATCAGCGACATGGCCTGCCAGTCGGTGCTTATCATCACCGACCCTGGCGTCATCAATGCCAAGTTGCTGGATGCGGCCCTAGCGGGCTTTGCCAAAGCTAATATCAGCGTTGCGGTGTTCAAAGATGTGATTGCCGATCCGCCGGAGTCCGTCATTCACGACGGCATCCATGCCGCTAAAAAAATTGCCGCCGATGTCATAATAGGCTTTGGTGGCGGCAGCTCTATGGATGTTGCCAAGCTGGTTGCGCTATTGGCCACTGGCGAACAAACGCTGACCGATGTCTATGGCGTTAATGCCGCCAAAGGAAATCGTCTACCACTGTTGCTAGTACCCACCACCGCCGGCACTGGCTCTGAAGTTACCGCAATCGCCATTGTAACCACCGGCGAGAACGAGAAAAAGGGGGTGGTGTCACCGATTCTATTGCCCGACATCGCCCTGCTCGACGCCGAATTAACGCTGGGCTTACCCAGCCATGTCACTGCGGCTACCGGCATAGACGCCATGGTTCATGCTATAGAAGCCTATACCAGCAAGCGTCTCAAAAACCCCATTTCAGACGCCCTAGCTAAAGATGCCTTGCGCCTGCTGGCCGCCAATATTCACATCGCTTGCACGCAGGGCGACAATATTCAGGCCAGAGAAAATATGTTACTTGGCGCCTGTCTGGCTGGAATGGCCTTTGCCAACGCTCCTGTCGGCGGCGTTCACGCCCTGGCTTATCCGGTTGGCGCGCGCTTTCATGTTCCTCACGGCCTATCCAACTCGCTTATGCTAAACGCCGTACTCAAGTTCAACCTAGCGGCCGCAGAGAACCTTTATGCCGAACTCGCCAAGGTAATTTACCCCAGCGCCGAAGGCAGCAACTTACATCTAGCCAATATGCTTATCAGTTTTTTACAGGCACTGCCTGCAGAGCTAGGCATTGCAGATAATTTGCGTGCAGTAGGTATTGCAGAGACGGACCTTTTAGACCTCGCCACAGACGCCATGAAGCAAACTCGTTTACTGATCAACAACCCTCGTGAAATTGACTTTGACGCCGCCTTAACACTCTACCGAGAAGCCCTATGAGCGAGAAACCAGTAATCCCCAATCGCCAGGACTACAACCATTTTTATGAGATGCAAACTCGCTGGCATGACAATGATGTCTACCAGCACGTTAACAATGTGGTGTATTACTCCTTCTTTGACACTGCCGTTAATCAACATCTGGTTGCCAGCGGCGTGCTCGATTACAGCAATAGCCCGGTCATAGGCTTGGTTATCGAAACCCAGTGCCGATACTTCGCGCCGGTCAGCTTTCCAGACACTGTCACCGTGGGCATAAAGGTCAACCACCTTGGCAATAGTAGCGTGCGCTACGAAACAGCGCTGTTTCGCAACGACGAGAAAGCCGCCTCTGCGGTGGGTAATTTTGCCCATGTCTATGTCGATCGCGAAACCAACAAGTCGGTCAGTATCCCCGCGCCAGTACGCGTAGTTTTACAAGGTCTACTCAAATAGAGACTGCTCAAGTAGAGTGCAAAAAAACAACTCCGCCCCTGACAAAGACATGAATTAATAACATTCCTGCTATGCCTGAGACCTGAGACCTGAGACCTGAGACCTGAGACCTTAGGAGTCTCTTAAGAAGAGCCCGATAGCCTAAGTCATCATCGCAAATGCCGAGAAGTCTTATGCCATCCTACAGCCGTCACCAATACACCCAACGGATTGTATTTTTGGGCATCAGCTTTAGCTCAGGCCTGGCATTAACGAGTGAGTGGCCAGGCAACGGCAATGATACTAACTGCATCAAGCCGCGCGAGGGTGCAAAGAGCGCTTCGCCTGCAATACCAGCGGACAACTCAGTTTTATTGCCGCCAGAAGTCAAGGGCGATCCCGTCCATAAAACGGCGTCCATCAACATTACTGTCAAACCCATTTTTGATGAAAATATCCCCAAAGAGAATAATTGGCTATTCCGTCTAGCCAAGCGACTGCACGTTAAAACCCGTAAATCGGTGGTGGCTGACGACATTTTAGTGAGCGCAGCTCAACTCCTTCGACCAGTCTCTGGCAGATGCCAGCGAGCGCACACTTAACACCAGGCGCTATCTAAGCCGGGCCAATGTAGACACGGTCGACACGCCATGTGGTAAAGCCGTCAACGTCGAAGCTCACGATGTCTGGACCTTAAAACCTAAACTGAGCTTCTCCCATTCAGATGGCAACAGTAATTCCAGTTATGGCTTTGAAGACAGCAATTTACTTGGCACAGACAAGACGCTATCCGTGATGCAATTCAGTGAAAAAATGCGCTCCGGTCACACTAATGACTATAACGACCCAAATACCGGCGCCTATAACAGCAAACTGCGACTACGCTATTCAGACAATAACGATGGTGTTTAAAAAAATCTGCAGCTCAATAGACCCTTTCTTGACCTGAGCACTAAGTGGACGGCCAACCTAGCTTACAATGACAGTACTTTTTCAGAGTCCACTTATTCGGGCGGTGAAAAATCACTCAATTTCAGTCAGCAGCAAAGCCAAAACTCGATCTATTACGGGCGCGGAACAAAATAAAGATGTTTTTACACCTCTCGATATAATCACCCAAACTAATATGCTTCCTAAAGATCGCCCCGACAAGAGTGTGTGGCTGGAATACTAGAATGTTCACGATGGCTTTATCAAAACCAGTAACGTCAAACAAATCAATCGGGTCGAGCATTTCAAGCTAGGCAAGCAGTTCCACGCACGCTTTGGCTATGCGGCATTAACACTCAATGACAATAAAGACAATTATATTGTTCAAGCTGAAAATATTATTGGTGAGCAGTTCAGTGACAGTCACCTACTGTTACAGCAAATAGGTTTTAACGGCCGTTACACCGATGATGGCTTACTCGACAGCGGGCTGGAAACCGAGCTGTCTTACTACTGAAAAAATATTGACCGGGGCCAATTCTTAACTCAGATATTCGCCAGCAAAGGCTAAGGCTAAGGCTTATACAATGATAAAGCCATTGAACTGGATGGCGAATCAGGGATACGCGGCTACCTCAGTCACTTCCAAACTGGCGACCGCAAAGTGCTATTCACGATGGAGCAACACTTTTTTGGCAAACGTGAATGGCTGCCTCTGTTTCACGTCGACGCAGAAGTTTTTTTCGACGCAGGTCGAGCCTAGGGTGACAAAAACAACAGTACTGATGATACCGGCTGGGTCAAGGATGTGGGTGTGGGCTTGCGCTTTTCACCCACCCGTACCGGCAACAAAGAAGAAGGGCTACACAATGCGCTTGATCTTGACCTGGTTAAACCACTGGATCGCACAGACGATATCTCCGCTTACCAGTGGCTATTGAAAACCGAAAAACGTTTTTAATGCCGCTTAACGAAACTGCTTAAAGTCCGGCTTGCGTTTTTCCATAATGGCGACCACGGCTTCAATATTCTCCGGCGTACCCGCTAGGCGCGCCATGCCCTCGGTTTCACCACCCATAGCAGAGTGAATTGCAGCGCGGTGAACACTGCGCATTAGCCGTTTAGTCTCTACCAAAGAGTTCACCGGCCACTGGGCAATTTCCCGAGCTTTGATCATGGCTTGTTCCAATACATCTTCATCAGCAAACTGGGCTGAAGCAATACCCAGAGAAACGGCTTTATCGGCATTAATCCATTCTGAGGTGTACATCAATTCTGCGGCCTTGCGCGCACCGATAATAGCCTGTAACTGATAGCTGCTGCCCCACTCTGGAACTAGCCCCAAAGCGGTAAAGGGAAAGCGCATCCGCAGGCTGCCACCCACATAGATCACATCGGTATGCAGTAACAGCGTTGCCCCACCGCCTATCGCTACACCTTTGGCGGCGCTCACTATTGGCTTGTCAAAATCAACCAAGGCTTTAGCGGATATTGCAAATGGGTGCTCGCCATCAGCCTCAGAGAAATCGTTTAAATCCACACCCGAGGAAAAATCTTTACCCGCGCCGGTGATCACCAAGCAGGCAACCGCGGGGTTTTTATCCGCCGCCTGCAAGGCATCGCGAAACGCCAACCACTGTTCATTACTAAAGGCATTTTTCCTTTGAGGACGGTTCAGCGTTATCAATAATACGCCGTCGTCATCAAGTTGTTGTAATACCGTATCGCTCATGGGAATCCCCGAAATTAGTCACAATTGGAAGGCGCTATAAGGGCGGCAAGAAACCATGCCGCGCAGATATTCAACGCATGTATTAAGCGTAAGTTTATTTATAAAATCGCACCACTTCATCGAGCCCCGCTCGCTCAGTGCGAGAGCCATTAACCGGATCACTCAAATCTTCATAGCCGAATGAGAGGCCAAATAGTAATTTTTGATCCGCATCTATTTCCAGTTCTTCGCGCACCACATCGCAATTGAAGCTCAACGCCGTTTGCGGGCAACTCGCCAAGCCGTGAGCCGTAATACTAAGCATCAAATTTTGCGCATACATACCTAAGTCAGCCGCCTCACGCAAACCAAAAGACTCAGGTAAAAACAAAAACGCAACATGCGGCGCACCAAAAAATGTGTAGTTATTCATGAACTGTGTATTGCGCGCAACCTTGTCTTCGCGACTAATTCCCATCGCGCTGTACAATGCCGCCGCTGAAGCGTATTGGCGATCTTTGTAGACACCAGAGTATTTTCCATCATAGGGAAAATCCATTGTCCATTGCCCGGATGAAAAAGCCGCTGGAATTTTTGTGCGCAGCCGCTCTATTGTCGCGCCGCTGGCCACTGCCACCTGCCACGGTTGCGTATTGCAATTAGACGGTGCGCCTTGAGCGGCATTAAAAATAGATTCTAAGGTTTGCTGCGGAATCGGCTCTGGTAAATATGCCCGCACTGAGCGACGTTGATTAACAATTTTCTTAAAAACATCCGCTGAGTTCGTCATGCTATGCTCCTTGTTTTACGGCACCACTGACCAATAGTTCAGCAACTTCCGCCGCGTCATAACCTAAGCCACTGAGTAATGTAGTGCTGTCAGCGCCCTCAGCAATGGGGCCGTGTGTAAGCTCGCCAGGGGTCCGCGAAAACCGTGGTGCTGGCGCTGTTTGCAAAACGCCATCACGAAGCACTAAATTATTGCGGTATTTGTTATGCGGGTACTCGGCGGCTTCATCCAGGTCCAGCACTGGGGCGAAGCAGGCATCGCTGCCAGCGAAGATTTCACACCATTCATCGCGAGTTTTTCCTAGAAAACGACTAGCCATCCTTGCGCGACGTTCTGGCCAGGCCGACTTGTCCATTTGATTCATAAAGTCGGTAGCGCCAAAATCCAGTTCCATTTTATTCAGCAACTGGGCATAAAAATGCGGCTCTATTGCCCCCACTGATACCGAACGTCCATCTTTACAAAGATAGTTTCGATAATAAGGTGCGCCACCATCCAACATATTTTGCTCACGCTGGTTTTCCCAAAAACCAATCCCTTTAAGGCCGTGAATCGTACTGAGCAGAGAAAGGCTACCGTCGCAAATCGCGGCGTCAATTACCTGACCCAGACCGGATTTCTGTCGTTCTAATAAGGCCGCTAACACCCCGAGTAATAAAAACATCGAGCCACCACCAAGGTCACCAATCACATTCAAGGGGATAGGTGGCGCTTCACCAACATTACCAAAACTCTCCAAAATACCGGTAATCGCAATGTAATTAACGTCATGGCCAGCCGTGCTCGCCAAAGGACCGTCCTGCCCCCATCCGGTCATTCGCCCGTATACCAAGCTGGGATTGCGCTGCGAACAGATATCTGGCCCCAGCCCCAGCTTTTCCATCACTCCCGGCCTAAAGCATTCAATCAACACATCCGCGCCTTCCAGCAGCTTTAACACCACCTCAACGCCAGCCGGATTTTTAAGATCAACCGCAATCGACTTTCGACCCCGGGCGGTAACATCGCCGGGATTGGCGCCCATGCCGCCGCCATTAACACGGTCAACGCGAATAACTTCTGCACCTAGATCTGCCAGTAACATGCAAGCATAAGGAACGGGGCCAATGCCGGCCATTTCGATAATGCGAATACCAGTAAGAGGACCTGACATGAGAATCTCTTTAATTTGAATTTAGTTTGATCTGGGGCGCCAGACGCTGGAAGTAATTAGGGCCTTGCGGCCCTAAAGTTTGTCATCGGAGGTCGGACTATTCGCCCGTAAAAACTGCTGGGCGCTTCTCTTTGAAGGCACGCATACCCTCTTTGGCATCTTTTGAGCCAAATACTGGGCCGGCGAGTTCGTCAGACTTGAGCATGGCGTCATCTTCTGAGAGGTGTTCAGTGTGCTCACGCAGAGAACGCATAACCGCTTTAACCGCGATAGGGCCGTTGGCGCAAATCTTGGCAGCAATTTTTTTAGCTTCGCTTAGCGTTTCGCCCTTGGCAACCACTCGAT
>JBLHPB010000049.1:0-18095 GCA_047624025.1 Zhongshania sp.
TGAGCTCGGGCCGAGATCAACCTGCCTTGAACTCATTGACTAGCCTTGACCCGGTATTTGTCGCCGGACGAATTCAGGCCGATGGTGGCAGCTGCCCTGACAGTGATGGTGACGGAGTCTGTGATCTGGATGATCAATGCCTGAAGACCCCCAGGGGCATCAAAGTCTTGGGCAATGGCTGTTATTTGGATGGGCCTCGCGTTCAAACTATTGAAGGAGTTCTGTTTGACTATAACTCAGCCAAGCTGAGTGATGAGTCTAAACTGCTACTTGGCAGTATTCTGCCGGTGTTATTGCAGTCACCGGCACAGAAAATTGAGTTGGGAGGCCATACCGATGATTTGGGTGGGGCCAATTACAATATGCAACTTTCCTTGCGACGAGCCCAATCCGTGCGTGACTACTTAGTGAGTCTTGGCGTTAACCCTGATCGAGTGATCGCCAGAGGTTACGGTGAATCTGAGCCTCGAGCAGATAATGGTAGCTCGGTAGGTAGGGATCGAAATCGGCGCGTGGAAATTAAAAGTCTTTAGTTCTTGAACGGCTCGTGTCAACACGTAGCCATCATCTTAATATTAGCGGGGGCCTTGGTCCCCGCGAATTTTTTTGAGGAGATCATCAATGGCAATTGACCTGCCACCGGTAATGCCCCCACAAATAGCCAGTCAGATTCAGATTCAAGCCTTGGCAGACACCAATCCTGCAGCGATAACCGCGTCTATTGCCGGAATTCAAGTGCGGGTTATCGGCAACGAACATCTCTCTAATGAACAGATCAGTCAACTATTGGCGACTGTTGCCACACCGTCGGCGGCCATTACTGCTTTGACCCGACTTTACTACAATACTGGCCATTTACTGGTGAGAGTCAGTTATTTTCGTATTGACGACACTGTGACGGTGTTAGTTGAGCAGGCTCGTGTCAAAGGCTTACGGGGTGATAATCAAGTTTTGGCGCATTTTGCCAGCTTGATTGGCGACAATGATTTAAGTTTGGATGAATTTGATCGTGCCCGAGTACTGGCCGATATGCAGGCCCAGCGCGCGGGGCTGAATTACAGTGTGTCTTATGAACAGCATTACGATAACGAAGTTATTCTGGAATTTCGCGAGCGGGAGCAAGACGATTACGATTCCCGTGAGTTTATTGCCGAGCTCAATAATAAGGGTAGTCGTTTTCTGGGCCGTTATTTTGGTTTGGCAGGGTTTAAGCAGCGCTTTTCTACCGGCACTGAATTGAGTCTTGGCTATAGCACTAGTTTTGAGCAATTTGGCGAAGTGGTGGATGGTGACCAATATCAGCAAGTGGAATTACAGGTCGATCACCCCTTTAGTTTTGGTCTCTATGGTGTCGAGCTTGCTCATGTTGAATATGAGCGCAAATCAAGACCCTTTGCCGCTGAGGATAGTGCCGCATTGTGTTTGCCTCCGTTGATCGCGTGTCCGGTGAGCACCGCTGGTGAAGTGGTTAATTTAAATGCCAATATCAATACCGTTGCGATGACTGGTGAGCAGTTGCTCCGCAGTAATCCGGTGCGGCGCTGGTCGGTTTTTGAACGAGTGGAGTGGGTGGACTCTGAGATTGAGGCCTCCTCTCAAGCCGAGCCCGTTCTAGGCGAATCTTATGCCACGTTTGCGCTAGGGGCTAAGTACTCCCGCCGTGGTGTATTGCTGGGTACCCCCTCTTATTTAAAGGCGCAGATAGCACTGAAAAAGGGTGTGGGCAACAAAGGCAGCTTTAATACCGCCAGCTCTGATGACGTGACGGTGGGCGCCCGATCCGCTGAGTTTATTATGCTCGAGCCTAAGTTGGGCTATAAATTCACCTTGGCAGAAAATTATGTGCTGGCGTTGAATTTTAATGGCCAATTTACCGACGACACCCAGTTGCCTCAGCAGCAGCAATTTGTATTAGGGGGTATTAATAGCCTGAGCGCCTATTTGCCTGGGGTATTAATTGGCGATAATGGTTACTTTTTCCATACTGCCATCAATGCCACGCATGAGGTTTGGGGTATGAAGCTGGAGTCATCGATATTTGCTGAATATGGCGCCACTAGCTTTAATGCCAATGGCCCCTTGGGCGACTACCAGGGAGTCGCCGATGCGGGCTTGCGTGTGCAATTGCAGCCGGGCTACGGTTTAGAAAGCGAGTTAATAGCCGCGCTTCCGGTGATGGATAATGTTGCCGATGATCGCCTATTAAAGGCCCTAGAGGCTGACTTTTATTGGCGCCTGCGCTGGGTTTTTTAAGGAAGCTTGGCTTAGGCCGGCGATACTTAGTTTAGTGGCTACTTACTCGCTACCCTGGTGAACAAGGATTTACTTCTGCGGTTGATCCTTGCCCGCCAGGGCTAACATCTCGCTCCGGTCTGTCGGCGCGGTCATAAATATTCTACGGTTTTTTTCATGTCATTATCGAATAGTTCGAGTGTTCTACCTCTGCGACTGATTTTAGTGTTGGCCCTGATATTTGCATTGTCGCCCTTGGCGATTGATATGTATCTGCCCACTATTCCGACCATTGCCGGTGACTTGGGTGTGCTGACCCAAGACATAGCAATTACCGTCAGCTTGTATATTTTGGGCTTGAGTCTGGGGCAGTTTATTGGCGGGCCGATCAGTGATTATATTGGCCGGCATCCCGTTCTGTTGTTTGGCTTGATGCTCTTTGCACTGGCAAGTTTGTTGTTGGCCAGTACTGACTCAGTAGGCATATTCTGGTTGGCGCGCTGCCTCCAAGCCGTCGGTGGTGGTATGGCGTCGGTGGTAGTGCCGGCGATTATCCGTGATCACACCGAAGGCCAAGCGACAGCAAAATTATTCTCACAAATTATGCTGATTACTATTATTGCGCCCGCACTCGCGCCCAGCATCGGCACTCTGGTCTTTAGCCTCGGCGGTTGGCGAATGGTGTTTGTGGTGTTGGCCGCTTACGCTGTGTTGGTGTGCGTATTAGCCCGAATATTCATCGCTAGCGGGGTTGGTGGGCGCAACGATCAGCAAGCTTTGCAGGAGTCGCTGTGGCAGCGCTATCGTTTCGTGCTCAGCAATCGAACGGCCATGGCGTATCTGTTCACGCAGGGACTTAGTTTTGCTGTGATGATCACTTTTGTTGCCAATGCGTCCTTGGTCTATATTGATATCTACGGGCAAAGTGGGAGCCGTTTTTCATTATTGTTCGCCGCCAATGTGCTCACCCTGGCGGTCGGTAATCGACTCAATAATTATTTGTTAAATACGGTAATGGCGGCCAAAATTTTGCCCATAGCCATTTTTATTCAATTTATTGCCTGCGCGGGGCTCTTAGCCGTGACAGCTTATGCGCCGCCGCTCTGGCTGCTGGTGCCTTTGGTTATGCTGGCTATTGGCTCGCTAGGTGGAGTAATGGGCAATAGTCAGGCCTGTGCTTTGCAGTTTTTTCCTCAGCACAGTGGTATCGCCTCAGCCCTAATGGGCAGTGGTCAGTATCTGATTGGAGGCTTGATTAGCGCAGTATCGACGCTGTTTGTCAGCGATTTGATTTGGCCCATGACGGTAACGATGTTTATTTGCTCGGGTCTAGCGCTGTTGGTTGTGCCAAAGCCAGAATAACGAGCAAACCAACTCTGCAAACACCGACGATGCGGATATTTTTGTTGAGAATAAACCCTCTGGGGGCTTTGGCATCGCGACGGCTGGGTCTGGGTACTTTGGCGTTATTGAACCTGATAAATGCTACCGTCTTGGCTTGGTTTTTTTGCTGCTCCTGAAAATGGTATCTTAAAGATCTATATCGACGGCGTTTTGGTGGGTGAAAAGGCTGCTGGCCCCAGTAAAAAGCTAATCTTTAGTCCAGACGTGCGCGAATTAAATCAGAAAGTGATACGGCATTATGAGAGTGCACCTCAGTCCTCACACCGTGATTGAGGTGTAATCAGTTGTCGCGGCAAAGGCTTAACCAGCGAAGTATGCCTTCGCTACGATATTTTTGGCGGTGCAAAATAAAATAGAAAAACCGCTTAAAATCCCGCTCTTTGACGTTGATAGCAACCAGGCGCTTGCTTTCCAAGGCGGCCTCCAGTGCCAGTCGAGACAGGCAGCCAATGCCCAGCCCGGTCTCTACTGCGCGCTTGATGGCCTCGGTATGTTGCAACTCAAGACGTATATTTAAATCCGGTAACAGGTCGTGCATAGCGCGATCAAATGCTTGTCGAGTACCCGATCCCGGTTCACGTAAAATCCACTGTGCCGACAGTAAATCGGCGTTGCTGAGGTTTTTTTTCTTGGCCAATGGGTGGTTGGGACTGCAAAAAATTTGCAACTCATCCTCACGCCATTTACTTACTTCTAAATCGGGATGGTGAAGTTCACCCTCAATCAGCCCCACATCCAAATCAAAATTGAGTACTTGCTGGCTGATAACGGCGGTATTGGCCACGTTGAGTTGTACCTTGGCGGCGGGGTAGCGGCTTATAAACTCAGCCATAATATCCACCGCAAGGTAGTTGCCGATGGTTAGGGTCGCACCGACCTTAAGCTCGCCAACCTGATCGTGACGTCGAAAGCCCTGCTCCATAGCCTGAGCCTGATCTAGTAGGGCTTCCGCCTGTGGACGTAAAGCTCGCCCCAGCTCATTGATTTGCAGGCGCTTGCCAATACGGTCAAACAGCTGAATTGAAAACTGCTGTTCCAAATCCTTGAGTGCGCTAGATGCCGCCGATTGGGACATGGACAATTTCTCGGCGGCGCGAGTGATATTTTCAGTGTGGGCGGCGGCAAGAAAGACTTCGAGTTGGCGCAGGGTATAGTGCATAGTTGCAAAACCGATTATAAAAATCATTATAAGTCATTTTGCCGATAGCATACCTTTCCCTTACAGTATTGGCAAATCAGCAACAAAGCCGCGGCGATCATGCCGAACCGGGAGAGATAGCAATGAGCAATATTATTCGCGAGCGGGTAACCAGCGTCCATCATTGGAACGACACCTTGTTCAGCTTTAAAACCAGTCGCGATCCCTCGTTCCGCTTCGAGAACGGTCACTTCACCATGATCGGTTTGCAGCAGGGTGAACGGCCTTTGATGCGCGCTTACAGTATTGTCAGTGCTAATTATGAAGATGAGCTGGAATTTTTTAGCATTAAGGTGGCTGATGGGCCGCTGACCTCTAAATTGCAGAAAATAAAGATTGGCGACGAGATTTTGATTAGCCGTAAGCCTACTGGCACCTTGATTGCAGACAATTTACTGCCGGGTAAAAACCTGTACTTGCTAAGTACGGGTACCGGACTGGCACCATTTATGAGCATTATTAAAGACCCAGAAATTTACGATAAATTTGATAAGGTTGTGCTGGTGCATGGTGTGCGTTACGAAAGCGAGTTGGCCTATCAGCAGTTTATTCGTGAGCATTTGCCCAATCATGAGTATTTTGGCGAGTTTGTGCGCGATAAATTGATATATTACCCTACCGTGACTCGAGAGAAATACGCCAATCAGGGGCGATTGACGGATTTGATCCGCAGCGGCAAACTTCAAGCCGATATCGGCTTGCCTGCACTCAATACTGCGGATGACCGATTTATGATTTGCGGCAGCCCCAGCATGCTTAAGGACAGCTGTGCACTGCTGAATTCAGCCGGTTTCCAGGAGACACGCGGTGGTGATAAAGGCGAGTTTGTTATTGAGCGGGCTTTTGTTGAGCATTAAAGCAGCCTGAGCGAATTTCATTACTCCAAAAAAAGCCCCACAACGGGGCTTTTTTTGTGGCTCTGAAATATTGCCAATAATAAAAATGGCTTGAGTGCTGACAAACAGTGGAGTACTAGCCACGGCCTTGATAAGTTAGGCTGCTGTAATGGAATAAAAATTTCGAAACCTTTGAGAGCGCTCATGATTAAAAAAATACTGCTATTTTTGCTCCTTATTCTGGTTGCCGCAGGCTTATATGTGCAATTCTCCCATTTGCCAGACCCCTTGGCGCCGGAATTAAAAAGTAGCGCTTGGCTCAAGCCCGGCCTTTACGATGTTGATTATTTCGATATCGAATTGATTGATACTACCCGACCGACTCAAGCCAATGGTGATTTCGCTGGCAGCGAAGAGCGCCGCTTGCAGACTCGGATTTGGTTTCCCGAGAACATGACCGCCACCGCGCCACTGGTGATATACAGCCACGGTTTTATGTCTATGCGTACCGGTGGCAGTTATCTTGCTGAGCACTTGGCGAGTCATGGCTATATTGTTGCGTCGATGGATTATCCTCTGACCAAAATGGCTGCGCCCGGTGGCCCGTTAGTAAGTGATGTTGTCAATCAACCTAGCGATATCAGTTTTTTAATTGATCAACTTTTGACTTGGAATGCCGAGCCCGATAATCAGTTTTTTGAGCACGTAGATGAAAACCGCATTGGAGTGATGGGTCTATCGTTAGGGGGAATGACGTCTACCTTAGCAGCGTTCCATCCGGCGAGAGCTGATTTACGGATCGCCGCTGCAATTTCAATTGCGGGTCCGGTATTTGTTTTTGCCCCGTCATTTTATGAGTCGCGGGACCTACCTTTTATGATGATTGCCTCACCTATTGACGCCATGATTGATTATGACAGCAATGCTGCCACGATTTTAGAGCGAGTTAAGGGTGCAGTAGTGGTGACAATGGATAAGGCTTCTCACACCGGATTTTCAGCGCCGGCGCGCTATTTGCGTTGGTTGAATAATGCCGACAGCCTGGGTTGTGGTATTGTGACGCGCGGTTTGCAAAACAACACCGACGACGATTGGACTGGCGACTTAGGTAGCGCTGAGCAGGGAATATTGACCGTGCAGCAAGCGGGATTGTGCACGGTGGATCCACTGCCTGAAGCGATGAACCCGCTTCGTCAGCATTGGCTGACAACGTTGGCGGTGCACAGCTTTTTTGAATCTCGCTTTGCTTTGAGTGAATTGCGTCGCCGAGAAGCTAATAACTATCTGCTCAATACCTTAGCCAAGGAAATACAAGAAATTCGTGTGCAGAAAGTGAGTAAGTAGGACAAGATTTCAAGATACTGTTTCATCGTCATGAGCGATATCGCGAGCGGCCAATGGTGGCCGAAAAATACATACAATAAGCAAAAAGAGGTTTAACAATGACGGTCGCATTTTGGTGTTTATTGGTTGCGTGTTTACTGCCTATTATTACCGCGTGGGTGTGTGGTTATTTTCGGGCCAAGCAATTAGGTAACGTTGATAATAAACATCCGCGCGCTCAATACGCACAGTTAGAAGGTGCAGGCGCGCGTGCCTTTGCAGCGCAGCAAAATGCTTGGGAAGCACTGCCCATATTTACGGCAGCGGTTTTGGTGGCATCTGTCAGTGGTGTTGCGCCAGCACAGTCAGCAACACCAGCCCTTGTTTTTATTGCCGCGCGGATATTGTATCCAATCTTCTATATTGCCAATAAAGATTTACTTCGATCTTTGGCCTTTATCGTTGGACTTGGCGCTTGTATCTCGCTGTTTATCATGGCGGCCTGACACCAAGCCATGCCTGTATCTAAGAGCTTCAGAGTGTTGTGCTTGTCGTGTAGCTTGATATTTCCGGCTTCATCTCAGGCAGTCGGAAACTCTGGGCTTGAAGCTGCCCAGGGCGACGCGGTTCAGCGGGAAGAATTTTTGCCCTTAAGCGAAGCTTCCCAGCCGGTGAGCTTGCTGCGTGCTGAGCAGATTAAAGCGAGCAGCCTAGACAGCTTTCCTCGGCAAGGCCCCGATAGTATTGCTGGCTTGGGTGATTGGTGGCTATCTAACGGTAAGATCTGTGTTGCGGTGAGTGATATTGCTCACGATGCCGGAATAGTTGCCGGTGGCGGAACCCTTGTTGATGTCGCCCATTGTGATCGGGGTAATGATCAGTGGACCTATGCCAACATCCTCA
This sequence comes from Zhongshania sp., assembly GCA_047624025.1. GTDB lineage: Bacteria > Pseudomonadota > Gammaproteobacteria > Pseudomonadales > Spongiibacteraceae > Spongiibacter. The sequence continues at coordinate 7,897 of JBLHPB010000049.1, forward strand.
CCGGTTTGGCCAAAGAAACGGCGATACCCGTGAGTAAAATCAGCACCGCCATTGATGACGGTCGCGCCGAAATCATCACTGTCGGTGAGGCGGATGGTCTTCGCCAAACCGTCAGTTACAGTTTGCAGGAAAACAGCGATACTCTCGATATTGACGTGAAAATTGAGCGTATCGGTGATGGTCGAGCGCTGCACATGAGTGGCTTGTTTACACTTTATTCCCAGCGATCGATGACGCCATTTAGTCTGTCTAGTTATGTGCCGGATGCCTCGCTGGGATTTTCTCATCCCGATATAAATCGCAATAAGCTGTCGTCGCTACTTGCCGGGATGATGCCCAGTGATTGGAGTATTCTGGTGGGTGCTGATAGCTACCCCAGCAAGGTGAGTTACGGTATTCAATTGGCCTCGGCGGAGTTAGTTAAAAACAACGGCAGCCGCCATGCTCTGCCACGGTTTTTGGCAGTGTTTCCCAATTACAGTCTACATGGCTGGATGAGTCGGCCTCTTTGGTTGCAGAGTCAGCGACTTAATTGGTTGTCGATGCTGCAAAACCAGTTTATGGATATTGACGAGGGCGAACAGCTTTTGGCCAAATTCAAAGTGCTGGTGGGCGAGCGAAGTGATGTGGCTGCAGTAACCGATAAAATATACACGGGGCCTGAATTGCGCGGTTATGCCAATGACCCCGGAGTGTCAGTTGCCATCTGGGATCAGGATGACCGTCCAGTAACTCAGAGTCGAGTTGATCCTGACGGTAGTTTTAAGTTGCGCTTACCCAGTCATGTGCAGTGGGTGAAAATGCAGGCAACGGCGCCCTGGGGGCAGAAAATAACGCGTGAGTTATCGCTGCTGGATATCCGTAATGACAGTGGCCGCTGGATCTTTACCAAGCGTGGTGTGTTGAACCTGCCCCGTGGTGTGGCCATGAGCATTTACTTCTTTGGTTTGGACGATACCGATAGCCCTGAGTTTGGCAACGATCTGCTTGGCTTTAAGGTGGCGGGCATTAGTAAACCGGGCTCTTTGCGCCGCAATCGGGTGGATTTGGCGGGGGTGGATTCCGATCCTCTGCAAGTCGAATTGCCACCGGGGCAGTACCGTGTGCTAACGGGGAGAGGTTTGGAATACGACGTTAAAGAGTATTTGCTGACTATTGTGGCTGGTAAAACCAGTCAATTGCCTATCATTCCACCCCGACGAATATGGTATGGCGAACATTGGTTGTCAGCTGACCTGCATGTTCACAGCGGCGCTAGCTTTGATGCTATTTTGCCCTTTGATGAGCGCCTGCGCAGTTTTGTGGCCCAGGGTGCAAACATTATGGTGGCCAGTGAGCACAATCGCCTAGTCGACAATAGCGACCGAGTTAAAGCTCTGGGGCTGACTGGTCAAGTGCAGGTGATTACCGGCAGTGAGATAACTGGTATGGCCCGAACAGCTCGAGCGCCTTTCACGGTGGGGCATAGCAATGCCTTCCCGCTGAGTGCCAATAGCGCACAGTTTGCTGGTGGTGCTCCTGCGGTAGAAAATCGTCGCCTTGGTGAAGTTATTGCTGGGGTTAGGCTGCTCAATCCAGATGCGCTGTTCCAGTTAAATCATCCCCGTGCAGTGGTTCCGCTGGACGCCGATTTGGCCTTTTTTGATCATCTGTCGGTGGGGAAATCTTATGACCCTCAGCAATCGCTTGGCAGTGACAACAATATGAGCTTATTGACGAAAGACCCAGTAACCAGTTTTCGCGATATCGACTTCGACGTCATTGAAGTGTTGAACGGGGCCGAGTTTGGTGTGTATACACAAATTCGGGATGATTGGTTTTCTTTATTGAATCAAGGTGCAAGGCGTGCCGCGACCGGCAATAGCGATTCCCATGGATTAAGTGATGTGGTGGCGTCACCACGAAACTATGTCTATATTGCAGAGTCTGACGCATTGCCTCTTGATGAGAAGGTTTTTGTTGACGCTGTTAGAGCGGGTCACAGCTTTATAACCACCGGGCCATTTATGTTGATCACCCTTCGAGGTGGTGAGTCTGAAGCTGGCTTGGGCGATACCTTTAGTGGTCGTCGTGGCCAATTACATGTGCAGATAGATGCCGCGCCTTGGGTCGATGTAGAGCAGCTCACGGTCTGGGTCAATGGGTTGGTCTACCGACAGCTTGACGCCAGCGCCGGTGATCATAAAGTGATTGATATTATCACCGACAGCGATGCTTATGTGGTGGTGGAGCTCCGCGGTCAAGCTGGGGCAGTGTATCAAGCCCTGATGCCGGGTTTGGCTCCCGTGGCACTCAGTAACCCAATTTATATCGATGCGGATAAGGATGGGCAGTGGCGGGCACCGGCATTAATGAACTAATCTAAGCTAGTGAATGTCATAAGCAAAGTCGGTTAATAGCTTAAAGGAATGCTGTGTTTGAACGTCTAATGCCGTGAATAGTGGCATGTTTTTTTGGCTTCAGCCTGTGTCATGATACGGTCAGAGCATAGCGATAAATTGAAAAAGGGGAGTCCCCAAATGAATATATCCAAAAAAGTCGGTCATCTAACGGCATTATTAATGGCTGCAGTATTTGTGACGGCCTGTAGTATTGATCCCTATACGGGTGAAGAAAAAACCAGTAACACCGCCAAAGGTGCGGGCTGGGGTGCATTAGGTGGCGCGGTGTTGGGTGCGGCGCTATCTAGCAAGGATGATCGTAAAAAAGGCGCCCTGCAGGGTGCGGTGATTGGTGCTGCCGCCGGTGGTGGTTATGGCTACTATATGGACCGTCAAGAAGCGAAGTTACGCGCCCGCCTTGAAGGTACTGGTGTAGGTGTTGAACGCATCGGCGATACCATTAAGTTGATTATGCCTGGCAATATCACTTTTGATACTAGCAGCTCAGCGATCATGGGCAGCTTTACTCAAGTTCTAGACAGCGTTGTGTTGGTTGCCAAGGAGTTTGATAAAACCCTGATGCAAATCAATGGTTATACTGACTCTACCGGCAGCTTTCAGACCAATCAGACGCTGTCTGAGCAGCGCGCTTCTAGTGTTGGCCGCTATTTCATGAGCCAGAGTGTTGCACCTAGCCGGATTCGCACCACGGGTTACGGGCCACGAGATCCAATCGCCGACAATAGTACTGCCTCTGGCCGTGCTCAGAACCGTCGCGTTGAAATTGAAATGCTGCCTACCCAGTAAGACCAAGCATTACTGTAAGGGCGCTGTGGCGCCCTTTTTTACGTCTGGCCAATGATCGGTGAACCTGATATGAAGTTAAAGCACAGTCTGAATCTGCTTTTTGTGTTGTTACTGAGTGCTTGCTCGGCTTTTAATCCTATTTCCGAGCCGGAAGTGGCGATTACCAGTATCAAATTTGCACCCTCAAACGGTTTTCAGCAGCAGCTAATGGTGGGTTTACAGCTAGACAACCCCAATAGTTTTGCCTTGCACTTAGGCCGTTTGCGTTACCAGTTAAGTTTGCAGGGTCATTCACTGGCCGGCGGTAGCTTTAATGAAGCCCTGAGCTTACCCGCCAATGGCCGCAGTCAAATCGTGGTGCCCGTTGAAATCAATCTACTCAGCGGTCTGGGCGTGATGCGCAGCTTAATGACCAGCATGTCGTCTGATATAGACTATAAGCTGAGTCTAACGGCGGCGGTTGTAAACTTTGGCCTGGGTGATATCACCGTGAACAAAACCGGAAAGGTGGGTTTTGGGGCGTCTGCCCCATAATCGGATAAGTGGCTAAGAGCTATCCTTGATGGGCTCTGATTTTTATGAAGACCGATAAGCTCGAGTAACGCTACTGGTATCTGCATGCCTTAAATGTACCGTTAGCTCGTTTAGTGTAGCGAGTCACGGCTTGATGATGATAAGTCGACGGTATGGCCTATCTCAGGCCTTGTTTGGTGGTGTGGTTTTCTTCATGGCTTGGCGCTCGATCTTATCAAAGTAGTCTTTAAGGAAATCGATTAAAACGCGAAGTTTTTTGGAGCCGGTACTGCCGGGTGGGAAGACGCCATATATATCGATATTATTTAACTGATAGTCGTCGAGTACTCGTTCTAAAGATCCTGCTTGAATTTTTGGCCAAGCATCGTAAAGCGGGATTCGTCCTAGGCCATGACCTCCTTCAATAAAGGCCGTGCGTGCCGCCGCGTTGTTAGTGCTAATACTGCCTTTCACCGCAACACTGTAAGAGCGGCTACCTTTGCGTAGTTTAATGGCGCCAGAGGTCAGTTTATAAATAACCCAGTCATGCTGTTCCAGTTCTGTGGGCGTTGTCGGGCGTCCGTATTTTGCGAAGTAGTCAGGCGAGCCGCATAAGCAGGTGGGCAATGTTGATAACTTGCTCGCTTGTAGCCCAGAATCAGTGAGCGGTGCACCTCTTATGGCGAGGTCGATACCTTCCTGCATAATATTGACCACTTCATCAGTCAGCATGACATCTAACTCAATTTTAGGATAAAGGCGGCGAAAATCGCTCAGGGCGGGCACCAGCATCTGTAAGCCGACATTGACTGGGCAGGTGATTTTTAACAAACCTTCCGGTTCATTCTTAAGGTTTTGCATTTGCAGATTAGCAGTAGTGGCTTGTTCGGCAATGATGCGACAGGACTGGTAATAAGCCGCTCCCGCTTCCGTTAAGGCTATGGCGCGGGTAGATCGATTTAGCAGCTTTACGCCAAGCTGAGATTCCAACTTTTTAAGGTGATAACTGACTGATGCGCGGGATAAGCCGATGTGCTTGGCGGCCGCGCTTAAATTTCCTTGCTCAACTACCTGGGCAAAGACCACCATGCTTTTAAGTTGTTCAAAAGATAGATCCATGAGCTATTGTATCAATAATTTGACTAATGTAGTCAGTTCTATCTGTATTGTTCGATATGTAATGCGGTAATACACTGTAGACAATGGCTAGAAGTCAAAATGTCGGGCAGCCTTAAACCGCAACTGCAGGAGTACGTATAACATGACTAATTCAAACGCTAAAAAGGTGTTAATGGTAATCACCTCTCATGCAGACTTAGGCAATACCGGAGGAAAAACCGGATTCTGGGTTGAGGAGTTTGCGGCTCCGTATTACGCATTTATAGAGGCCGGTGTGCACGTAACACTAGCCTCGCCAGCAGGTGGTCAGCCACCTATTGATCCAAAGAGTGAGTCTGAAGATACTCAAACACCAGCAACTCGTCGTTTTTACGACGATTCTGAGTCGCAAGCCGTATTGGCAAACACGGCGAAGTTGGCTAACGTTAAGGCGGCAGATTATGACGCGGTATTTTATCCGGGCGGTCATGGGCCATTGTGGGATTTAACAGACAACAGCGATTCCATTGCTTTAATTCAAGACTTTCTGGCAAGCAATAAGCCCGTCGCCGCGGTGTGCCATGCCACGGCAGCTTTTTTAAATATTAAAGATGCAGCAGGCGACTACGTCGTCAACGGTAAGGCGGTAACAGGCTTTAGTAATAGCGAAGAAGATGCCGTTCAATTGACCGACGTGGTACCGTTCTTATTAGAAGATGAACTCCTTAAACGTGGTGGCGACTATCAAAAAGTAGCCGATTGGCACGCTTTTGCCGTTCAAGACGGTTTACTTATTACTGGCCAAAATCCTGCTAGCTCAGAACTCGCAGCAGAAAAATTATTAGCGACGCTGGCTGCCTAAATTAATCAGCCTCATAGAATAGTATAGGAATGCATCATGTTAAATTTTAGCTTTCAAAACACCACCAAAATCCTTTTTGGTGAAGGTCAAATTAAGGCCATCAGCAAGGCCATACCAAAAGGCGCTAAAGTCCTAGTGACTTATGGCGGCGGCTCAATCAAAGCCAATGGCGTCTATGATCAGGTGGCTGCAGCGTTAAGTGAGCATACTTGGTTTGAGTTTTCCGGCATTGAACCCAACCCAACATACAAGAATTTGATGAAAGCGCTGGATTCAATTCGCGAGCACGATATTGATTACCTGCTTGCCGTAGGTGGTGGTTCAGTTGTTGATGGCACTAAGTTTATTGCCGCGGCGGCCTTGTTCGAAGGCGATGACCCCTGGGATTTCGTTGCTAAAGGGCAGCCTATTAAGCAGGCATTGCCGATGGGCTGTGTCTTAACGCTACCCGCAACTGGATCAGAATCGAACGCGGGCGCGGTAGTGACGCGTGACGGCAACAAGCTGCCCTTTAGCAGCCCCTTAGTCCGTCCACTATTTGCGGTGCTTGATCCCGCGGTAACGCTGTCCTTATCTGACCGCCAGATCAGTAATGGCGTTGTCGATGCCTTTGTGCACACCATGGAACAGTACCTCACCTATAGCGTTAACGGCAAAGTGCAAGATCGTTTCGCCGAGAGCTTGCTGCTTACCCTGATTGAAGAGGGGCCAAAAGCCTTAGCCGCCGAGACGAAAAATGATTTAGAGGTTCGCGGCAATATCATGTGGGCGGCAACCATGGCCTTGAATGGCCTGATTGGCTCCGGTGTGCCGCAAGACTGGTCAACACATATGATTGCTCACGAGTTAACCGGCGCCTATGGCATTGATCATGCTCGTACCTTATCTATCGTCTTGCCAGCTGTAATGAAGATTCGTAAAGAAGCGAAGCGTGACAAAATATTGCAGTATGCCGAGCGGATATGGAATCTGACCGACGGTGACGAAGATTCACGCATCCAGCGTGCCATAGAGCTGACCGAGCAATTCTTTACCGCTATGGAAGTGCCGACGCGTTTATCTCATGTCGATTTAGGTGAGGCGCAGATTGATGGTTTGATCGAAAAGCTCACCAAGCATGGCATGGTCAAATTAGGTGAACACAAAGCCGTTACGCCTGACGTAAGCCGTCAAATATTAGTCGCTGCGCTTTAATAAGAATAACTGGGTGGATCAATCTTAAAGTTGGTTCACCCATTTTTTTAGCCGTATTCTGCGGCCAAAAACGTTAAACTCTCGGCCCTAATAAGCTACTGTATTTATCAGTTTCTACGCTCGTAACTATATGATAGTTATGTTTTGTTTTGATATAAAGAACATATGCTATCCTGTCGTCGCAGTTCATTAATGCGTAGATAGCTACGACAAATATTGGCAGCTAAGTAATATTCTGTGGTTGCTGTCTATGCAGTTATTAACTGCCATATTTTGTATTTAAAATTTATTTCTGTAGTGCAGTGACTTCGATTAAGAGCTATTAAGCATGAGCTTAAAGTTAAATTATAAGCTTGATACGGAAAGTCAGAGTCAATTATAAATCGCGTATTAAAGTAATTTATAAAGAAGTTTACCAAATCCATATTGGCAGAGCTCATGTCGTGGGAAAAATTTTAAGTATTATTTTAGTGTCAGGCGCTTTCACAGGCTATTGTTGGTATTGATTTGGGGGGAGCTGGATTAGAAGGGGTGTCTAAATTAAAGAAAATTGTCACAGCTTGGATGGATGGAGAAGAGAAAATCGCCAAAGGTAAAGGCCTTATTAAAAGTGGTAATGCAGATATTTCTAAGGGAGAGTCTGAAACGCGTAACGGTCAGGCGTTAATCTCGGCAGGTAGAGATAGAATGCAAGAGGTAGAGAGCCGTTACTAATAAAAAATTATGTATAAGATGCAATGGCCGCAATGCAATTAAGAGACTATACTTTAGAATTCTAGTAGCAATTTATTGTGCGCGCCATGAAAAATATAAGCAGTGCAGTAGGGTGCTAAGGATAAGATTTGCGTGCAGATACTTGGCTTAATAGAGCAGTCGGAAGGGGGGTTATGCTCGGTGCAACGTGATTTGAGTTGGCATCTGCTCCGCGGTTGTATTTAAATTTAAATTTAAATTTAAATAAGAGCCAGCTACCCTCTTAATGACTGCCTCTGCAGGCGAGCAAAGTGAGGCCCCGTTAGGCGCAGGGCTGTGCCAATTCTGATCGTTCGTCGATATGTTAACGCCGACAAATTGTGCCTCAGAAAATGTCTCATCCCGACTAAGTTATCAAGGTCTATCACTCCTGCTCGGCTATGGACTAAACTAATTTAACTCACTATCCGGATTTAAACATTATGATAAGTGCTGCGCTTCACCCCCAAGAAACTGAACGTCTCGAAGAGCTGCTTCGTTACGAAGTATTGGATACTGAAGACGAAAAAGCGCTTGATGAGCTAACTACCTTGGCTAGTGTTATTTGCGGTACTTCTATCTCCCTTATCTCTCTAATAGATAAAGAGCGTCAGTGGTTTAAATCCCGTGTAGGTCTTGAGGCAAGTGAGACTCCAAGAGAGATTGCCTTTTGCTCTCATGCCATATTGCAAGACCAATTATTTGAAATACCAGATGCCTTAAATGATGAGCGCTTTGTAGATAATCCTCTTGTGACCGATGGGCCGAAAATTCGTTTTTATGCTGGTGAGCCACTGGTGAGCTCAAATGGTATGCCCATTGGCACCTTATGTGTCATTGATGCCGAGCCTAAGAAATTGGATGAAAAACAGCAACTCGCATTAAAAACCCTCGCTAAACAAGTAATTAGTCAATTAGAGCTAAGACTCCATAACCGCTATTTACAGCGTATGCAAAAGGATCAGCAGCAAATATTTGCGGTTCTGTCTCATGATTTGCGCACCCCTTTCAACGGCATTTTGGGTTTATCAAAAATTCTGCATGCAAAAGCAGAGACCCTAAAACCTGAGCGGCTAGCTCAAATGGCTGATGGAATTTTAGATTCATCACTAATAGTGTATCAATTATTAGACGAGATTTTACAGTGGTCTTGTAATCAATTGGGAGCTGTTCATGTTGAATTAAAAGCTACGTCTTTAACCCCATTGATCGTAGAAACCTTGGATTTGATGAAATACAATTTTGTATTGAAAAATATTAATATCACGCACGATAAAAATGATGATTCAGTTGCCATTGTGGATGTGAATTTAACGAAAACAATTATTCGCAACTTATTGGCCAACGCTATTAAATATACGCCAGAGCAGGGCAGCATACACATTGAAGCTCAAACTATTGAGGGTGAGGTTCAGCTAGCCATAGCGGATACAGGGGCAGGCGTGCCCCTAGACATAAAGGGCGAGCTATTTAGTGAATGTCTAAGTAGCCAGCGCGGCACAAAAGGGGAGCCAGGTCATGGTTTAGGTTTAAGTTTATGCGGCGATTTTGCGCGTAAGCAGAAGGGCTACCTATCCCTTGATAATGAATATACAGACGGGGCTAGATTAATACTACATCTTCCTAGCGCCCATTAATTGTAAGCGGATATTAAATTTCGAAGTGTAAATTTGCTAAACAGAATCGGTCTCGTATGCGTATTCACTGAGTGCCTTAGTTCGTCATTAAATCTGCCAGTAGTGTGAGTGCTTGTCTCAGCTTAAAGTCTGCTTCCGTGATCATCAATGTAAAAACGGTGAAAAACCAGAGCGCTCTCTTAGCGTGGATCTGGGTGTTTATTCAAGTTAAACCACTTCACGGCCGTCACGTATGTTATGGTCATCCTTTAGTTCATTGTCAAACGAGCTGCAATGGCAGCCTAAGCTCAGAAAAATCTAACGTGGTTTTATGTTGTTTCCGCACGAAACAGTAAATTTTTATGACAATCACTTAAGTTACTTATTTACACACATAAAATGGATTAATTCGCAGCATTAACTGGCGCGGCTTCGATTCATGTCAAAGGTTTTCACTTTGTAGTCAAGTAGGTTCTGATTTTTGGCATATAGCATCCGATGTGGCCGTATTTACTCATCAGCTGATAGGTCAAAGTTGCGTGTGTCAACGCGAATAATTTTTTCTTAGGAGTAGATTAGACGCAGTGATCATTTATTTGTCCTATACTTTGTCAACTGTCTTAACAAAATGTAGCTCGCCACTGGGCAAGTGAAATTTTCATTACAGGGAAAAATTATGAATAAGCATTATTTACTCTCGCTTGTGTTCACAAGCACATTTCTCAGCCCTATGTATGCACAGGCGATAGAAGTTTCGCCAGCAGAGCTAGCTAGCCTCAAAGCACAAGTTTCGGTGCTGCAAGCTAGGCTGGCCGAGATTGAAGAGCAAGCAGATGAAACGACTGTAAAAGTAGCGGTAAACTCCCAGACGATCAGTAAGCAGCAAGCCGTCGCCGCAACGGCGGTGGACGGCAAGTCTGAAGACGGTATTACCATAGGTGGCGCCATTCGTAGTAATTACAATTACACCTCCTATAGTGAGGGTAATAAAGATCG
>JBLHPB010000050.1:0-17880 GCA_047624025.1 Zhongshania sp.
TTTCATCCAACGCCGAAAAACAAATACCGCCTGCGGTACTAATCGCTTCATCTATGGCGCGCGTGGCACACAATACTTGCGGCAAATTCTTTATCAATTTGGGTAAGCCATCAAGGTCGGCCATTTGCTCTCTAGTGGTCAAGGCCTTAAATAAGGCCAGCTTGCTGCCACTCAAACCACATTGCTTGCGCAGTACATTCGCAAGCGAATCTTTGACGCGACGCTTGGCAATGGCAGCATGCAATTGTGCCTCGCTGCGATCCGGATCAAGATCCCAATACACTGTGCATTGACCCTGCTTATCGATCTGATCTCGAATCGGCGCTGCTACGGCATACACCGGGCCGCCTTCAAGACCATGTTTTGAGATGGTGGCATCGCCGCGCTGGCACCAGACTTTATCACTATTATCTATAACACTCAGGGCAATGGATTTGATTGGTGCGCCGGCTTGTTCATTTATAAAAGCCGCCGACCACGGGTATTCAAACCCACAGTTGCTGGGACGTAAGGGCGCACATGCAATGCCACGCTGAGCAAAGTTTTTTAACCAATGCCCGTCTGACCCTAGCGCCGACCAACTGCCACCGCCAAGAGCGAATACACACACTCTGGGATTAATTTCTAACAGCGCCTCTGTCCCTTGAATGCGCAGCCCACCGCTATCAGTCCAGCCCAACCAGCGATGCCGAGTATGAATACGCACGCCATTGCTGCGTAAACGCTGCAACCAGCGGCGCAATAATGGCGCTGCTTTTTTCTCGACAGGAAAAACCCGTCCAGAACTGCCTACAAAGGTTTCAACCCCTAATACGGCAGCCCACGACCGCAAGTCTTTGGCCGTGAATTCATTGAGGCACGGCGCTAGTATTTCTGACTGCTCACCGTAGCGCTGAAGAAACTCCGACCAGTCTTCGCTGTGAGTAAGGTTGAGGCCGCCAATACCCGCGCGCAAAAACTTTCTGCCCAGCGTTGGCATGGCATCAAAAATATCGACTTCTATGCCAGCTTGACTAAGCTGCTCCGCAGCCATTAAACCAGCGGGACCTCCGCCAATAATCACGGCAGAGCGGTTTGGCTCAGTGGGAATGGGCATTCACAAATCCATTAGGCGAGGGAAGGGCAATTGTAAGGCAAGCCTTCTGTCATTATTGGTCTATACAAATCAGTCATCTTGGGTCGTCTCAGACGTCCGTTCGGCCGAGCGCCATAAAATACGTGACACTGAAAAACCGAAATAACTACTGTGGCTTTTTTTAAATAGAGGGCTGTCGGCAAACTCAGCATTGTGTAAATCCACATAACTAAAAGACGCTCCGGCCCGCCAGTCGCTATTAATCGACCAGCGTGCAAACAAGCCTGCACCCACACTGCTATAGCCTTCGCGGGCCTCATAGACTGGCCGATCAGCGGTGACGAACTGCGAGGTAACCCCATAAAAATAGTGATGATAATCACTGCTACCGTAACGCCCCTGCAGAGAAGCGCTAAGCTGAAAATTGTCGCCTAGGTACTGAGTCCAGCGCAGCTCAGGGTTAAATACCCAACCCTCATAGCGTATTCCAGGAAACCCATCCACAGCCAACAAGGCGCGAAGATTAAAGCGTAATTGAATTTTGTGCCGTTCGCTATCCTGAATTTTCAAACGTAAGGACGGCCCCAACTCAAAGCTGAAGTCCAGATCCGCCATCCCGTCGCGTGCGCGGTTATCATCACTATTCACCGGCAAGCTGCCACCGGCAGAAATATCTAAATCCCAACGCTCAGTTTCAAACAGTAAGCCACGCATGCCATCGCGATTAGCCTTGAGGCGTTCACCACGGTAAATTACATTAGGAAAGGGCAGAGTATACTGGCTAAGCTGATCAGCGCCGGGATAATCAGGCCGACTAAAACTGGCCAGACCCACACCCAGCTCCCATTTCGGCAAGTCTGAAAGTGATTCAGCGTGCAAAACACTTGCGGTAAAACATAGCAGTGCAATTGAAATTAACGCTTTCACTTTAGAAACCTACCTTAAAATATGTGGGAGAGCTTAAAGAGCAGCGATTTTGGCGATGAAGCCCTGGGGCACCGGCACGACCGATTTATTATCATAGTCAAAAAATAGCATGGTATTGCGAACTCTGGCGGTTTCACTATGTTTAGTCAGATTATTTAGACTAAACACCAAATCAAAACTTTTTTTAGCAAAATTATCGGCCGCCACATCAATACGCAAAATATCACCGTAATCCGTTTCGCTGAGGTAGGATATTTCCGAGTGCGCCATTATCAGGCCCGCATCCTCAAACGCCGTGGCCTCATCGTAGCCTAAGGCAATGATGAAGCGCAGCTGAGCTTCAATCGCGACAGAGGGAATACGATCAGCACCCATGTGATCGGCGGCATTAACATCGGAATACAGCACCACGTATTCAGTACTAAAAGGAAAGTGTTCGGCTAGGGCAATGGATTTTCTGGTCATGCTTACTCGCGGTGGGGTTCAGCTAATAGGGTGTCGCCATGATAACGAATATCACTGCGAACAGGTATCGCTGTCAGAGCCCACTGCGACGAGCGCGGCTAATATCAACATCATGCCCACCGCGAACACCACTACTATGCCTGCGGCGAACAGGGCCGACAAGGCATCACGGGCCATGCGGCCCAATCTGTCAGCAAAATGCCATTTGTGCAAAACTGAAACTCAAGCCCCAAGCAATAATTGCCAAGCCCACCACCATGCCAGTCCACGAATGCCAACGCAGTAGACTGGCGATAATAGCCTTGCGCTTTCCTTCTAATAACAAGAAGCGTTTCCAGAGGCGCGTGTTCTGCCATGGCGGGCAGCACGGCAAGAGCAAAGAGTGAATTTAAGTAGTGGGAAAACCGATTCATAAATATCACAAAATGAGGCGCCTCCGTTTTAGAGGACTAAATATTGGGCAATGTGACATGTTGTTGCAGCCAAGACGAAGCCAGCTTCGAATAACCCTACGCAGCAGCATGCTGTTGATAGCGTATTTCTTTTTAACTCTCGTACATCATTTAATCACCATCAGCGAGTAATTTTTCAACAGTGGAATGTTTTTGAGGGTTAAAATCGACCACACCAAAGTAAAACTCGAGATTATAGCCACCATCTTCTTCTCGATTAAATTCTCCCAGCAACTTGTTGATCCGCTCAATCACCCCCGTTGCTGCAAGTGAAGATGTGTTGGTCAGTAGGGCGCAAATTCACCCCCCTATACATGCTAAAACGTCTGATCAACGCAAGCGTATTTTTAATAGTTCTGCAAAATTTTTCGAGACTACATCACCTTCGGCGTGACCAGAATCATCATTAATTGACTTGAATTTATTTAGATCCAAAAACACCAAGGAGGCCGGTATATTTTCCCGTGAACACAATTTAAGCCCGTGATCCGCTAGCATCAAGAAACCACGACGATTAAAAATATTAGTCTATAGTTGCAAAATTTAGTCCTGCAATCTCTAGCTCAACTAGGTGCGCCAAATCGGAAAATATTTCAAGATCTGGCGCACTCAATTTACTCGACTTGTTATCAAGAATGCACAGCGCCCCTAAGGGCAAGCCTTTACTGTCACGAAGTGGACAACCAACATAAAAACGAATTTTAGGCTCCCCAGTGACCAGAGGATTATCTCAAAATGCTGGTCTTTTAGAGAATTTTCTACTACAAGAATTTATTCTCCCAGTATTGTATGGCCACAAAATGATAATTCTCTAGGGATTTCTCTCACGTCCAAGAACAAATAGGATTTAAACCATTGCCGATTTTAATCGACGATACTCACCAAGAAGATTCGCACATCAAATAGTCGTTGGGTAATTTGGAAAATTCGATTAGAACGATCTTCAATAGGCGCATCCAAAATATTTCTGAATTTTAATGACCGAATTATTACCACTTCATCCGGGTGGTTTTGGGCGAAATCACGGCAACTTGCTCAGTAACTTAAAAAGCTTCAGAAGTCCGCCATTTAATATGATCGTTGATTCCTTTCTGTGGCTATGTTCTCTTCTATAAAATATGTGGAGTAGTAAAACTGCAGAATTGTTACTGAAGCGTGTCCTGCTTCACACAAGGAATTACCACTATAAAAAATCCACGGACCGTTTATCTAATTCGAATAATGCATTGCTTTCGTAATAAGTAATTATTTATTTTAACGCACGGAAAAGATTATAAATTCCATATGTGAAATACCTTTATTCATCCCAGCATTATTCTATGACCTTGTATTTATGCTGTGGAATATCGGTAGCCTGAATATTTATATCCATATATCTACCTGTCTTTTTAGCTTTAGCCGCATTTTCCACGCGGCAATACCTACTGGCTCTAATTATGTTCCGTTAAGGCGCAATGTGTTTATGGCCGGTTGCATTGTCCTGATGGATATGAGCAATTTTGCTTCTTAGTAATTACTATCAAGTTGAGCTGTAGAATCTATTTACCTAGTGAGATACCGTTAAGCATGCAGTGCAGATTTGATTTACATTCCAGCCTAAAATATCAACGAATTACCAAAATCATGGAAATGTAATTATTGCCACTTGGGTTATAGATCTAAAGCAGGCTATTTCACATTCTAGGGCTATTATTAAGGAATTTAGGTGTCAGTACCTTGTCAAATATTCGTGTAGCATTTTTGAGCATGTACTTGACTGATGTCATCTATTCTTTTAGCAAGCTAGCTCCACTAACAAGGATTTTATCCCAGATGCAACAAAAAGCTTTAAATTTGTAGTAAATATCTCCCCCTAACCCCCTCATTATTGAGCATTAATATCATGAGTAAAAAAGACGCATACGTAGAGAAAGGCCAATCCATTATTGATGAACAGTCTGCCAAGCTTTCTCAACTGAAAGCCCAGATTCAAGGTAAAGTTGCTGATCAGAAACTTGAAGCGCACGATAAAATTGAAAAACTCGAAGCCACGCTTGCTACCGCAAAAACTCGTTTGGCAGAAATAGCTGATTCTGCAGAAGGCACTTGGGAGGATTTAACTGATCGCTTTGATAGCCTAGCTGGCGAAGTTGGCTCATCCGTGAAGCAATTTTTTGGCAAGTAGGCCTGTTAGATAGAGACCTAAGAGCTGGTTAATTCCTGCTCTTAGGTATTTCACCCCCATAGCAGTGATATCTTGTTAATATTAAACAGAATCTGAGCTAGTGTATGATGAATAATCATCACTTTATAATTTTATTGGCTAATATGAATACTTCAAATATTTCTACGATGCTGGAAAAATACTGCGCGGCTTTTCGTCCTGGCAACGCTAAATCCATTGCCCAATTTTATCATTGTCCTGCCACGGTGTTTGCCAACGGCATGATGATCACTTTATCTAACAGAGCTGATATTGAAAACATGTTATCCGCTGGCTTATGCGCCCTAGAATCTCGTGATTTTTCACATAGCAACATCACCAGCATGCACATCCATCCATTTAGTGATGATGTGGTATTGGTCAGTGCAAGTTTTTCTCGGCTCAGTACTAAAGGTGATGTGCTAGAAAATATTGCTGCTACTTATACTCTCTTTAATGCACCTGAAGCCGACTGGCAAATAGCGACGCTCATTGCCCATAACACAGACCAGCTGATCGCCTAAATTCATAGCTATTTCATTGATCCTCTGAGTAATCTAGTGTCCCCAGTAAAAGATCGAAAACCGGCAATGTGATATTGAAATTACTGTTGTGCATTCGATCGCGCCGATGATGTAGACGATGGCTGTTCTGCAATGTTCGCCAACCAGGCACGAAGCCAAATAGTTTCTCTAGCCAATGGCCTCCGGGCAGGTGGTAACTAAAATGCATCAATTCGTAAAATAGATAAGCGCCCAGTGTGCCGACCACATAGAATGCCGCAGCGTTCATACCAAATAGCTGGTGCAATATGTAGGCTCCGGGCAGGGCGAGGCATAGTATAAAAGCGAAAATCAAATACACCGGAAATAACACCACTCGCCAGTCGCGGCTGCTTTCATAGTCCATAGCACCCTCAAGAAAAAAACTGTGGTGATCCCCTGAGTGACGTTGATAGAACAGTTTACCGATTTTGGTTTTTCGATGCCCCAGCCAGCGATGAGCGCAATACTCGGCAAAATTGCCCAATAACACACTGATAAGCAATACCAAATAGTCACTGCCATCGGGCTGCTCAAGCTGAGCCAAGGCGTAAGAAATTGCCGTTAAGCCCACGGCTGCAACGCTAAGCATATGCAGCCAAGCAAAATAACGACGACTGATTGCACTGCGGTATTGTTCTCTGAAGGCCCACATGGCCTTTTCGTTCATCACGGACATAATAAGAAACCTATTAGCGACTAGCTTTAACTGTCCAAGATCCTTCATATAGCAGGCTTATCGGCTCATAACCTTGTAAATTAACATTAAAGTGAGCAAAGCTTATCTTATTCAACGAATATGTGTTGATGCGTTACAATAGCGCCAATATTGACGAACAAAGATACTATTTTATGCTTAATATCCTCCCTCATTGGCTGCGCGGTTGTTCGATCATACTGCTTATCGTCTGCTCAACCCTCACCTTGGTACCAATTCTTTTGCTGTTTGCGGTGCTCAAACTGCTCATTCCGGTTCATGGTTGGCGACGCTGGTGCACCGTGGTCATTATTGAGATCGCCAATTTGTGGGTGGGCTTTAACAATGTTTTACTGCATGTGATCAATGATATCCGCTGGGATATTGAAGGTGTCGAGGGACTTGATCCCAATGACTGGTATTTTGTGACCTGTAATCACCAATCTTGGGCAGATATTTTTGTCGTTCAAAAAGTCTTTTTCCGTAAAATTCCCATGCTGAAGTTTTTCCTCAAGCAGCAATTAATTTGGGTACCGGTGATTGGTCTAGCCTGGTGGGGTTTGGACTTCCCATTTATGAAGCGCTACACCGCCGCCGAGATTGAAAAAAATCCCGCCCTGAAAGGCAAGGATCTAGAGACCACGCGCAAGGCCTGTGAAAAATTTAAATATACACCAGTTACCGTGTTCAACTTTATGGAAGGTACGCGGTTTACCCCGGATAAACACGCCAGGCAACAGTCGGCCTATCGTTATTTACTCAAACCTAAGGCCGGCGGTGCTGGCTTTGTGCTTGGCGCCATGGGTGACCAGTTGAGCACCATGCTGAATGTGAGCATTCACTATCCGGGAGATGATCGAAATTTTTGGCGATTTATCTGCGGTCGAGTAACTAATGTGGTGGTGCGTGTTGAAAAACAAATCATTGCACCTAAGTATTTAAACCAAGATTATTTAAATGACGCTCAGTTCCGTGCCGATTTTCAACAGTGGGTATCTACGCTGTGGGCAGAAAAAGACGCCTTGCTCAGCCAATTACACAGTGAAGATCGAGGACAATTTATTTAGGCCACTCAATCTCTCAACTTGTACAATAGGAAATTATGGTGCGATGGAAGTCTATATTCAGTCTCGTTCTGGCGCTGCAAATTTGCGGCGCACAAGCTGACAATTGGCAGGAAGTGCCAGCACTAGCGCAAGTATTTAAAAACGCCAACATCACCGGCACTTTTGCACTCTATCAGCCTAGCCAAAGCACTCTGCGTGGCTATAATTATTCCCGTGCCAATACCCGATTTGTACCCGCCTCAACATTCAAAATTCTCAACACCCTGATTGGCCTTAGTGAAGGCGCAGTCGCGACTGTTGACGAGATTCTGCCCTATGGCGGACAGCCCCAGCCCCTTCCCCAATGGCAGCGGGATATGTCGCTGCGTGAGGCCATTACCATGTCTAATGTCCCGATTTATCAAGAGCTGGCTCGGCGCATCGGCCGGGAGAAAATGCGCAAGGCAGTTTCCCGAACCGACTACGGCAATCAAGCCATCGGCCGCCAAATCGACCGTTTTTGGCTGGATGGCCCGCTTAAAATTAGCGCCATAGAACAAAGCTACTTCCTCGCCAAATTGGCACGTAAAACCCTGCCCTTTACTCGGGACATTCAGCAAGAAACTACCAATATCTTACTTGTTGACCACGGCCCAGGCTGGCGCTTATTCGGTAAATCCGGCTGGCAAAAGAGTCCTGAGGCTAGTGTTGGCTGGTGGGTAGGCTGGATAGAAATAGACCGTGAGATTTATAGCTTTGCCCTGAATATCGACGCCTTAGAACTCGACGACGCCAAGCAGCGCTTGCCGCTGGTCAAAGCTAGCTTACGTGCGCTCGGGTTGATGAAATAAACTCGTAGAAGGTGTGTCCTGCTATATCCTAATATCATCTCTAATCGATAATAAAATTTCGGCAATTTACACCCAGAAAAGTGGTGAAATAGTAAGCGTGACGTTTATAGATCGCGCCTCGGTGGGTGTATCTTCATGTATTGAGCTACCGATAGGTATTCGTACAGGATAAGCTGCAGTTGGGCTAGGTGGGCTTTAACTGAAGCCGTCTACATTGACGACTTCAGCAAGTTAATCATTTATTTAGCAAAAACATCCGCCTTGCTTGTACTCTTGGATTTTTTGACCTGTTTCTTTTCTTTAGGGCTTAACAGGGGCTTCTTCTTGGTCTCTTTATTACTTTTCTGCTCTTTACTCATGCTCGTCTTCCTTTAATTGGGGTCTTAACCAAAACTGGCAGTGCACCCGCTTACCGCTATATTCACACCAAGTCGCTAAACAGGACGCAGCCTCCCGCTCAACGTAAAACCAGATTACGCCTTTTGTAGGCGAACGCCAGTATTCATCAATGGCTCTGTATAGTAAATTTTCAACAATTTTCTCAACTTGACTCTGCCTACCAATTTACAGCCGAGCCCCGTACAATTTGCCCAAATTACTCGCCCTTAAACTTCCTTCCTCGCGGATTTTCATGGCTGATCTTACTAACTATCAATATGTTCTTATTGGGCTTATTTTCATCTGGAGTGGCTTTGTTCGCTCCGGGCTAGGCTTTGGTGGGGCGGTCTTGTCGCTGCCCTTTCTGCTATTAGTAGACAATCAACCCTTAGTTTTTTTGCCTCTAATTTCCGTACAGCTGCTTATTTTTTCATCTGCCACGCTGGTCTTGAATAATCGCACTAGTAATGCCGCCGAGCGCAATCACCTCAGCACTGTAGATTGGCGCTATTTGCGTTATATGCTGGCCATTATGATAGTACCTAAACTACTCGGCGTTTTCGGTCTGATCACTTTTCCCGCGGATATCCTTAGTATTATTATTTTTACTGTGGTGTCGGTGTACGCGCTATCGTATATTGCCAACAAGCCATTTAAGAGCAACAGTAAATTTATCGACGCCATTTTCCTGATGGCGGGTGGCTATATCAGTGGCACGTCATTGATTGGCGCACCCTTGATTATTGCCGTTGCCGCTCAGCATGTAGCCCGCGAGCAGTTACGCGACACCCTGTTTGCGCTGTGGTTTATTTTAGTGGCAATTAAGTTGGCCGCGTTTATCTATGCCGGTATCGACTTGCAACTGATTCATCACCTCTGGTTGCTGCCCTGCGCCACGGTTGGCCATCTGACCGGGCTGCGCTTCCACCGGCGAATGCTCAGTGCCGAAACCCCGCTCTTCTTCAGAATTCTAGGCTGCACACTGCTACTTATTAGTTGCCTAGGCTTGTGGAAATCTTTAAGCAGCTAGACTTTTACTGATAGCGTTTACCGTTGAGTTCCAACCAGCCGTGGGCATGACGCCCGGCAGGATCACTATGAGTCCAATGCAAAACACCACCCCGATCATTCCATTCATATTCGCCATTAAATCCCAGCATATCTCCCGCTTTTAAATTATTCAGGCGAGGAGCTAGGTCAATATTGTGGGTAACCAAAACACTGAGACCAGAGTCAAATTTCAAAATAAAGCGCTGATGACGACTGCCCTTATTGTCATCGGGTAACAATTTATGAACCCTAGCCACGCCCTGCACTTGAAGATCACTTAACTGATTTTTATAGGCATGAGCCAGCAGTCGCTCAACATCATCTTGTGTCGACGGTGTTGAGGTACTAGATTTGTTTGGGGAGCTAGCCTGTAATTTCGGCTCAAAGAGATAACCGACGACAGCCGCAATAATAGCAAGAATGATATACAGTGATTTTTTTGGCACGCGAGCCATCGTCATCTCCACATTTTAACGGCTGAATTAGCCTGATTAATGTATCAGATTTTGGCAGAGGCTCGGTGTATTAATTTAACAGTGTAAATCCGCCGGTTACTTTACCGCCTGTGTTTGCAAGACTTTTGCCTGCAAGCCCGCACCCAAGAAATACGTTAGAACACCGGCACAAATACCCGGCAAGCCTTCGTAAACCATATTATTGAGACCCAAGTAACGCCACAACAATGCGCTGCCAATACCCATGACCATCATCGCAATAGCGGTTGACTGACTGGGCCGACCGCCAAGAATCTGCACGACTAACAGCGGAACAAAGGCGCTAGCCAAGCCAGACCAGGCCATCAACACCATTGCAAATACACTCTGGGCGCTAAGTAAGGCCCAGGTCAAAGCCAGCAGGGTCACCCCCATAGTTGAGGCTTTTATTAGAAAGGGCCGCTCGATACTACTTGGCAGCAAATCGTGAGTGAATGCCGCAGATGAGCTTAAAATCAGTGAGTCTGCGGTAGACAAAGTGGCAGCAAATATCCCCGCCAGAATCAAGCCAACCAATACCGGCGGCAATAATTGCTGGGCCATGGTCGGCAACGCCAACTCGGCGTCAAAACTGCCTATCTCTGGCAAATAGAGTCGTGACAACAGACCCACCGAGGTCGCCATCAAGTAAAAGCTCGTAAACCACAGGTAATACCAACTCCTGGCCCGATTCATTTCATGACCTTCGCTAAGCGCCATAAACCGAACCATAACATGGGGCTGGCCTGCCACTGAGAAACCGGCAAACAGCCACCCTAATGCAAATAATATCGCCCCCGCCGCGCCAGGAAAAGCGAGGTCTTCTGGGAACCAAACCATATAGCCCGGTACTTGTTCCAATTGATCTATAGTTGCCGAAAAGCCACCTAAATTACTCACCGCCACCCATAACAGGATGGCCATGGCAGAAATCATCACCATGGATTGCGCTGCATCTGTCCAGATCGACGCCCTGATTCCGCCCGCTAAACAATACGCTGCCACCAGCACTGCACCCGTGACGGCACCTGCCCAAGTGGGCCAGTCAAACAATACGTGTAATGCCTTGCTACCGGCTAATAATTGCGCCGCGGCATAGGCGGTTAATAACAGCAGGCAAACAATGGCTGACAGGCGCTGATAGCTCGGCATTAGAACTTTGTTCCAGTTAGCCAATACACCTAGGTAGCTGACTTCACCAGTTTTTTCAGTCATTGCCCGCAGTTTGCCATGCACTATATGCGAGGCAATAAAATCGCCACTAATCCAGCCAGCCATAACCCAAAATGCCGACAGCCCCACGGTGTAGGTATAGCCAATAACACCAATAAACATGTAACCACTATTATTTGTGGCCACCGCCGACAGACCAACCAGCCAAGGTTTCACGCTATTGCTGGCTAGATAGTAGTCTTTGCTGGTGTGAGTATTAAAGTACAGTGACGACAGGCCAATTAGCACAAATACACTTAAAAAGGCGACAAAGCTCCAAGCAGTAATCATAGGGCAATCCATTTTTTATCATTAGCGAAGTGGGGCTGCTTAACCCGCTTCCGGTTCTTTAGCTACACCCATTAATTCTGCCACTAAGGGATGGTCGCGAAGAGAGTACAAGGCTTGATCACGATATAACTCATCGCGGTAAACTTCAGATTGCGCTACTGCGTGGCTGAAATAACGAGCAGCTTCATCGAGATTACCTTGGCAGGCGTGAGCACATGCCAGCTGGTAAAACGCATGAGCGTTGGTCTCGTCCAACAGCAAAGCTTGCTGACAAAGATTAATAGCCCACTGCGGTTCGCCCTGGTCAAGGGCCGCATCGGCCTTATAGGTGATAGCTTCAATGTCATCTGTTCGCAAGGCTAGAATCTGATCGTAAATGGCGATTTTACCCGCCGGACTGGATTCCTGGCTGGCGCGCAACCACAGTGAATGCATTTCCTGAGTCAGAGTAATTTCTTCTCGATTGGATTCAATATGCGCCGTTTCCTGCTTTAGTTTTTTCTCTATAGCGCGCAAACGCTTCTCATATTCCTCAACCAGCTCAGCCACTTGTTCATTGGCAACGCTATGCACTTTTTCCTTGATATCCCGAACCGAGTTCCAGCCCATTAATACCAGCGCGGAGCTGACAGCAGCAATAAGATAAAAGAAATAGGTTACTGTGTTGGTAGCATAGGATACCGCCTTATCCGCAGCACCTAATTCGCGATCAACTACTTCGGCAGCCATCTCTCGATGAGCACGCTCCATATCAATACGCAGACTGCGAACTTCGTCCAACATATAACGCTCAATAAATGGCGAATACAATGGTTTGTCGAGTTCATTTATACCAGCATTTATTTGTTCATCGCTGGGCTCGGCATAAAGCGGTGCAGCAATTAATACTGTACTTAGAAACAATATGCGCCTAATCAAGCTGCGCATATCGCCTCTCCGTGGTCATGTACTTCGACAAGACAACGGTGCAAACTGGCAACGCCTATTTCATAATCCGCTTCGTTAACCACAAACTGCATATCAACCTGGCGCATTGATTGATGCATAGCCAGCACGCTGATATTAGCTGAAGCCAATGCGTTCACTGTTTTTGCCAACATCCCTGGAACCTTCATATCACTGCCAATCGCAGAAATAATAGCCACTTTTCGGGTGCTGACTTCGGCGCTGGGAAACAATTCCTTCACTGCACTAACAATGCGTTTAACGGTTTTTAAATTGGCGCCTAGGTAGTTAGTTATAGTATTAGCGTTGATATCTTTGCTTATTACTATGCCTCTGAAACGCTCGATAGCTGACAGAATTTTTTGCTCATACTGCCAGAGTGAACCTACCATATCCTGATCAAAAACTTCCAGTGCATACACTTGTTTGCGACCGGCAATAATTTCGACACATGGCTTTTCACTGCGGTAATCACCGTCAATCAAGGTACCGGCATGATTGGGTTCGAAGGTGTTTTTTACTCGCAGCGCTATATTTTTTTGACGCAAACCTTTGGCCGCACGGGGATGAATTGCCTCCATTCCTAAGTTAGCTAACTGATCAGCAACATCGTAATTGGTTCGACCAATAGGCACGACTTTATCTGCACCCACTAGTCGGGGATCGGCACTACTCAAATGGTATTCTTTGTGAATAACCGCCTCTTTTGCGCCACTGATTACGGCCAAACGACTAAAGGTCATCTCGCTATAACCACGATCGAAACTCGCCATCAAGCCTTCCTTGCAATGGGCATAGCCAGTGACAATCGGCAGCGTTGTGGCCAGATCAATATCCGCCAGCGAAAGCTTGATATGCTCATCCAACGGCAGTGCTTCCTCTGCTCTCCAACCCGATAAATCGACACAACAAGCATTTATGCCGTCACGCTTCAATAAGGTCGCTGTGTTCCAAGCACTATGCGCCTCACCAATACTGGCTAGCATTTCCCGTACCGTGAGCAAGTGATCTTCCAGACCAAAGTGACCGTGCTGGCATAGATGGTGTAAATTCTCCATGCAACGCTCGGCTTCAAACAAGCGGCCTTCAATATACTTATTCGCTTCCGCTAGCTGCACAAGGTCAGGAAACAAAGTGGCATTGATTGCCTTTAGGCTTTCACCCACTTCGACTAAGGCATCACGCCACAATTTTTCTGCGCCGTCATCGGCAAATAATGCGTAAACACCCGGATGACTATTGCGCTTGTTTTCCAATAACAAATCGGTAACACCGCCGTAGGCAGAGACCACAAAAATTCGCTGGTACACATTGCCATTTTCACCACCAGCAATAATAATATTGTCGCGCACCGCCTCGTAATTACTCATCGAGGTTCCGCCAATTTTCTCTACCGTGTGTTCCATTTTTGTCTCCATTGAAGCAAATATTCTTAAATCATGAAAATTTATTTCTGATCTTCAAATACTCAATCAATATTTTCGTCTGACAGCGGGTACACGCCGTTTTCATCATGTATTTCTTTGCCGCTGAGTGGAGGGTTAAATACACAAGCCATCTTCATGTCTTCACTTCCGCCACGCAGCAGGTGCTTATCGTGCTTGTCTAATATATACAGTGTGCCGGCTTCGATTTTGTGAATTTCACCGTCGCTAACTGTCTCTACTTCGCCATTACCAGACATGCAATACACTGATTCCAAATGATTCTGGTAGTGAATTGGAGTTTCGGTATTGGCATAAATGGTTGTAATGTGAAACGAAAAACCCATTTTATCGTCTTTCAACAACATCCGGATGCTATCCCAATTTTCGCTTTTAACTTGGCGCTCAGTATTTACGCAATCCTGCAAAGTTCTTACTATCATTTCACTATTCTCTTAATTTATTGACTAAAAAACTGCTCTTCCACCGATAATATTATTCAGCAGAAGAGTGGGCAAAAATTACTTCGCTTACGATGCCTTTTTATCAGCTCTTTTAGCCATTACTTCAGCAACACTATCCGCTAAAATATCAAGGCCGCGTTCCAGCACTTCTTTGTCAATGGTCAGGGGACAAAAGACTTTAACGACTTGATCATGATTACCACAGGTTTCGATCACCAGACCTCGCTCAAAACAAGCGCGTCCAATTTCACCAGCAATCTCACCATCACGACAAGAAAGCCCCTGCATCATGCCCCGACCCTTGGGCTGAATATTTGTAACACCATAGAGTGCAGATATTTTCTTGAAACGCTTGGTAACCAAGGCTGACTTTTTAGTAATTTCAGCAGCAAATTTACCGTCGCTCCAATAGTGACGAATAGCGGCAGTCGCTGTAACAAACGCATGGTTATTACCACGGAAAGTACCGTTATGCTCACCAGGCTCCCAAATATCTAGATCAGGGCGAATCAATACAATCGCAAAAGGTAAGCCATAGCCACTCAGAGATTTGGACATGGTGATGATATCTGGCTTGATACCACTGGCTTCGAAACTAAAGAACGTACCAGTCCGCCCACAGCCAGCTTGGATATCGTCAATAATCAACAGTATGTCGTGCTTACGGCACAGGGTTTCCAGACCGCGCAACCAAGTATCATTGGCTACATTCAAGCCACCCTCGCCCTGCACTGGCTCAACGATCATGGCAGCTGGCAAATCAACACCTGAAGAAGGGTCAGATAACAATTTATCCATCATTTTCAAGCTGTCGGCGTCGCGGCCATAATATCCGCAATAGGGCATACGACTTACATCACCCAGAGCAACCCCGGCTCCACCGCGATGATGACTATTACCAGTGGCAGCTACTGCGCCCAATGTCACACCGTGGAAACCATTGGTAAAGGACACGATATTGCTGCGCCCAGTGACCTTGCGGGCTAGCTTTAATGCCGCCTCTACCGCATTGGTACCGGTTGGTCCGGTAAACTGGAAAATGTATTCCATGTCGCGAGGAATCAAAATCTGCTCGCTAAACGCTTTCAGGAAGTCAGCTTTTGCTGCGGTATGCATATCTAGGCCATGAGTGATGCCATCACGCATGATGTAATCTACTAAAGCCTGCTTAAGAACTGGATTGTTGTGACCGTAGTTCAGAGTGCCTGCACCCGCCAGGAAATCGATGTACTGCTTATCATCTTTAGAATAAAGGTAATCGCCTTGAGCCTTATCAAAGGTTACCGGAAAAGAGCGGGCATAAGATTGCACTTCGGATTCAAGTCTGTCGAAAATAGTCATGATATTTTTCCTCGTAGCGTCTTTTTTTAAACTAAGAACGCGAGTTAATTGGAAGTCAATAAATCTGTTTTTATTTAGCTCTGGGGGGCGAAGGGCCCAATGCGGAGCAAGGCTTCGCTGTCGTGCTGACCGCCAAAATGGGCGTCTTTTTCAAACCAGATACTGTGATTTAGCTCAGTAGCCAAATCTCTTGCAAAACTGCGAAACAGAGCCCAAGAAGCTTCGTTATCAGGCGTGATGGTAGTTTCCATAAATTGCCGTTGCTGACAGGCCGGACGCTTAACAATTTCATGCAACATTTTTTTCGCTAGTCCACGTCCGCGCTGACTTTTATCGACGACCACCTGCCAGACAAAAACTGTATCGCTTTTGTTAGGTGGTAAATGTGCCGATATAAAACCAACCAGGCGTCCGTCTTCTATCGCCGCGACCGAGGTCGACGCAAAGTGGGTGCACTGCAATAAGTTGCAATAAACAGAGTTAGTATCGAGTGGGGGGCTGGCCGCCACTAATTGATTTAGGGCATAACCATCTTCCGCGGTGGGCTGGCGAAAGTGAAGCGTGGCAGCCGTGGCTTGCATCGCGCTATTTGATTTCAACACAACTTTTGATGTTCAACTTAGTGTCAGACTGCTTTTTTGGCCATCCACCTGTTTAAATCGGATCATCTGCCAAAACTCTGAAAAAAGAAGAACTTTTCCTCCCGTTAATTACTTTGAATACGAAGAATTATACACACTTTATTTTTAAAAGTCTACGCAAAAGCATTGACAATTAAGTGTTTAGCCTGATGCAAATCCTGCCGAAAGCCGCTAATATAGCAGTCATGGCCTATAGTCGGTAAAAAAAATGGACAGAATTGAAGAAGTCTTGGTATCCCTTCGCAGAGTTACACGGGCAATTGATTTGCACTCTAAGTATTTAATGAAGACTGCTGGCCTCACCGCCCCACAAATGCTGATACTGCAAACCTTACGCGACCAAGGCGATGCCATCATTAGCGATTTGGCAAACCACGTCAGCTTAAGCCAAGCAACAGTAACCAGTATTTTGGATCGCTTGGAAAAGCGCGGCCTGATCGAGCGCGAGCGCTCGACTCAGGACAAGCGCAAGGTTTTTGCTTGCCTTACTGACGCGGGCACCGAGTTAATTCGCAATGCGCCCACACCACTTCAGGATTATTTTATCCGTCAATTTAAGGATTTGCAGGAATGGGAGCAAACGCAGATCATCAGCTCCTTACAACGCGTAGCTTATATGATGGACGCCCAGCACATTGATGCAGCACCACTATTGGCTGTGGGCGCCATTGACCGCCAAAGTGAGAACGAAAGTCATACCTTTGGCTTCGAAGTCGAATGAGACTTTAGCCCACCTACTCTCTGTGCCATTGGTATCAGGGAACACCGTCATTGACCAGGTACACCCTATGTTGAAATGCCTTAAAAGCTTCTTATCTATTAGTTTATTAGCCGTAATGATTAGCGCCTGCGGCCCAAGCCCCGCTCCAGATGGGGCTATCACCAGCGAGGGTACCGCCAAGGCGGATCGCTTAGCCACAAATAAGCAATCTAGCACCAAGCGTATGCCTGAGGACCCCGCGCTCAAATCGCGCTATATTCAAAGCTGCTATGGCTGTCACAGTGCCGGTGCTGCAGGTGCACCGCGCAGTGGTGACATTGCCGCTTGGTCGCCACGATTAACAAAGGGAATGGATGCTTTACTGACCAACACCGTTAACGGTATCAACAGTATGCCGCCACGGGGCATGTGCATGGATTGCAGTGATGAGGACTTCCGAGCTTTGATCACCTTTTTGATCGGTGACAGGACACCGCCAAAATAAAACTAGTAATGATCCGAGTGTGGCTACAAATCGTATCAATTCTGATAAAAACAGGGATCAATTGCACATGCAATCAAGCGAAACTATTCATATTGGTATTAGTGCCTGCCTGCTGGGCGAGCCCGTACGTTACGACGGCGGCCACAAGCGCCTGCCTTTTGCCGACAAGGAATTGCGCCGCCATTTTAGCTTTGTTCAAGTTTGCCCGGAGCAGGCGAT
>JBLHPB010000051.1:0-17842 GCA_047624025.1 Zhongshania sp.
ACATCCAATTGACCACCTTCCAGCGCTGCCCTTCATTGATCAGCTGGGCGTGGAGCCCTGATACACTGGATTCGTTAATACAAATATCAACATTTGCCTTATCTCGGCCAATCTTCCATATCCCACTTACCTTAGTAGTAAGCGGGAACAGGGTGCCTTGAACACTAAGGTTTAATCCAACTAAACGTGGTGTGTCTTCTATTGGGGCAATATTTAAGCGGCCTTCGTGATAGTTGTTGGCGGATTCTGATTGCTTGGTTTCAATAAAAAATTCCGTGCCAGATGCTTGCTCAAGCCCTGAGCCTTCAGACCACATTGCAGGAATGTCACTGCTGGTATTGGCTGCTTGGGGTTTTGGGGTGGGTTCGGGTTTAGCGGTCTGCGCTTTTGATTCGGCAGCTGCGGCTTGCTCAGGAGGAGTGAAGGAGGCAATTTGGGTGGCATCATCATCACTACTGCTGATCATAGTAGCGTCTTGGTCTTGTTCTAACTCCAAGGAAACTTTTAATTCAAATTCGCCAACTTGCAGGGTGTCATAATTTTTTAAGGGTGCTTCATTGTCGACCTTCACGGCATTGATGTATGAGCCATTACTGGAGCCTAAATCTACATAAGATAAAGTGCCGTCCATGATTTTTAATATGCCATGGTTACGTGACACGCTGGAGGTTAATAGTCGAATATCACTTTCTGGGCTACGTCCGACGGATGACTCCGGCGCCGTAAGGATATATTCAATGGCGTTCTTGGTATCGTAAAGTTTAAAGCTTGCCATATGTTGCTACCTTGGAATCAGGGTTGCGGTGAATGTAATTCATTCAGCCAAAAAATGTTGTGTGCTGCCGTCGGTGCGGGCAATGGATACGGTGGGAAGTTCCGGCGGCGTTGCATTTAGTTCGGGCATCACGTCACTGTCGACGAGTACCACCGTAATATTGTCGGCACCGCCGTTTGCTACCGCAGCGGCAACCAAGTTATCAAGTTGCTCTGCGGTAGACGCCGTACTAGCCATAATTCTGGCGATGTCACTGGCATCTACGGCGTCGTAAAGCCCGTCACTGCAAAGTATAAGTGTTTGCCCGCTGTAAAGTCCCCCTTTGATAAGGGGGACATCAGATTCGGTAAATTGGCCATGGCCCATCGCACGAGTGATGACATTCTTCTTGGGGTGGCTTGCTGCTTCACTGTAGCTAATTTCTCCGCGACTTAGCATGGCCTCAAGCTGGGAATGATCTCTGCTGATTTGGCGAAGCTCGCCGTCCCATATATAGGCGCGACTGTCGCCAATCCAGGCAAGTTCGAATTGGTGTTCAATAAAGTGCGCGACCACGATGGTGGAGCCCATGCCCTTCTTTCCACGATTATCCTCAGCGGCGCTTAACACTTCCTGATGCGCGAGATATACCGACCTTGTGAGTGGGGTGTCTTGATCAAGGAGGTCCACAACATGACTGGCTACGATGCTTGCAGCAATCTCACCTGCAGCTCGGCCGCCCATACCATCGGCAACGAGTGCAATACCCCAGTTGGTATCGGCAACAAATCGATCTTCATTAGTCGCACGCTTGCCAATATGGCTTTTTCCTTGAATACGGATCATAGAAAGACTACTCCGTTGTCGCTCTTAAGGTTTTTTGTGCCGCTACTTTGAATTTATTTGGGTTATAACGTTTTTCATCGTCGAGAACCTTGAAAATATCGTCGTAGCGTTTGGCACTTTCTTGTGGGTTTTTATCGTTATAGGCCAAGAGCTGTAATCCTAAGAATAATTGCTCTGCATCTGCATAATCTCTGATATTACCGTTTGCGGCTTGTTTTAGTAAGGCAATAGCAATCGATTTTTGTTCATTTTCGGTAAGAGCTGGTTGCCGCAGGGATTCTTCAGCCTTGGTTATTATAGCGATAAGTTGACGGCTTTTTTCTTGTAGGTCTTTTGCACTTAATACTGACGCGCGATTTAATTGATAAATCGCGCGGTCGAAATCTTTACCTAGGGATTTGTTTCGCACTGAGACAATCGCCGCAAGAATACGCAAGGTGTTGTCATTGCTGCGGATTGAGCCTGCCGGTAGCGCTTGTTTATCTGCCAAAGTCCTCTGTACATCGGTATCCATTGGCCGGTGGCAGGAATGACAGTCGAATACGGCTAATTCAGGAAATAGCCCCTGCGGCGAGCTGTGCTGCTCAAGCAGTGCCAGATAATCGTGAGCTGCTCGCATTCTGCCTTCTAACCAACGCGCCAATGCCGTGCTGCTTTTACCGCGTTGCTGGTAATCTGCATCGTCGCGGTGGTGAGGCGGCATCAAGGTCAGCCAGGTATCTAATTCAAAGCGTAAACGTGGGTGGCCCGCAGCCATCATTTCATGATTGGCTAGCTGATTAGTGTTACCAAGATGGCAAGACTGACACAGCTTAGCTGCAAACACAGGGTCTTCTGTTGGCATCAGCCCCTTGTTTAAATTTGCTTGGTGGCTGGCTGCGGTATTGGCCCCGTAGTGGGAATCGATCCAGTTTTCGGCACCGCCGTGGCAAACCTCACAACCAATACCATCTTCGATCTGAAATTTTTCACCCTGTAATGCACTGGGCGTAGTGTCGGCATGGCAGGCTAAACACTGGGCTTCCTTGCTGGCATCGGCAAGTCCCATATTGGCGGCGATGCGTTTTGAGTCGGCATTTTTTAGAATACTGTAGGCTTTGGAGTGATGATCATATTTTGCCCAGGTGCGGTATTCATTTTGCAAGATATTACCTTGCTCAGCGGGCGCTGCGCGACCGTGACACACACTGTTGGCACAGCTGGCAACGCCTAAATGTTTGGCCTTGGCCATATCTTCATCTGCGTGCAATGAGATAGCGCTGATGCTGAATATGGCCAGTAGGACAATAGCGAGTCGTCTAATACAATGATTATGCATGTGTGGCGCGTATCTAATCATGCTTGGCTCCTGATCTTGCTTTGCCGGGAGTATCTTCCACAAACCACGGTTTACCATCTTTTTTCAAATAGAGTTTGTGCATTTCTTCAAGCTGGAGTGGTCGTGCACCCCGACGACCAAATACCGCAATCTGTCCGCCGCTTTCGTCCACCGCGCGATCTCGCTCTAAACCTCGAGACAAGCTCAGGGCGGGGCTTGCCGTTTGTTTACCGGCAATCCACTGAGGATTTGGTTGGGGGTTAAATCCGTAGAATTTAGGTTGTAAGTCTGGCGAGCTTAATTGCACCACATTAAGACCGGTTTTTGCGTCGGCAATATAGGCAAAGAGTGAAGCATTGGTCGTAGCAATCACCACGTCGCGGCTATCTTGTAAGTGTCCGTCGCCGTTAAAGCTCTGTAGCAAACGCATTTTCTCTGGTCGCTCAATATCAATAATCGCAAGTCCCTGCTTACCAGCGGCGACATAGGCGTAGCCCCTCGCTAAGCTCAGTTTATACGCATCGGCCATCGGTAGTGTTGCTGCTGGAATCAATTCTGCTTTTGCAGGTAGGGTGACATCCACCAGTTTAATGCCATCGGCATCGGTGACGAATAAATAACGGAATTGCAGTGCTGAGGCGCGCCCGTCATTGAGTGCAATGGTACGCAATAATTTGGGTTCGAGTGGCTTATCAATATCGACAACCATTAAACCGGCATCCGCGACGATATACAGATAGTGACCGCCAATCGTGATGTGGCGCGCACCGCGTAATTGTCCCTTAGCATCCCAGCGCAAAGCTGCTTTGATAAAGTTATTGCGAGGTTCGCCGTCGGCAAAGGTATTCACGTCCACCACAATCAAGCCTTCTTCAGTGTCGGTGATAAAGGCGTAATTATAAAGTGGGTGGAAGGCTTGTTCTTTATTTTCGATCCGCATTAAATCGCCCTGATTGCGCTCTGGGGCAATGGGTTGAATGCTGGGTAGGGCAATGCAACTGGCATTTTTGCTGGCGACTTGGGCCTGATGACCAAGCGGACTAAATGGCGCGGTGATCAGTCGCTGCGATATGCCTTTGTTCTCTACTGAGGCGACATCCAATACCCTAAAGCCATCTTGACCATCGGCAATAAACAAGTACTCGCCGCGCAATTGCAGGCACTGACTGCGCGCTGTGCTGTGGGCATGGGAGGTTTGTAATTGTTGATTTTGGGCTTGGTGAACGGCAAAAAAGTCTGGGTAGGCGTAGCGCTGTAAATAGCTACCGATGACGGCCTGGGGTTCGTCCCACTCCGTAACAGTGATGGCTTCAACGTGTTGCTCTTCACCCACCCAAACATTGCGGCCAATAAAATCGATAAACTTTGTGCCGAGGGTTAAGGTCTGGGCAATGATCGCGTTATTGTCTTTTTCAACAGATAAATGACAGTCGCTACACTGCTTGGTTTCGGTTTTACGCACAGTGTGGGGAAAGTGCGGATTAAAGGCCTGTGAGCTAAAGCCGCTGGCTGAGATAGGTGCTTGTTGCACATAGATACGTTCGCGATTGGCATTGGTTGATGATAAAACCAGTGCTGACGAGGAACGAACGGGCGCGTATTTACCGCCTTTATAGGGCGCGCGTTTACCTAGCATAAAGATTTGATCACGGGCGACTTGGGGGTTATACGAGGCGAAATTGCGAGATTCACCGCCTTCAAAATGGTGGCGTGAGGATTTTTCATTGGCTTGAATAGGCAAGTGACAGCCGCCGCAGCTGGTCGTCCACGAGGTGTGGCAAGCGTAGCATTCCATTTCTTCAAAATTATGTGCGGCAGTGTTGGGGTCTACGTCGCTGCCCCAGTGTTGTGTTTCTGGATCTTTGGCCATGAGTTTGGCGCGAGCTGCTTTGGGGTTGTAACTTGAGTGATCGGGATTTATCGAATCTTTTACCAGCGATAGCGTCCACTCAAGCTCGGGGTTGAGCATGGAGCGTTGCATGAGTTTGCCATCAACCCATTCAAAGCGGCGGCGGCCGTCGGGATTGCGCAGTAAACTCAGGTCGGTGGTGCTGGCGTTACTGGCTGGGCCAGAGGGCTTTAAATCGGGATATTTGGCGGCTGTGCCGTGGCAGTCTACACAGCTGATTTCGACTGCGGCGGCCACTTCTCCATACATATGGCCGTTGCCGTGGTTGTCCTGATTGAAATGACAATCCACGCAGTGCATACCGACTTCGGCATGAATGGAGCGCATGTGCACCGCTTTGTTAAACTTTTCGGGATCGTCGTCGTTGACGATATTATTGTCGCCGTCTAGCAAGTTGCCATCACGGTCGCGTTTGAAAACCGCGCGGAAATTCCAGCCGTGGCCGTGGTAGTCGGCAAATTGGGTGTCGTCCAGTTCAGGATTTAATTTAGAGACGTCCTTAAGAAAGTCCACATCGGCCCAATTACCTTTGGG
Organism: Zhongshania sp.; assembly: GCA_047624025.1. Classification (GTDB taxonomy): domain Bacteria; phylum Pseudomonadota; class Gammaproteobacteria; order Pseudomonadales; family Spongiibacteraceae; genus Spongiibacter. Next base: position 5,362 of record JBLHPB010000051.1, read on the forward strand.
GGCAGCACCTTCAGGGTTTCGATCGAGAACTTTTCTGATCATTTCGGCGTCAGGGTATTGTTGTTTCTCGGGCCACATATGCGGGGCGTCAGATTCGTAGTCCCACATGGTGTAACCCAAAAACGAATTCACAAACATATTGGGTTGGTGCATATGGCAAACCATGCACTGGCTGGTGGGAATCGCGCGGGTAAAACGATGCTGAATAGGGTGGCCAGAGGCGTTTTTATCAATAGTGGGATCAATGCTCTGGCTTTTACCGGTATTGCCAAAGGCGGCATAGGGGCCTGAATGCTTAGGCTCGCGATCGTTGGCGTACACCACGTGGCAACCTGTGCATCCCGAACTGCGGTAGTCGCCGGGTTGGTCGTTGGTACCCATAAACCAAAACAGTGGATCGTTAAGACGGGTTTTGGTCATATTGATGAGGGGGACTGATATGCGTGCGCCGGTACCGGGGCCGCGATTCGATTGCTTAAAATCTGGCCTGCCGGGTTCTTCTAAGCGTTGTAATTGACCAAGCGCATTGGGAATGCCGGTTTCAGGAAACAAATTAACAATATTGCGACCGCCCCGTTCAAACACGCGGAATACATCACCGGGTTTTACTGTTTCCCATGCGGGGAGTGGCAGAATTTTATCGAGTATGCCCATCTCTGCCATTTCTGGGGTGGGCTTGATGGCGGCGGTTATTGACGCGGGCTTGCCATCTCGCGTGTAGGCTTCGCCAAGAATGGAGCGTTTATACGGCAGAATGCCATTGTTGTAAGCGGCGGCGGCCCAGAACATGGCGCCGGTGCCATGCAGGCTGCGAGTCGATGCCTCAATAATATTTTGGTGGCAGGCGCCACAGGCTTCACTGGCAACACGGAAATCACCGGGATTTACAAAGCGGATATATTCTGGGGCTTCTTTGTTGAGTAATGTATAGGTGCGCTCGGGGTTAGCGGAATTCGGCCAGTGCCAGCTATCGGGAAAGCGTGGTAATACATGGGCTTTTTCTAATAATGGCAACATCAGGGCCGGGTCGAGTGGTGCATTCTCGGCAAAGCGAATATTGGCGTTGCCGCCATGGCAGTCTACACAGCCCAATTTGATGGCGGGGTTGTTGTGCATATTATGGCTGTCACTTTGTCGGTGGCAACTTACACAGCCGGCGCTTTTTTGTTCAACCTCGTCCAGTGTTTGAAAAGCCGGTGCTGGCGGCGCGGTGTGATACACCCGAGCGACTTCATGCTCGTCGCCCGAGGCATTGGCCAGTTGGCAAAATGCCAGGCAGATGAAAGCTAATAGAACACTGATCGGTGTTTTAGTAGGTGAAAATAGCATTGAAAAGCACCGATTGTTGAGGGTCATCTGAGTATAAGTTTTGGTAAGCGTCGCCGGGCAGTAGTACTGCATAGGACAGCCGTAGAACAATGTTTTGCGACATAAAAGGTCGGTAGATACCGGCAATTGAAAGATCCTGGCCGATGTCTTTGGGTATGTTTGATTGTTGGCGCGCCACCTCTAAAACAGCGGTGTCGTCGAACCACAGTTGATTGGCATTTAAACTGATACGCAGCTCGGGCAAAACATCAAAATCTGCTCCAATCCCCAGTAATACCGTGCCGGGATTGGTGAAGTTTGATTGGCCATGTTCTTTGGACGAGCGCAGATTATTCAAGACCCCGTTGCGGCTGGAGAGTGCGACCTTGCCGCCACCAATTAATGGCACGGCCTGACGTATCCAGTAGCTGGTATCAGCACCGGCAAATAAGGGGTTTTCAACAATGGCGTCAAAGCCGGTTTCGACGTCGTCATAGGGATCGTCGTCGCCACTGGCAAATAATATTGAGGCGCGCCAGCGAATCCAGTCTTGGTCGAAGGAGACCTCGGCGGCAGCAAAAAACGCGGAAATGTCGGTGTCCTGGCTGCTAAACGGTGCATTTTCTTGCTTGCCAACGGCATAGTAAAGAGCGCTAGTCAGATTGAGACGGCCGACATGACCGTCGCTATTCATGCCAAAATACACTACGTCGTATTGCCGCGAGCGTTCGCTGCCAATTGACGCAGGGCGTTGAATGACCCCGTTTTTGTCGTAAAAGACATCTTTTTCTCGGTTACGGTTATACAGCACCGTAAATTGGCTGGTGTGGCCGAGGGCTAGCAAATCCTGCCAATACAGATTGGCGACAAAGATATCGTCGTCGCGGGGTGTTTCGCCGATATTGTTCAGGCCGCTATTAGTGTCTTTTTCGAGACGACGAAACCAAGCGAGATTGTACTGAATGATATTGTTGTTGCGCGTACCAAATAGCCGCAAGCCAAATTGGTTTTCTTGGAAAAGAAATCCGCGAAAATCGGCATTAAAAGGCTGTATGCCAAAGCGCACACTGTCGAAGTCGAAATTGTCAGAGACATTGCGCAAATGTACATCTACAAACGCGGCCTGCACACCGGCAAAATCCTGATAGCGGGTTTTACCCTCTGAAGGATTAACGTCTACACCGGTAATTTCTTCCAGTCTGGTGGCGTTGTAATTAAATACTGGCGTAAACCGGAATTCATAATCGGGGGGGCGAAATACCGTGTCGCCCTTGTAATACACCAGCTCGACCGCGAGATTTTCAATAAACTGAGATTGTTTGGTACCGCCGTACAAATCAAGGTCGCCCGCGTTGGCAGTGGATTGAATGCCAACTGGGGTGGCAACGTCGCGGTATTCAAATACAGTGTCGGCAATAATACTGAGGTTGAAAAACCAATCGTCATGAATCGGTGTGTCAGCTTTTAAGGTATTGCGATGGTAGGGGTCGTACCAGTTATTTTCGTAGCCTAAGGTTTCAACAATCCGCCAACGGTCGGGAATCGCGATGGCGGGGCTGTAATCTTCTAAACGCGGTACCGGAATACGAGTGGTTGGTGCTTCTTGTTCTATGCAGTCAAAGCGTTTACCGGGCACCCGGCGCGGCGCTTGATGCTTGTCAGTGGCACAAGCTACTGCGCTTAAACTTTTTTTGGCGTCTGCAGTTTCTGCGAAAAGTATAGGACTGTGCGCAAACCCAAGTGCAAAGCCCAGCGCAAATTTCGGCAAGATGCTCCTACCGAAAATTATGGGTGCGCGCTTCACGCGGCTTGGTTTATTTACCAGCACAAACATTTTGCTCATCACTGTTATTAAAGGGGCTTTGTGGGCAGTTGATATAGCGCAAGCGCTGGCCTTTAGGTGTCAGTTGATCGGCACGGATGGCGACTGGGGCATTGTTAACTGTCCCGAGAATGTCGCCGGCCTGATGCAAGCCTAAAAAGGCGATCATATCGTCTTGATCCACTCCATCACCGGATACACCGACGCCACCAATTAATTGATTACCACGATAAATTGGCACACTGCCGGGAAAGATTTGAATGCCGTTGGCGATACGGGGAGTACTTGTACTACTGGTGCCCGCAAAGGCTAGCCCTACGCAGTTTTTGCCAACATCCTGCGCACCACCCATTAAATACAGTAGGTGGCTGACAATGCCATTAAAACTCACGTCGAGCTGTAAGCCTGTAGAAAACGGACTCCATTCACCAGCGGGTTTGCTGAACGGGCCGGGCCCATTGCTGTCGATGCCATCGGGGTAAAACGGCCGTGATAAATTGCCGCCGGAACGATCAGCAAAGGCAATGCCATTGCTCAGGGCGGTATTATCATTCGTGAAAGCAATTACGTTTTGCACATAATCATCTAAAGCAATGGTGTTGGCGGCGGTCAGTGATGGTGTTAAATATTGGGTGTCGGGCAGGGCGCTAATAAAGCTGGCGGCATCGGTAGACGAGAATAGGGTTGCCGTGCGGGCTTTTTGCAGCGACACATCGGCGCCAAAAATCGGTGCGTCGCGGGTTCTGGCAATGCCCAGTATGCTGCCGTCGGTATCGACTACGCTAACAGTGACTCGCGCCGACGAACCCAGTGGGCGTCGAATTTGTGCTCTGGCGCGATTGGCGACGGACAGGGCCTGATTAATAATTTCTTGTACTTCGGCAGCACTAAGCAGAGAGCCCGCCGTGGGGGGGAAGCGTTCGCTATTGCTTTGATCGACGAATACAAAAGCATCCCGGCCGGGGTAGCGCAGATTATTGTCTGAGCGAATTCCCGAGCTGGATTGACCAAAGGCTTGCCCTACACGGTAAGCGTCGTTGGCGTCGTAGTAATCTTTGACGCTAATAAATTTACCGTCGGTGGTGGGGATCAAGACGGGTGGATTTTGTACGCTGGAATCAATGGCACTGAAATCCACATCGGCAAAACGCAGGGTTTTGCCATCCACTGTAATGCGATCTGCCTGGCGGTCTGCTGGCACTGCAAAACCAAAACTGCCGGCAAGTGCAATTAGTTCGTCACTATCAATATCGACATCGGCAATGCTGGGGTCGAGGCCGTAGACAAAGTCGTCAGAAATAACGCCAATGCCACCCACTGGCGTGCCGAATTTATAGAGAGGTATACCGCCGGGGTCGGCGGACAGTCCTAGCGGTGAGCGCTTGGGGCCGACTAAAGTAGCAGGGTTGCTGGCATCCAGGACAAAGTCGGAGCAGGGCAGTTGACTGAATTGCACCCCAAACAGCGGGCCGCTGGGTTGATTAAACTCGCCGGGATTAAAATGTTCTTGCACAATTTGGCTGGCAACGCGGGTGCTAAAACCATTGCCTTCACTCGATAGGTAGGCCGCCGTAATCGCTTTGGCCATAGCAGCGAGTGCATCGCCGCCAATGCTTGCCGAAATAGGCAATTCCAAACGTTCAAGACCGCCACTAATGACGGTGTCCGGATTCGACAAGATGGTGAGTTTTCTATCACCATTGGCCAGTACTTCGGTCATGCGAAATACCGTGAGGATATTTCCGCTGCGATCTGCCACGGCAATAGTGGCTGGCACATTAATCGCTCGCGCCTGTGCTACGGCTTGTCTCACCACTAATTCAACATCGGCACTAGAGAGAAAGCTGCTGGCACTGGCGCAACTGCCGTTGCACTGGGTGTTGGCGTTGCTGCCACGCGCGGTATTTTGCTCCTTGCGATCGCCGTCTTTACAAGCTACTAAGCTTATTGTCAGTAGAAGAAGCACTGCGCATAGTCGCACGGTCATTTTTTGTCCCCTGCGGTAGGGGCGGTCATCACCGGCAGCATTGCGTCGTGGAAAACGTGGCAGTCTATGCATTGTAGTATAATGCTGCTTTTTGCCGCCTCGTCGTGACAGTCCAAACAGATGCCCATTGTCGGCACTAATACGTCACTGCTTAATTCTGAAGACTGCGCTTTATGGCAGCTTGTGCAGGCTTCTTTGCCTATGGTGTCGGCAGACATAATATGGTGCGCCGAGTGACTAAAGTGAGCGGCAGGGTACCAGTCGGCTGTTAGCTTCACGGTTTTCACCTGCCATTGCTGGGCTTTATCTAGCGATGCGTTCTTGTAAACTTCATGGCAATCGACACAGCCACCTTTAGTAAATAGTCGGTCCATTTCCTCGCTCGCCCAGTCACCGCCACATTGAAGCGGATCTTGTTTATCGCAGCGCGCTATGGTGTTGAGGCCGGGTACACGGCGAGGCAATTGTTTTACTTTGGCGTAGCGCTGGCTTGCTGCCTGGCTAATATAAAATTCCTGTAAAAAAGTGTATACCGCCTCGGGGGCTGCGTGCGGCAGGCGACGCTGTGGATTAAGGTCGTCGAAATCTAGACTGTGACAACTCGCGCAGCTGGTTTCCATGCTGATTGGCGCGAAATGTTCGCCGCCGGGGGTGGGAGTATGGCAATCGCCGCAAATAAGCGCGGATTTTTTACTACTACCAGCAATCTCTTTTCCCACTTTTTCGGTATTTAAATGCAGTTGATGTGGAAATTTAAGATTCGATTGTTCTTTAAGTATTGTTGAGGGCAAGGCTTTTTTTAACGTCCAGTCATCTGCTTGAGCTTGCAATAAAGTGGGCAGAAAGTCGGGATGCTTATTGGCCGTAAATGCCGAGCTGGCGGCGATTTCTGTAACCACTTCGGTATTTGTAGTGAGTTGTGAAGTAATGCCTTGTATGGGGGTTATGTGGCAATTCACACAGAGCTGATTGTTTTTTACGATGAGCATTTCCGGCTCATTATGTTCTTTGTGGCAAGCTTGGCAGTCGGTATCGCTGTGACTACTGAAGGGATGTTCTACCGGGAAATGTCGATGGCTATCGCTGTGGCAGCTAACGCAGCTGGCCGTATCGACTTGCTGAAATCCTTTGGTATGACAGCTATTACAGTTCTCGACTAGCCCAGCGACATGATGCGGGCCTGATAAAGGGCCAGAGGACCAGATTTCATCCGAGGGAAGGCCGAGCTGCTGTAGCTTTTGTGCGGTGTCGGGTTGCGCGTATTGAAGCAAGGGCACGATAAATGCCCCCAGGAGTATCAGCAGGCCAAGGGCGTAACTCCAGCGTCGGCTGCTGGGTAGCTTTAATTGGAGTTCCTGTTTATAGCGCGTTTGAATGGAGGGTTGACTGTCTACGTCCACTTGGACAATAAGTGCCGCGTCAAAACCAGGCGGTGGCGAGTCTAAGGCAATTTTGTGGGCGCCAATGTCAATCCAGCTGCCAATTTCAACAGCAGCTTTTTTGAGGTCGACACCTGCAATTGTCACCTTGGTACTGGAGTGGCAAGTGAGCTGTAAATGACCTTGATCAAGGATTCTTAGGTCGCAGTGTTTATCGGCAATATCATCGCCAAATAATTGAATGTCACAGTGATTGCCACTGCCGACATTAATTTTATTGACTTCCAGCTCACTGTCGATCTGGTCAATCAGTTTGCCGTTTTTAAGCCGTGTTGTTCGTATAAGAATTAACATGGCATTACCAGTAAAAGAAGACAGTGAATATATGAATAAACAAGGCGACCAGCAGTGCGATTGTTAAGGGAATATGCACACTCAGCCATAATTTTAATCGCAACTGTAAGCTTAATTCTCGGCGCAGACGACGCAATAGTTCCTGTCGACGGCCTAATATATACAGCAGCTTTTGCAATCTTTCGGCTTCACCGGGTTTGTTGGTGTCGGGGATTTTTGCCACCAAAAAATCGATAACAGTTTGTTGCCCCTCATTGGCACGTAGTAGTGTTTCGTCTGGCGCTGTCTTATGAATCGGCATTAGCACGGTAGATTTATCGCGGCCCAAAAATTGAGTCAGTAAATTACCGCCAATGGCAGTGCGGTTAATGGCACTGCTAATCATGCTCTGAATGTAAACGTCGCAATTGGCCGCTAGCGCCAAAGCTTCTTTGTCGATTTCTGTGAGTGATTCAAGTCGTTGCTCAAAAGCTTGGTTGGCACGATTTTCCACCAGTAAACGGGGATAGCGCAGATAGGCATATAGTCCAATCATACCGCTGAGAATGACTGCGCACATAAGCGCATAGGCGAGGGTATGTACATTCAGGCCAAACTGAAAGGCGCAATGTAGGGTCGCTACGCCAATAAGACTTAAACCCAGGTACACATGCGCGGATACCCAAGCTTGTAAATTAGCACTCTTGCTGGCATAGCGACGCTTGCGGATACCTAGGGCAGACAGCCAGATAATAAGCAACAAGCCAAGGCTACCTAATACATAGCCCTGCCAGCTGCCGCCGTTGGGCGGTAGGTTTACGTCCTGACTTAAGTACAGGCCACTACTGACTAGCAGCAAACCGACGGCACACCATAAATAGCGCCGTCCGGCGTAGTTGAGAATATTGACGTACATTATTGTTGTTTTTCCATAATGTATTGCTTGTCCTAAAATAAAATTATTCAGCGAAGATTGAGTACATTGATAAAATCCTCGGGTCCCATGCGTTGAGCCGCACCAGTGGGGCAGTATTGCACACAGGCTGGCCCCGCTGGCCGATCCACGCAGGCATCGCATTTTACAGCTTTTTTGCCTATTTCCTTCGCGGCATCACTAGGTTTGGCGTTGTGATCTTCGCCGGGGCCTGGGCCAATGCCGCCAAATAGCCAGCTCAGAAACGGAGGCTTTTCCGGTAATGGGTAACTAAGTTTAATAACATTGTAGGGGCAATTGGTTTCGCAGTTACCGCAGCCGATACAGCTATCGCTGATATACACTTCACCGCTGCTTTCACGATGGATGGCATTGGGTGGGCATTCCTTCATGCAATGGGGTTGTTCGCAATGGCGGCAGGCAATGGCAAGATTGATGTTGGCAAAGCGCACACCGGCTTTGCGATCCAGTCGTCCAATGCCGTTGTGGGTTTCTGCGCAGGCGGTTTCGCAATTGTCACAAGCTATGCAGAGATTTTCATCGATCAGTAATACATTGGTGCCTTCACCGGTTCCCTGCGCCAAAAGAAATGACATTAATTCGGCTTGTTCGGGAAGCGCGGCTAATGCCGCCGTTGATTTCAGTTGTTTGGCAGTTTCTGCCTGAAGTCTGGTCACGGACTCTGGCGACTTGGCCAGTAGTGCCAAAAACGGTTTTTGGCTTATCTGTATGACTTCGGTACGAACTGCCGCAAACGCCGACTCACGGCGAATGGGGTCGCCCATAAGGGCCATTTGGCCGAATATTTGGCCGGAATGCAGTTGTCCAATTGCAATTTCCTTGCCTTCATCCATGCGGCTTAGGGCTATGGTGCCACTACGTATTAAATACAAGTGCGAGCCGTTTTCGCCTTCATTGTAAATGTGTTTGCCGGTATTGAAACGCTCGGTGCTGACCTGCTTGGCTATATCGCCAAGCGTATTGTAGCTACTGTCGGGGCTGAAAAACTGTTGCAAGGTGCGCTGCAAAAAGACGGTTTCTATACCCTTAGCAACTTCGTCGTTGGCCGCCATGAGTTTTGCCATGGTACGGCGCGGGGTTTCTATAAGAATGGTGTCATTGCTCGCAATGGCGTCGCCAATACGCGGGCGACCAGACAGTAAGCTCATTTCGCCAAAGAATTGCCCCGGACCAAGGGTGGTGTGAGTCCCTTCAGGGGAGCTCAGCGTGACCTGACCTTCGATAATGGTGAAAAAAGAGTTGCTGTATTCATTGTGGCGATAAAGAAAGTCGTCACTGTGGGCAATGTGAGTAATGACTGGATCGCTGGGTGGACTGGATTTTTTGAGAGCTAATCCCGCCAATTGTCGTCGCTGAGTATCGGCTGTTCGCGCAGTGAGGATGTCGCTCAGGCGATTTTGGCGGACCTGGTCGCCCTGTTCTTGTAGGCTATCAAGCTGCTGCGAGTCAGCAATGCAGTAGCGAATGTCGCTTTCCATAACCAGTTCGCGAAACGCTAGGGCGTTCATTCGCGAAAACATCGGCACCCGTTGCTGATACAAGGCAAGAATGTCATCAACATCTGCAAGATAGGGCAGTAGCGCGAATTTTAGCGCCAGCAAGGGGTGGTCTACGGGTTTAACCGCGTGTCCCTTTATGTATTCAACAACATCATAGCCTTGGTTCATGCTCTGTTTAATGAGCGGGTAACCTGCCAGCGCACCAATAATATACAGACCGGCAACATTGCATTGGTATTGGCTGTCCAGTTCGGGAATGGCTTCTGGGTCTTCATTGGGAAGACGTATGCCACAACTCTCAACAAATTGCCGCGGCGGAATCGAGCCGAGACGGGCTATGATTCGGTGGCAAGGCAGGGTTTCTTCACCCCGTGCAGTATTGAGGATCACGGTGCCAGCCGCGCCGGTATCGGGGAGGCTGAGGGATTTTACCGAGGCCTCATAACGACAGGAGAATGAAATGTTACGATCGTTGATGGCTTCCAGGGCAGCGTCTAGATTGCCTTGTTTGGCCCGCGAAAATTCGTTTTTGCGATTCACAATCACCACCCGATTGTGTTTTGCCAATGCCAGGGCATTCTCTATGGCGGCGTCGCCTGCACCGACCACGATAATATCTTCGTCTTTGTACTCGTCGGGATCATCGAGTTGATATTGCACAAAATGTGAGTTGTCACCAGTCACACCCAAGCGTCGTGGATTGCCCTGGGTGCCTATCGATAACACTATATGATTGGCGCCAATGGTGTCTCCGTTAACACATTCAATGACAAAATTGCCTTTGGCGCCGGAGATCTTAGTGACTTCACAATTGGTCCGGAAATTGATGCCGGTGGCGGCGATACCTTGTTCCCAAGTGCCAAGGATTTGCTCCCGTTTACCTGCGGTAAAGTCCAGCGGGCTGCGTAAATCCAGGTAGCCGGGCTCATCCATAACATGCTTACCTTTCTGGTAGCGCTGTATGGTGTTGGCGTGAAGTGGCGAGCCTTCTATTAATATATGCGTTGGCGTATGGTCAGTATTTTGGATCTTGGCGTCGAGGTCGTATTCGGCGGCCTTGGCCGCCGCGCTCAAGCCCGCAGGGCCAGCACCAATAATGGCGATGTCGAAATGTTCCCTCACGGCTTCTGCCACGTCTAGTTCCTTCTAATAATTGCTGAATGCGTAATGACGGAAATTTTTAGCACCACAAGTACATTATTATTCGCTAACCATCACTGATGTTTAGGTTGTTTTGTGTGTAATTGGTTTCAGTCTACCCCTCTCGAAGTCTGGGCGCTATGAATGATCTTAGACGTTTTTTGGGGCCTGCAAGGTAGAGGCCTTTGGCGAATGGTTGGTTGTTCCTGCAGGTGAAATAGGGTTGTTGGCTATCGTATCGAGGCGCTTAGGGTGAGGTATTCTTAGATAAATGGGGGAGATCAATTCAAGGCATTAAACAAAAGTGAGCAAACTGAGTTTAAACCCTGGAAATCGCCCTGCAATACGAGACTTAAAGCATCGCAGGACTTTACCATAGCTCCCCAAAAATCTGGAAAGATCACATGTAAGAAGCGGTGGCTGCCGCCACGTAATAAGCGGACGGTCAAAAACACGCCATCCTATGGAGGTCGCTAGTTTTCCCGCAATATCAACGCCGCCATTTACGGCAGATTTGTAGCAGCAAAGCTGCGGAAAGGCTGTCCAGTACGCGTAGTGTGCGAGGTAACATGGCCTTGTTATATTGCCGGGACATGACTTTTTTATAAAGTCCACCACATCTATCGAGCATTCTAATACTGAATTATTGGTGCCTTACCATGCCATGTATCGTCTACCAACATATTTAACATGGCATGTGCACAATCTGCGAAGGTGATTTTTGACATTCCACTGAAAGCATTAAAACCTAAACGGTATTTTTCTTTCTTTGTTCCGTGATTCATTTGTAGGGGACTGTAGTGGCTTAATGAATCCGGACACTCACTAAGGCGTTAGAATAACGCCAGCAACGAGGTGTCTATGAGTAAGAAACGTCCGTCCTTTACGCCAGAATTCAAACTGGAAGCGGTATCGCTAGTAACCGACAAAGGTTATTCCCTGTCCGAAGCCTGCCAAGCGCTGGGGGTTGGGCCGACAGCCATGCGGCGCTGGGTAAAACAGCTCAGCCAAGAACGAGAAGGCATTACGCCAGTCGGTAGCAAGGCCTTGACGCCAGATCAGCGTCAGATCCAAGAGCTGCAAAAGCGTATTCAGCGTTTAGAGATGGAGAAAACCATTTTAAAAAAGGCTACGGCGCTCTTGGTAACGGACGAGTTCAAGTACAAGCGCTGATTGTCTCGTTAAGCAAACAATGGCCCGTCGCGTTGCTATGTGCGCTATTTGAGTTACCTGCCTCAACGTATTACGAACGCCAGAAACGGAGCAAAAAGATCAATACACAACGGATCAACGAACGCACTAAAGTCCGTGAGTTGTTCACAGCCAGTGGCAATTCTGCGGGTGCCCGAACGCTGGTAACCCAGCTGGCCATGACCGGTGTGGTGATGGGACGGTACAAGGTTTCACGTCTGATGGCTGAGGCCAACCTTATAAGCAAGCAACCTGGGCAGCATCGATATAAGCAGGCAACAAGTGAACACAATCTGGCACCTAACCGGCTGGCACGAGAGTTCGATGTGACCGCGCCAAACCGAGTCTGGTGTGGTGACATCACCTACATTTGGGCAGGTAGCCAGTGGGCTTATCTTGCGGTCGTCATCGATCTGTACTCACGCCGAGTGATTGGCTGGGCGATGTCGGAATCGCCAGATACAAAGTTGACGTTAAAAGCATTGGAAATGGCACACCGGATGAGAGGCAAGCCAAAACAGGTGATGTTTCACTCAGATCAGGGCTGCCAATATAGCAGTTTAGAGTACCGTCAGCGTCTATGGCAGTATCGGATGATTCAGAGCATGAGTCGCCGTGGAAATTGCTGGGACAATGCGCCGATGGAGCGAGTGTTTCGGAGTTTAAAAAGTGAATGGGTACCTGAGTTGGGATACCAGAACTTAGATCAGGCAATCAAAGAGATCAGCTATTACCTGATGACATACTACAACGAGCAAAGACCTCACAAGCACAACAACGGGTTAACGCCGGTGATGAAAGAAAAACAACCTAAAAAACTGTCCGGAAATAGTTGACCACTACAATGTGAAACTCGTCACCGTCAAA
>JBLHPB010000052.1:0-17512 GCA_047624025.1 Zhongshania sp.
CGGCCCGATCAAGTGGCACTCATTCTGCCGGTTACCGGCCGCTTAGGGGCCTATGGTAAAGCGATTCGCGATGGCTTCTTTGCCGCCTATTATGAAATTCTAAACAAGGGCGGCAGTGTGCCGAGAATTAATCAATACGACAGTAATAACAAAGATATCAATGCCGTATATCAGCAAGTGGTAAACGACGGCAATAAACTGGTCATTGGTCCACTCGAAAAAGAAAGCCTTGCCGCCCTGACTAAAAACCAAGCCATTAGCATGGCCCTGCCAACCCTTGCATTAAATCGTATTGATGGCCAACACTTCCCCAACGACTTATACCAATTTGGCCTGAACCCCGAAGATGAAGCGGCGCAGATAGCAGATATCGCGCTAAGCAAAGGTTATAAACGTGCATTGATTATTACCCCAAAAGGCGACTGGGGGGAAAAAGTAGCCCAAGCCTTTGCCGATCGCTGGCAGCAGTTAGATGGCAAAATCGTCGCCAGCCAAACCTTTGATGCCAGCAAAAACAACTATTCAAAGCAGATAAAAAGCATTCTGCAAATCAATCGCAGCGAGCAGCGCCTGCAGCGCCTAATACAAATAATTGGCGTGCGCCCAAACTATCAACCCTATCGCCGCACCGATGTTGATTTCATTTTTGTACTGGCACGCCCCAATGAGGGTCGCGCTATTAAACCCCTACTGGCCTATCACTACGCCAGTGATATTCCAGTCTATGCCACCTCCCATATTTATCGCGGCACCAGCGCACCCAGCAAGGATCAGGATATCAATGGTGTGCGCTTTATCGACATTCCCTGGGTTTTCCATGAGAAATCTGAAATACGCCGCGCCATTAATGCCGGCATTCCTTCCAGTCCAGCTTACCAGCGTATGTATGCTCTAGGAGTAGACAGCTTCAGACTCCACCTCCGCCTTAAACAATTAAGCAAAAATAGCAGTGCTCAGGTTTTTGGTGAGACAGGCACACTAAGCTTAAATGCCTTGAAGCAAATAGAACGCAAACTGACATTGGCAGAAATTCAGAACGGCATCGCTGTCCTTAATCCGTTAACGACGGTTGAATTCAGTAACGAGCTATGACTTGGCTACGTCGCCAAGCTCTACCTGCTGACATCGGTAAGCGCAGCGAACAGGCTGCCTGCCAATTTTTGTTGGATAACAAAATCAAAATTGTCGACACAAATTATCGCTGCCGCTTTGGTGAAATTGATATCATCGGCCTGAGCGAACACCACTTGGTGTTTTTTGAAGTTCGCCACCGCCAGTCGAATAAATTCGGCAGCGCGGCAGAAACAGTTGATACCCGCAAGCAACAGCGTATTATCCTCACCGCACGCCATTACCTTGGCCGCGGCAAATATACTGAACTTCCCTGCCGATTCGATGTCATTGAAGTCATGGCTACAACCAGCGGTGAGCTTAGTTTCAATTGGCTGGACAACGCTTTTCAGGAGTGAGAGACCGGATTACGTGGATTATTCTGAGCAAGTCATTGACCTTTTTCATCGTCACATTGAAAGTTGCATGTACACCATGGAGGCCCTAGGTGCCACCATTGCCCATGCCAGCGAATGCATTGTGGAAAGCATGCTCCACGAACACAAAATTATTTGTTGTGGCGAAGGTAGCAGCAGCCTAATCGCCCAGCACTTGGCGACCAATTTACTCAATAGCTTCCAGCAAGAGCGACCAGCTTTACCGGCCATGGTACTGAGCGCTGACGCCGCGACCGCCATTGGCGCAGACTCGAGCTACAACGATATTTACGCTAACCAAATTCGCGCCCTTGGCCAGGCTGGCGACTGTTTGGTGCTGTGCTATTTCGGCAACGGTTCTAACGCGACCCTAAGGGCCATACAGGCCGCACACGAACGTAATATGCGGGTTATTTCACTGTGCAACCTCACTGGTGGCGATGCCAGCTCACTGCTATTACCCGAAGATGTCGAACTCAGCTTCCCGGTTGAGGATCGGGCTCGAGTAATTGAGATGCAATTGATTGCTGTTAATAGCATTTGTGAACTCATTGATACCCAACTATTTGGAAGCCCTCAGAAATGAAACCTTTAAAAACTCTCAGCCAAGCTCTGTTAGCCATCGCGCTAATGGTCAGCACAGCTTGCAGTCAAATCATCACTGCGACTACCGACCAAGCCATTGTCGAAGATCCCGGCAGCCGTAGCTTGGGCAGCTATTTAGACGATGAAATTATCGAGACCAAAGCCCTTGTTAATATTCGCAAATCCAACCCCGGCCTGGAAAGCGCTCGCGTCACCGTTACCAGCCATAACGGCATAGTGCTACTGACCGGCAACACGCCCAATGACAGCCTGCGCATCATCGCAGGTGAAGTCGCTAACAATATTAAAAAAGTGCGCAAGGTTCACAATGAATTAGTCAGCGGCGGCGACGTCAGCATGCTCGCTCGCAGCAATGACACCTGGATTAGCACCAAGGTCAAAAGTCGCCTATCTCTTAACGACAAACTGGACGCGTCAAAAATTAAGGTCGTCACCGAAAATGGTGTGGTTTATTTAATGGGCCTGGTATCTAAAGCAGAGTCCGATACCGCTGCAACCATCACCAGCGAAACCGGTGGCGTACAGAAGGTGGTTCGGGTTTTTGAATACTACTAGAGTGGGTTCACTCTAGTAGTAAAGATGGTTTATTTAACCACCTTGAGGCTGGGCTTAGCTTTCGGCTTAGAAGGCAACTTACTCAAACTCGCAGAAGGTCGCGGGCTAGGTGGCGGCGTTATCGGCTCTTCAGCATCAAACAACATGCCCTGGCCATTCTCCTTGGCATAGACACCCAGTATCGCAGAAATAGGCGCGCTGACTTCCTGAGGCACACCGCCAAAGCGGCCACTAAAACTCAAAAAATCATTTTCCACATTCAGCCCTACCACTGCGGAAGGTGAAATATTTAGCACAATTTGCCCGTCCTGCACATACTGCTGAGGAACAAAGACATCATCATGCAAAGCATTGACTAAAATATAGGGCGTGCAACCATTGTCCACCACCCATTCGTAAATTGCCCGTATCATGTACGGGCGACTTGATGTCATTGCCATAATATCAGCCGACAGCTCAGGCTACTGAAGCCTCGCTACGGTGCTCCCGCTCTTTCTCGGTTAAGCTTTCCTGGAATGACGGACGCTCAAATAAGCGCTCCATATAATCAAACAGGGGCTTGGATTGACGAGTTTGTGGAATTACCACGCCAATTTCTGGCAGACGCCACAAAATAGGCGCTAAACAACAATCAACCAGAGTGAATTCATCGCTCATAAAAAACGGCTTTTCAGCAAAAATTGGGGCAACCGTCAACAGGCTATCACGCAATTCCTTACGGGCCTTATCGGTATTCTTCTGATTACCACCAACCAACAGCTCATCCACTAAACGGCACCAGTCGCGCTCAATACGGTAGATATATTGACGACTCTCACCACGGGCAACAGGGTAAACCGGCAACAAGGGGGGATGAGGAAAACGCTCGTCGAGGTACTCCATCATCACCTTGGACTCGTACAAAGCGAGATCGCGATCAACCAAGGTTGGCAGGGAGTTATAGGGGTTTAGCTCGGCGACTTCTTCCGGCATGGTACCCGGCTTCACATCGACGATATCAACAGTTACGCCTTTTTCGGCCAGTACAATTCTGACTCGATGGCAATAGTGACTCGACGCATCAGAGAAGAAAGTCATGGTAGAACGCTTGGCAACAACGCCCATTGATCACACCTCAATTTAAAAAAACCTAAACAACAAACAGGCAGCTTCATTGAAACCGCCCACTAACTTTCACTAAGCCAGGCTACTCATCAAGCCAAGCAGTGTATTAATGCACGTCTTTCCAATACTCGCGGTTCAGCAGGAAGGCGAAGATAAAGAATAACGAAATCAGCAACAGTGCATAAACGCCTATACGTTTGGATTTTGTTGCCGATGGCTCACCAATATATTCCAAGAAGTTCACCAAGTCGTAGACCACTTTATCATATTCCGCCGGAATCAGGGCGCCTTCACTCTGATATGTAAAGGACCCACAGGGATTCAGGGCCTTACCATCATCACCGTATAAGACATCTTCGCCAGTCAATGGGTCGCGCAATACACCGCCATTATGGGCATGAACAGGACCCGGCGCGCATTCTGGCATGCCTTGCAGCTCAGCCATCACATGGGGCATACCGACATCCTTAAAGACCTTGTTGTTCACGCCATAGGGGCGAGACGGGTCGGCGTAAAAAGTCCGCAAATAGGTGTAAAGCCACTCGGGGCTACGAGCACGAGCAACCAACGTCAGATTAGGCGGCGCGGCGCCAAACCACTTTTTTGCATCGGCAGGCGCCATAGAATTCTTCATTAATGAACCGATTCTGGCGTCGGCATCAAATTTCAAATTCTCTCCAAACAGTTCCAGCGGAATCCCCAGGTCTTCAGCAGTACGCTGATAGCGAGCGTATTCCAGTGAATGGCAACCCATACAAAAATTCATATAGGTCGCCGCGCCACTCTGTAATGAAGGCATATCCGTGACATCGGTTTCAATTTCATCGCAGGCCATAGTGCCGCAATCAAAAGCAGATTCAGAACCAGCGGCCTTCAAGGGCAGCACCGTCAACAGAATCACTACCAACAGAACGCCCATACTTTTCCAGAAACCCATACCACCGTCGGTAGTGCGGGTCGGCACCGGCTTAGTCGCTTCCCACTTAGTCCAGAAAGGCATCAACAGAAAGAAGGCGAAATATAATACTGAGCAAATACGTGCCAGCAAAGTCCGCGCTTCAGTCGGCGCTTTCACACCAAGCACACCAAGAATCAAGAAAGAGGCTACAAATATTAGAATCGCCGCCTTACTGAAATTACCCTTGTAGCGAATCGATTTAACCTTGCTGCGATCCAGCCACGGCAACATAAATAGAATTGCTACCGAGGCACCAAAGGCGATAAAGCCCAGCAATTTATCCGGCACTGCTCGCAGAACCGAATAGAAAGGGGTGAAATACCACACTGGCGCAATGTGCTCAGGGGTTTTCAGACCATTGGCAATTTCAAAGTTGGCGTGCTCAAGGAAATAGCCACCCATCTCCGGCATAAAGAAGATGATGCCGCAGAACACAAACATGAACACGGCAATCGCGGTCAGGTCGTGCACAGTGTAATAAGGGTGGAAGGCAACGCCATCCAAAGGAACACCATTGGCATCCTTATTTTTCTTGATATCAACACCGTCGGGGTTGTTAGAACCCACTTCGTGTAGTGCCAGCAAGTGCAACACCACCAGCGCGATCAGGATTATCGGCAGGGCAACCACGTGCAGAGCAAAGAAACGGTTGAGGGTAACGCCGGAGATCAGATAATCACCCCGCACCCACTGAACAATGTCTTCGCCCACAACCGGAATGGCGCCAAATAGCGAGATAATAACCTGCGCACCCCAGTAGGACATCTGCCCCCAGGGCAGTACATAACCCACAAAAGCTTCAGCCATCAGGGCCAAGAAGATAAACATACCAAAAACCCAGATCAACTCACGGGGTTTTTGGTATGAGCCGTATAGCAGGCCGCGGAACATATGCAAATACACCACTACAAAGAACGCCGAGGCGCCGGTAGAGTGCATATAGCGAATGATCCAGCCGAACTCAACGTCCCGCATAATGTATTCAACAGAACTGAAGGCTTCTTCAGAACTGGGGGTAAAACTCATGGTCAGCCAAACACCGGTCAGTAGCTGGTTAACCAGTACAACCAAAGAAAGCACACCAAAGAAATACCAGAAATTGAAGTTTTTCGGCGCATAGTATTTACCCATATGGGTATCCCACGCGCGCATGATCGGCAGGCGGGCATCAACCCAGTCGCGTAAACCCACTAACATTTTGCTCATTACGCAGCCCCCTGATCAATACCGATAACTAGAACATTGTCACCCTCGAAGGAATACGGAGGAATAATCAAGTTCTGTGACGCTGGTGAACCCTGATAAACGCGACCTGCCAAGTCAAAACGCGAACCGTGACAGGGACAAAAGAATCCACCTAACCACGATTTACCGCCCAAATCAGGTACACCCACTTCAGGATGATACTTGGGCGCACAACCTAGGTGAGTACACAAACCGATAAGGACCAAAAATTCAGGACGAATCGCTCGGTTGATCGAATCGACATAAGCCGGCTGGTCAGACCCCTTAGACTCAGGATCTTTTAAATATGTTGTGAGCTCTTGAAGCTCGGCAACCTGTTCCTGGGTGCGACGCACCACATAAACCGGCTTACCACGCCACTCTACGACAACCATTTGCCCTGGCTCAAGCTTTCCAATATCGGCTTTCACTGGCGCGCCAGCAGCTTTCGCTTTAGCGCTAGGGTTCCAAGAACCCACAAATGGTGTTGCGATACCAACGGCCCCGACACCACCGACAACAGATGTTGCGGCCGTCAGAAAACGTCGACGTCCTGTATTTACGCCGTCATTACTCATGACGATTCCCCCATTACATACGAAAGTCAGGCTGGTCCCGCCAACACACGGAACCTACTCCAAAATTCCAAATGAGCCAAATACTAATGAACTTGACCCACTCTGACAATAATAATGCCCAATAAAGACCAGTAGCAGATCTTTGTGCAGGCAAAAAAAAACGCCCACATCGTAACTCGTGGGCGTTTTCCGAAAGCCGCAAAGGGCAGTCTCCACTGGCCAGAGGCCGTCGCGGTTAACGCTTGGAGAATTGTGGCTTTTTACGAGCTTTACGCAGACCAACTTTCTTACGCTCAACTTCACGAGAGTCACGGGTCACAAAACCTGCTTTACGCAGACCTGGACGCAAACCTTCGTCATACTCCATGAGCGCACGAGTAATACCGTGGCGAATCGCACCGGCTTGGCCGAAGCTGCCGCCACCGCTGACGGTCACTAGAATATCAAACTTTTCAGTCATTTCGACCAGCTCAAGTGGCTGACGAACGATCATACGCGCGACTTCACGACCAAAATACTGATCAAGACTGCGATCGTTAACTGAAATAGCACCGCTGCCTGCCTTAAGGAAGACACGGGCTGATGAGGTTTTACGGCGACCTGTACCGTAATACTGGGTGGCTGACATATGACGCTTCCGTTAGATATTCAGTTCAACTGGCTGCTGAGCGGCATGCGGATGCTCAGTACCAGCGTAGACTTTCAATTTTTTAAACATAGCACGACCCAGCGGGTTTTTGGGCAGCATACCCTTTACCGCTCCCTGGATCACGCGCTCAGGGGCTTTATCAATCAACTTCTCGAAGCTCATTGACTTCAACCCACCGGGATAACCGGTGTGATGGTGATAGATCTTACCACTTGCCTTATTGCCGGTAACGCGAATTTTTTCTGCATTAACAACAACGATATAATCGCCAGTATCAACATGAGGCGTGTATTCAGGCTTATGCTTACCGCGCAAACGATGCGCAATTTCACTGGCCAAACGACCCAATGTTTTTTCGGCGGCGTCTACTACGTACCAGTCATGTATTACGTCACTGGGTTTTGCGCTTAAGGTTTTCATGTGTCTCGCCTATAGGGCCCGTACCGAACAAAGAGCGCGAATACTACATAAGCGCCAAAGGTTTTTCAAGCGGAATTATCGCTTTTCTGGAGGAATAGCACAGGACGCCCTCACGGACGGTGCTCTTGCCCCAAATAGTCCTCTGACTGCATTTCAAGTAAGCGACTCTGCGTACGCTCAAATTCAAAATCTAAACGGCCGCCAGTATACAGATTTTCGAGCGGAACTGCAGCAGACAATACCAACTTTACATTACGATCGTAAAATTCGTCGATCATATTAATGAAGCGCCGCGCCCGATCCTCATGGCCCGCCCCCATTTGCGGCACATTACTGATCACCACGGCATGATACACCCGCGCCAATTCAATATAGTCATACTGGCTGCGCGGCCCATCGCAAAGCTCGGTAAAATCGAACCAGGCAACGTCATCGGCCACAAAGCGCGCTTTAATCTGCCGCCCCTCAATATCCAAAGCTTGATTGGCCACCGCGACCTCGGGAGCCAGACGCTGAAAGCTGTGCTGCAAACTCGCCTCTGCGGCATCACCGAGCGGCTGATAGTACAATTCGGCCTGCTCCAAGGCACGCAAACGGTAATCCACACCGCCATCGACATTCACCACCTCAACCCGCTGCTTAACTAGCGCAATCGCCGGCAGGAACCGGGCGCGCTGCAAACCGTCTTTATATAAACCATCGGGAATAATATTCGAGGTCGCCACCAACACCACGCCGCGCGCGAACAACCGCTCAAACAAACCCGCCAGAATCATAGCATCGGTAATATCGGAGACAAAAAACTCGTCAAAGCAGATCACCCGAGCCTCATCGGCAATGCGATCTGCCACAATCACTAAAGGGTTTTTTTCGCCAGACAGGGATTTCAGCTCTTTGTGAATTCGCTGCATAAAACGGTGAAAATGCGCACGCAGCTTATTTTCAAAAGGCAGGGTATCAAAGAAGGTATCCATCAAATAGGTTTTGCCGCGACCTACGCCACCCCAAAAATAGAGACCTTGCACTATTGGCGGCGGCGCTTTGCGGCGAACAAAACGTGCACTTAGTGCGACCATGAATCCATTTGCGCCCGGCATGGGCTGGGGCAACAACTCATCATAGAGGCGCTGGAGGCATTTGACAGCATGCTCCTGGGCCGGATCATAGGAAAAATCCGGCTGCTGAAGATCGTGCTGATAGCGCTGTAAAGGCGTGGACATGCATTGGAGCCCCTGGCAAGACGGACGCAACTCTACCGGCCCAGAACAGAATTGGCAATTTTTTATCTGAGCCTACTGATCAGCGCAGCGCGAGCAGTTATACTGACCAACAATAAAGAGTCACAAACATGTCGACTCATCGGAGGAAAGTCTGTGCAAGATATTAACACATTGATCGCTGTCGCCATTATCTGCCTACTCATTGGCGCAGCCATCGGCTATTTTATTCTCAGCCGCCTCAAGCCGGCACAGCAGAACCGCGCCGCACTGGAAAAGCAGTTCAGCGAAATGCAGCAACAACAACAGGACTACCAACAACAGGTCAGCAGTCATTTTGATCACACCGGCGAATTGCTGCACGAGCTGGCCGAAAGCTACCGCAGCGTTCACAACCATATTGTCGAGGGTGCACAGCAACTGCACAGCTCAGGCATCAGCCCACTCCAGGCCCTGCCAGAGGGACGTCCAGTTCTAGAGAATAAGCCCAGTAAAGCAGCACCTTCAGCACAGCCGCTTGACTATGCACCCCGCCAGCCCGGTAGAAAGGGCGCTCTGCATGAAGAATTTGACCTAGACAAAAAGCCCAAAGACATTGTTGAGCCTCCGGTCACCCCCATCTAAACCGACTCTAAACCCCCACTAGGCTGGGTTATCAATATCAATGAATTGGTGATTCAGCGAAAAACGCTGCGCCAACTCTGCCGCCAGTGCCTGAATACCATAACGCTCGGTGGCATGATGGCCTGCAGCAATATAGTTCACACTCAGCTCGCGTGCAGCCAAAATAGTGGGCTCCGACACCTCGCCGCTCAAAAATGCATCCACCCCCAAGGCCGCCGCTCTTTCGATATAGGACTGAGCCGCGCCGGTACACCAAGCGATACGCTTGATATCGCGCTGATGACCAAGTTCTAGCAAGGGCTTGCGACCCAGCACCCGCTCAACATGATCGGCAAACTGCTGTGCCGTCATTGCCTGAGAAAGCACCCCGACATTGCCGACACTAAGAGGATTGTCCACCTCCATGCCGCCCTGTACCGTTATCCCCAAGCGCTCAGCCAATTGAACATTATTGCCAAACTGGGGATGAGCATCCAAAGGCAGGTGATAAGCGATAAGACTAATATTGTGCTCAAGCAATAAACCCAAGCGACGGCGCTTCATACCCACCACACAGGGATCTTCGCCCCGCCAGAAATAACCATGGTGAACCATAATCACGTCAGCGTTCACGTCAATCGCCGCTTCGATCAAAGCCTGCGAGGCCGTCACCCCCGACACGATCCGCGCCAGACTTTCACGACCAGCGACCTGAAGCCCATTTGGGCAATAGTCCTTAAATTGCTCCGGCTGCATCAAAGCATTCGCTGCAGCCACAAAGTCTTGTAGAGAAACTGTCATATCACCTCACATAAATACGATATCAGGGCAATTCGTGCTAGGCTATCACGCCCCAAATTCAGCAATGATCCGCCAATAAAGAGGACCCGCTTTTGACATTGCCTAGCCCCAAAACACTGTTTTGGCCTGTTACCTGCGGAATATTACTCGGTCTGTGCATACTCGCCTACTTGCCAGGTCAACGCGATCAAGACTTTGCCTATGCGGTGGAGCATGCAGCGCCTGCCGTTGCCAATATTTATACCACCAAGGTTGTTCAGCAACGCCATCCCTTGGCGAATGACCCACTATTCAAACACTTTTTCAGTCGCAATGGCCGCGCTAAGCAGCAGCTGGAACGCAGCCTGGGCTCTGGCGTCATTGTCAGCGATGCCGGTTATCTGCTCACCAACTACCATGTTATCAAGGGTGCCGACGAAATTCTGGTTCTGCTTCACGACGGCCGCCAAGCATTGGCCAGCGTTATTGGCAGTGACGCCGACACCGACCTTGCGGTACTCAAAATTGATATGGACAATCTCACCAGCATTACCATTGGCGACCCCAGTAAAATACGGGTTGGTAATATCGTATTAGCCATCGGCAATCCCTATGGTTTTGGCCAAACGGTTACTCAGGGAATAATTAGCGCCACTGGCCGCTACGGCCTGGGCCTAAGTCAATTTGAAAATTTCATCCAAACCGACGCGGCTATCAATCCGGGCAATTCCGGTGGCGCCCTAATTGACACCAAAGGACGACTGCTCGGTATCAATACCGCGATTTACACCCAGAGCGGCGGCTCGACGGGTATTGGCTTGGCTATTCCGACCGATCTGGCGCTGCGCACCATGAGTGACCTGATCAGCTATGGCCGACCCTTACGCGGCTGGCTGGGTATTGAAGTACAACCGGTTGGCATCGGCACCAACGGCGTCATTATTACCGCCCTAGTAACAAGCGGCCCGGCTGCAAAAGCGGGCTTGCAAATGGGCGACATTCTGACTGAAATCAATGGTAAACAGGTGGGCGACGGCCATGCCGGAATGCGCACGATTACCCACACTCGCCCCGGCGAAAAAGTACTTATTGGCCTGTTGCGCGGCGAAGCACTATTGACCATGGAAATTCAGGTTGCTGAGCGCCCAAATAGTTGAGGCTAATGGGGCGCCGTATTCAAAACTCGTTCAAGCGAAGCACACAACACCGCGCTTTCTTCCGGCGTCCCGATGCTAATGCGTAAAAACTGTTCGATGCGGCGCTGGCGGAAATGGCGGACGATCACCCCATCTTCTCGCAAAGCGGCTGCCAAAGCCTCGGCATCGCGCTCACGATGACGGCAAAAAATAAAATTGGCTGCCGAGGGCAAGACCACAAAATCCATCGCAGCCAGACGCTGTATTAATGCTTCGCGCTCATTAATGACAGCCGCACAGGTCTTTTGAAAATAGGTTTCATCCGCAAAAGACGCAGCCGCACCATACTCCGCCAAGCGATCGATAGGGTAAGAATTAAAGCTGTTCTTAATTCGCTCCAGCGCCTCAATAAGCTCGGGATGCCCCACCGCATAACCCACCCGAATTCCCGCCAAAGAACGCGATTTAGACAAGGTCTGAGTGACCAATAAATTGGGATACTGATCCACTAAACTAATCGCCGAACTACCGCCAAAATCGATATAGGCCTCGTCAATTACCACCACGGTTTCATTATTTACCGCCAGCAAACGCTCAATTTCAGCCAGAGCTAAAAAACGCCCCGTCGGCGCATTAGGATTGGGGAAAATAATGCCACCATTCAAACCGGTGTAATCATTTACCCTAAGCTGGAACTCTGCATCTAATGGTATTGCCTCATAGGGAATGCCATACAAACCACAGTACACAGGATAAAAACTGTAAGTAATATCCGGGAACAACAAGGGTTTACCGTGTTGAAATAGACCGTGGAAAATATGCGCCAGCACCTCATCAGAGCCATTGCCCACAAATATTTGCGCCGTCGATACGCAATGATATTCAGCAATCGCAGTTTTTAAGACCTCACTATTGGGATCGGGATATAAACGCAGCACATCATTAGTCTGCGCCTGAATAGCGGCCAATGCCTGTGGAGAAGGTCCGTAGGGGTTTTCGTTGGTATTGAGCTTAGTCAGCTTTTGCAACTTAGGCTGCTCACCCGGTACATAGGGAACCAAATCCTTGACAAAGGGACTCCAAAATCTACTCATCATTGCCATCCAGTAAACGATATTCCGCACTGCGTGCGTGGGCTGTCAAAGACTCACCCCGCGCCAAAACCGAGGCTATTTTGGCCAACTCCGAGGCACCTGCTGCCGAGCAGCCAATAATCGAAGAACGCTTCTGAAAGTCATACACACCAAGAGGCGAAGAAAAACGCGCCGTTCCCGAAGTCGGTAAAACATGATTGGGACCAGCGCAATAATCGCCTAGTGCTTCAGGCGTGTAGCGGCCCATAAAAATGGCGCCAGCGTGGCGGATTTTGGGTAAATAGCTCTCGGCATTATCGACTGACAATTCTAAGTGCTCGGGAGCAATACGATTACTCAGCGCAATCGCTTCGTCCATATCGCCGACCTGAATCAGAGCACCCCGCGCAGCAAGAGATTGACGAATAATATCGGCGCGCTCTGATTCCGGCAGCAACTTGGCAATACTGGCTTCGACTGCATCCAAAAACTGGCCATCGGGACTCAGCAGTATCGACTGCGCATCTTCATCGTGCTCAGCCTGAGAAAACAGATCCATGGCAATCCAGTCAGGATCGGTTTTACCATCGCAAATCACTAGAATTTCCGATGGCCCGGCAATCATATCCAGGCCCACGCTGCCAAACACTTGGCGTTTGGCCGTGGCCACATAAATATTGCCGGGGCCGACAATTTTATCCACCCTGGGAATGGTCTCGGTACCAAAGGCCAAGGCAGCAACAGCCTGGGCGCCACCCACCGTAAAAACGCGATCAACGCCGGCAATCGCGGCCGCGGCCAGCACCATATCGTTAACAAAGCCACCGGGCGTTGGTGAGACCATAATCAACTCGCCCACCCCCGCCACCTTGGCGGGAATCGCGTTCATCAATACTGACGAGGGGTAGGTTGCCTTGCCGCCCGGCACATACAAACCGACGCGCTCAAGTGGCGTAATTTGCTGCCCTAGCACCGTGCCATCCGCTTCGGTATAAGACCAGGATTCTTGACGTTGGTGCTGGTGATAACTGCGGATGCGCTCGGCAGCCTTTTCCAAGGCCTCGCGCACATCGACGGGAATAGATTCCAGTGCGCTCTGTAAGCGAGCTTGGGAAATTTCCAACTCGGCAACTGCCGGCTTATCGACCTTATCAAGCTGCTGAGTGTAGGCCAGCAGCGCGGTATCGCCACGCTCACGGATGGCACTTAGAATTCCAGAGACGGTCGCGGCGACGGTCGGATTGGTGGTGGCCTCCCAATTCAGCAATACTGTTAGGGCGGCATCAAAGCCTACCTCAGCAGAATTCATGCGACGAATTAACGCAGTCATTACCCCGCCTCCGCTGCAGCCTGACGAGTCTCCACAGCGACGGTCAGCCTACTGATGATATCCTGAATACTTTTGTGCTTACGCTTCATCGCCGCCTTATTGACCACTAAGCGAGAGCTGACATCGGCGATCATATCCCTAGGCTCCATGCCATTGGCACGCAAGGTATTGCCGGTATCGACGATATCCACAATCAAATCGGCCAAGTTCATTAACGGCGCTAACTCCATGGCACCATAGAGCTTGATCAACTCCACCTGAATACCACGCTCGGCAAAATGACGGCGCGCCACATTGACGAATTTGGTCGCCACACGGACACGACCGTGGGGCAGAATTTCATCTACTCGGCCAGCCGTCATCAATCTACAGCGAGCAATATTCAGATCCAGCGGCTCGTACATATCCGCCCCGCCAAGCTCAAGCAACATATCCTTGCCGGCGACACCAATATCAGCAGAGCCCAACTTAACGTAGGTCGGCACATCCGTGCCTCGAATAACAATAAGCTGGATATGGGCATGGTTGGTTTCAAAAATCAGCTTGCGGCTACTGCCAATATCTTCAAGCGGCACAATGCCCGCTTCGGCAAGCAGGGGCAGGGTTTCTTTCAGAATTCGCCCCTTGGTCAGGGCGATGGTAACCGGCTGTTCCACAGCAACACTCCAAAAACGGGAAAACGCTAACTGGCCACGCGGCGAATATTGGCGCCAAGGGCATGAAACTTCTCTTCAATACATTCGTAACCACGATCAATATGGTAAATACGATCAATCAGTGTCTCACCATCGGCCACCAATCCGGCGATGACCAAACTCGCCGAGGCCCGCAAATCACTGGCCATGACTGGAGCACTTTTCAAACGCTCAACACCGGTAATAATGGCAGTATTGCCCTCAATACTGATTTTGGCACCCATGCGATTCATTTCATGGGTTTGAATCAGACGGTTTTCAAAAATAGTCTCGGTGACATGAGAGACACCTTCAGCCACAGCATTCATGGCAGTGAACTGGGCCTGCATATCAGTGGGAAAACCTGGGTATGGCATGGTTTTGATATTGACCGCCTTAGGACGGCGACCTTCCATATCCAGCGTTATCCAGTCTGAGCCGCTTTCGATTTTGGCACCCGCTTCGACCAACTTAACCAGCACGGCTTCCAAGGTCTCCGGGCCAATTTCACGCAGCTTAATAGAACCGCGAGTGGCTGCCGCGGCAACCAGATAAGTCCCCGCCTCAATACGATCCGGCATCACCGAATAAGTACAGCCGTGCAAGCGCTCAACCCCGTCAATCACGATGGTAGCGCTGCCATGGCCGGTAATTTTAGCACCCATGGCGATCAGACAATTAGCCAAATCAACAATTTCGGGCTCACGGGCGGCGTTTTCCAGCACGGTCCGGCCCTTGGCTAAGGCCGCAGCCATCATCACATTCTCAGTACCGCCCACGGTCACCATATCAAACAGCACATGAGCGCCGCGCAAACCACCCTCGGGGCTGCGGGCAGTGATATAACCCTCATCGACATCAATGATCGCGCCCATGGCTTCAAATCCACGTAAATGCTGATCTACCGGCCGACTGCCGATGGCGCAGCCACCGGGGAAAGACACTCGAGCATGACCAAAATGCGCCAACAACGGCCCCAGTACCAGGATCGATGCCCGCATGGTTTTCACCAATTCATAGGGCGCCGTGGTCGAGGTGGTAGTTGAACCATTAATTTCCACCCCCAGCCGCTCATCAACAATCAATTCCGTGCCCATGCTGCGCAGCAAGGCGATCATGGTGGTGATGTCGTGCAAGTGGGGCAAATTTTGAACAAGCACCGGCTCACTAGACAATAGTGTGGCGGCAAGAATCGGCAGCGCCGCATTTTTTGAACCAGACACGCGGATCTCACCGGCCAAAGGGCCGCCGCCACGTATTAGCAACTTATCCATGAATTCCCCTGAAAAGCCCCCTCAGTCTCAGGCCTGAGCCTCCTCGGGGGTTAAAGCTTTAATATTAATAGCGTGTAAGGAGCCATCGCGAATCCAATCATTCACCGCAGCATAAACCAGCTGCTGACGTTTTACCGCGCGTAAACCGGCGAACACGTCACTGACAACACGAACGTCAAAATGACTTCCATCGCCAGCGACACTCGCTTCGCTATTGGGAAAATGCGTTAAAAGACGCTGCTCAATTTGATCTGTTTGCATGACAATTCCGCCCCTATCAACCACTGCTTTTCTCAAGCTCGGAATTGTACGCAATTGCGCATCACATGGCGAGGCGAAACCACTCCGCCCCGCAATAGACAGATTTAGGCTATTTTGAGGCCTTATCCTCCATAACTTCTTGGGGAGTTACCGTCCAATTGGCAATAACCTTATCAATATCGCCATCGTATTGCTTTACTGCGGCGTTGAACTGATTTTGATAAATACGTCCTAGGTTCAAGCCTTCAATGACCACATTACGCAATTTCCAATCGCCATTGCTGTCCTGGCGCACGGTGTAAAGTACTTGATAAGGCTTGGCGCGCTCACCATGAATGTCCTGACGCACACCCACGCTGCCCGTTAAGTCGGCATTTTCAGACAACGGCAGCACTTCTATACGATTGCCGTTAAAGCCCAACAAACCCTTGGCGTAGGTATTAATCAAGCCGCCCTTGAAGCTGCCGGTAAAACGGATCACCCGATCGCGAAACAGGGCGCGTTCGGCGTCGGTTTTCAGGCTATTGTAGTAACCACGACTGCCGTATTTACCCATAATACCTCGGGCAAAACTCTGGAAATCGACAACATCATCCATAATGCGACGTACTTCAGCCGTAAAACGCTCGGGATCTTTATCCACATAGCTACGCGCTTCTTCAATTACTTTCACTAATTCCTGAGTGGTATCCGCCACCACCTCATAGGGACCCTTGGCTGCAGAAAAACTCTGGCTCAACAAGCCAAACACTAGAAATACCGACAAAAACGCTCGCTTAAACATATCATCCCCTCAATAATTTTCTGTCGCAGCCACCACTCAAAAGGCAGTTGCAGACAACTTCTATCACATTCTACGCCAATGCCTCACGACTTAGACTCCAGCTAAACCTGTTATTTTGTCACATTGGAAATTATCATAGCCAACATTAGCCCAAGCTGAACGGGGCCATGTCATTAAATAAGGTAATCAAAGTGATCACACAAACCTCCTATTACACCTCTGCACAACGCGTAATCCGCATGGAAAAAGACGCGGTTGCCGCCCTGTCAGAACGAGTTGATAGCAGTTTTGACCAAGCTTGCGAGATTTTATTGTCCTGTAAAGGCCGAGTTGTGGTCACGGGCATGGGTAAATCCGGGCATATCGGCAAGAAAATTGCTGCCACCCTGGCCAGCACCGGCACCCCCGCCTTTTTTGTTCACCCCGGCGAAGCCAGCCATGGCGATCTGGGCATGATTACCGCAGGTGACGTGGTAATTGCGCTATCAAACTCCGGCACCACCGCCGAGTTAATCACCATTTTGCCGCTACTGAAGTTATTGGCGGTACCCGTGATTGCATTGACCGGCAATCCAGCTTCCGAGCTGGCAACAAGCGCCAACGTCCACATCAATGTTGGTGTTAACGAAGAAGCCTGCCCACTAAATCTCGCTCCAACTTCCAGCACCACGGTCACACTAGTCATGGGTGACGCCCTTGCCATTGCGCTATTGGAAGCCCGCGGCTTTACCGCCAATGACTTCGCCATGTCACACCCCGGCGGCGCATTAGGGCGGCGCCTGATTTTAAAAATTGACAG
>JBLHPB010000053.1:0-17492 GCA_047624025.1 Zhongshania sp.
CTTCGGGCAAACGAATAACTTTATCACCGTGGCTCATCCACACGTCGAGCAGAGCTTTGCCGTCTTTAGCATCAAGGTGATCGGCAATATCTGCGGTCAAAGCACCGGCCGTTTCCAGTTTGATTTGGGCATAGCCAAATTCATGAACGGGAGAGCCTTCAACTTTGCCACCGAGCTGCTCGGCCATAGTCTGCATGCCGTAGCAAATACCCAGAACCGGCACGCCCAATTCAAAAACCAATTGCGGAGCACGTGGTGAATTTACTTCCGTCACCGACTCAGGGCCACCCGCCAGAATAAAACCAGAGGGTTTGAACTCTTGAATATCGGCATCGTCAATATCGTAGGCACGGATTTCACAATAGACGCCAATTTCACGAATTCGGCGGGCAATTAATTGGGTGTATTGCGAACCAAAGTCAAGAATCAGAATACGGTGGGCATGGATATCTGGGATTGACACGGCAATTCTCTCAGCAAGGTCCGCGCAAGAGCGGACATTCAATAAAACAGCAAACCCGCAGCAAGCGGGTTTGTTGGTCACAAATCGTTTACAGCCTTTGGATCAGGTTGGATAATTTGGGGCTTCTTTGGTGATTGACACATCATGGACATGACTTTCATTCATACCCGCAGAGGTCACCCGCACAAATTCAGGTTTGGTGCGCATAGCCTCAAGATCAATACTGCCGGTATAACCCATGGCCGAACGTAAACCACCCATCAACTGATGGACAATTGCGCCCAGCGAGCCTTTATACGCTACCCGCCCTTCTATGCCCTCTGGCACCAATTTTTCGGCGCCGTCTTCGGCACTTTGGAAATAGCGATCGCTAGAACCCTGAGTTTTGGTCATGGCGCCCAAAGAGCCCATGCCACGATAGGATTTATACGTCCGGCCCTGAAACAGCTCTACTTCGCCCGGTGCTTCTTCAGTGCCAGCGAACATGGAGCCCATCATGATGCAGTGAGCACCCGCCACCACCGCTTTAGACAAATCGCCTGAAAATCGGATGCCGCCATCGGCAATCAAAGGCACACCTGAGCCAAGCAAGGCTTCAGCGACATTCGCTATTGCGCTGATTTGTGGCACGCCAACGCCGGTTACTATCCGCGTTGTACAGATAGAACCAGGACCAATACCCACTTTAACGCCATCTGCGCCAGCTTCAACTAAGGCTAAAGCGGCTGCGCCAGTGGCAATATTACCGCCAATAACATCAACCTGAGGATAGTGTTCTTTTATCCAACGCACCCTGTTAAGGACATTCATAGAATGGCCGTGGGCGGTATCGACAACCAATACGTCTACACCAGCGGCAACCAATGCGGCAACACGATCATCGGTATCGGCACTGGTACCGACTGAGGCACCAACCCGCAGTTGTCCCGCGCTGTCTTTACAAGCAAATGGGTAGGTTTGGGCCTTGTTCATGTCTTTAACGGTAATCATGCCCGTTAATTCAAAATTGTCATTCACCACCAGAACTTTTTCAATGCGGTGGCGATGCAGCAGCTCGCGAGCCACATCCATACTCACACCTTCTTTGACGGTCACCAACTTCTCTTTGGGTGTCATCATGGTAGAAACAGGAACGTCCAACTCTTCCTGAAAGCGCACATCGCGGCTGGTGACAATACCGACCAAATTGCCTTTATCCAATACCGGCACGCCGGAAATTTTATGACGACGACGCAGCTCGAATAGCTCACGCAGCGGCGCACTGGCTTCTATAGTAATGGGATCTTTAACAATGCCACTTTCGTGTTTCTTAACCGCACGTACTTCCAGAGCTTGCTGCTCAATAGTCATACTTTTATGGATAATACCAATACCGCCTTCCTGAGCCAGCGCAATAGCAAGGGCACTTTCGGTGACGGTATCCATGGCAGCTGACACCAGCGGGATATTCAGGGAGATATTGCGAGTCAGTTGAGTTTTCAAACTGACATCTTTGGCAGTAACCTCGGAGTAACCGGGGAGCAGAAGGATATCATCAAAGGTGAGGGCTTCTTGGGCAATACGTAGCATATTTGGATTCCGATGCCGGTGGCTAGAATCCTCGCAATTTTAGTTGATGGCGGTGTGAGAGTAAACCGATTCTTGGCGATCAAACCCCTATATCTTGCTACAATACCCCGATGACGACACAAGAACCGCCACAAACACTTAGTGTCAGCCAATTAAACGGGCTGGCCAAACAATTACTGGAAGACTGCTTTGCGCAGGTCACCGTCAGCGGTGAGTTGTCGACCCTGTCACGGCCGAGTTCGGGTCATTGGTATTTCACCTTAAAAGACGATCGCGCGCAAATCCGCTGCGCCTTTTTTAAGGGTCGCAATATGCGAGTCAGCTTCAATCCCGAACCTGGGCAGCAAGTCACGGTGCGCGGCAAGGTCAGTCTGTACGAGGGCCGCGGCGACTATCAATTGATTATCGACAGCATGCAGCCCGCTGGCGCTGGCGCCCTCGCCCAAGCCTTCGAAAAATTGAAGCAGGAATTATTGGCCGCAGGCTGGTTTGACCCTGCGCACAAAAAACCGATGCCTGCGATTATTCGTCATATTGCGGTGATCACCTCACCTACTGGCGCCGCCATCCACGATATTTTATCGGTTTTTAAACGGCGCTGGCCGGCCATGCAAATCAGTGTATTGCCGGTATTGGTCCAAGGCACAAGCGCCGCTGGGCAAATTGCCAAGGCTATCGCTCTGGCCAATCACTGGACTCGAACCGGAAAAAAGGATTTTGATGCCATCTTGGTATCCCGAGGCGGCGGTTCTCTTGAAGACCTGTGGCCATTTAATGAGCAAATTGTCGCCGCTGCCATTCACGACTCTGCATTACCCATCGTTAGCGCAGTCGGTCACGAAGTGGATTTCAGTATCAGTGATTTTGTTGCCGATATTCGTGCCGCGACGCCTTCAGCGGCCGCTGAACTGCTCAGCCCTGACCAAAGTGAATTCATATCAAGATTGCACTTACTTAAGGGCCGCTTAGCCAGCGCGCAACTAAGGCGAATTCAGCGGTGGCGGGAACAGATACTCACTTTGAGCCACCGGGTTAGGGATCCACGCAGCCAACTTGGCGAGCAGAGCCAGCGACTCGATGATTTGGAATTACGCCTGCAACGGCAGTGGCGGCAAAACCAGCGCCAGCGCCAACAGCGCTTGAATGCCGCAAGCCAACAACTCGCGCTGCTCAACCCTAAACGACAATTAGATGCTAAACGTCGCGATTTAGCCCAGTTACGTAAACGACTGCAGCAATCCATGAGCCAAGGGCTTAAGCAAGCAGGCTTGGCTCGACACAATTTGGAGCATCAATTACGCAGCCTCGGCCCTGAGCAGACCTTGAGCCGGGGTTATGCCATTATTCAAGACGAACACGGCGCCATTGTTCGGGACAGCAATAGTTTGAACCCAGGCCAAGCCCTTCAGGCTAAATTCGCCCAGGGTTCAGCCGAAATAAAAGTCTGCAAAGTAAACTCTAACTGAGGGGCATTAAGCCTGATTAATCGACTAACTACTTCCTATCTTTATAATTTTTTGCGTAGGTAGACGCGCCCATGGCCTCAATTTGCAGGGCAATCATTTTATGGAAGGCGCCTAGTATCACGTCAAAGTTATTATTGCCATGCAAAACATTTAAAGCATAGGTGGCAGCTTCGATGGTAGACAGACTATCTGCCCGTGGCGCCTTGCGAATAAGGTACTGGCTGGCGGTATCCGCTGAAATTGCCAGACAAGGTATTTCATATAACCAAGGGTTTAAGTGCAGTAATCTAGCAACCTTGCGCCATGTGCCATCCAACAAAACAATGGTTTTGAACTGACGGGGACTCACCGCTTCTGGGCTAATCGCATTCTTGCCAGGGTAAACCAACAAACACTCTTGCCGCCAGCTAGCCCCCAGCAAACTCAGTGGATCAAAACTCTCACCCACAAGCAGCCGACTGCCTTCAATTGAACTGGCCAATAACCGTGCCGTCGACAGTGCGTGCTTAGCCTCAGTCGGATCCTGAAGAATTAGCAAGGTATAATCACAAGGCAAACAGACAATGACATCGCACAAACAAGTCTTTTGAGGACGTTGGCAGTTAGGGCAGATTAGGCGTTTAGACATTAATGCGACCTTGTCGAATATTTCAACTAGTATAAAATGATTTCTCATACATTATTGCAGCAGGCGCATGCTAAATATTGATCTACACCGACAGTCTCCTCAAGCCGGCGGCGACATTTTGCCCTTGGGGAAAAATCCTCAGCTTATTCCTCTCAATGCCACAGCTATTCGCCGTCAATTGAGTCTTAGCGACCCACATTGCCTCAGTGATCAGCGCCGAGCAGCGCTGCTGATGCTCAGTCGCATTACGGATTATTATGACGTTGTGGGTTATACCCCACCCATAATAACTAAAGCTCGCAAAGAAGTGGGCATCGCGCTCGGCCCTTGGCACATTAAAGGCAGTGGATATGAGCGGGAAATATACCCCGTTCTGGTGTCGCCTTTGTGGCAGCAGCCTGAGGAGATTTTCTTAAGAGTTCGATTCTTGTGTGCCGATGCCGCTCTGAGAGTGGCAATGTGGGAATTTGAAACCGAGCTGCCAGAGTCCAAGTACTTATTACAAGCTGCCCGATTGGCTGCGCTGGCAGCTATTCAAAGCAATGTATTGACTGGAAGGCGCTGGGCCTCATCACGACGCTTATTTGATACTAAAGGGTTTTATGAACATTTAAAAAACACCAGTGAAAAAGCCGAGCAAGGGCAATTTATCACCGGAAGAATTTCGGGGAAGTTTGTACCACAAGCTGAAGAGATCTGAGCCAAGCAAACTTACATCGCTTGGTTCAGATGAATTTGAAAGCTGTAATCGAATTGAGCTAGACCTTAATAACTCTCAGGTAACTTGCGCTTGATCACAATGTGGCGGCCTTCTACATCGATGTATTCGCCGATGGTCAGGTCCTTTAGAATTCGCGCCACCATTTCTCTTGATGAACCGACACGATCAGCAATTTCCTGCTGGGTGAGTTTCTCGTCAATGCGCATACTGCCGTCTTCAGCAGCTGGCTGAGCCAGGTTAGTCAGCACTTTCACCACACGGCCATAAACATCTTGCAGGGCAAGACTCTTCACATCATTAGTGAGTTTACGAATTCGGCGGGTCAGGTTTTTATTGAGTATGCGGGTAATATTCGGATGTAAATCCAAAATAGCTTTAAAATCTTCTTTGTAGATTATGCGAACCTTGGTGGGATCCATCGCTCGCACAGAGGCAGAGCGCTTATCGTCGTCGAGCAAAGCTAACTCGCCAAAGTAGTCGCCATCTTCCAAGATATTTAAGACAAAATCTTTGCCACTTTTGTCGCTGCAATACACTTTGACGCGCCCAGACTCAACGACATACAGTGAATCAGCAACATCGCCCTCGTGAATCAAAACGGTGTTTTTGGCAAAATCCCGCAACACACTGGTATCGCGCAAAATCTGTATTTCTTCCGGCATCAGGCCGTCAAATAAATCGACGTTTTCGATACTCATTAATCAATCCCCAGACCCAATAAAAGCGTAGACAATACTATAGCATAGGTTTTTAGTCGGGTGTTTGACGACAGTTAACTGACGCAAAAACCCTTCATCAGCCCCTCTACGCCCGACTTATTCCGGCCGCATATGCGGAAACAGTAGCACATCACGAATCGAGGGCGCATCGGTAAACAGCATCACCAAACGGTCGATACCAATACCCTCACCGGCAGTTGGTGGCAAACCATATTCCAGCGCCGCAATATAGTCGGCGTCGTAATGCATAGCCTCATCGTCGCCACCGTCTTTCTCGGCGACTTGAGCCATAAACCGCTCGGCTTGATCTTCTGAGTCGTTAAGCTCAGAGAAACCGTTGGCCAGTTCACGGCCACCCACAAAGAACTCAAAACGATCAGTAACAAAGGGATTATCGTCGTTGCGACGTGCCAGTGGCGACACTTCTGTCGGGTACTCGGTGATAAAGGTCGGCTGATCCAGTTTGTGCTCTACGGTTTCTTCAAAAATTTCAATCTGGATCTTGCCAAGGCCCCAGCTGTCTTTAACATCGACACCGAGCTTTTTAGCAATCGCCGTAGCCTGGGCCATATCGCCAAGCTGCTCAGCGCTAATATCAGCATTGTATTGCAGCACCGAATCAAAAACTGACAAGCGCGTAAACGGCTTGGCAAAATCGTATTCACTGCCCTGGTAAGTAATAGCTGTGGTTCCCAAAACCTCTTGCGCGGTGTTGCACAGCATGGCCTCGGTTAAGTCCATCATGTCATTGTAATCAGCATAGGCCTGATAGAATTCAATCATGGTGAATTCAGGGTTGTGGCGAGTAGAAAGCCCTTCATTGCGAAAGTTACGATTGATTTCAAACACCCGTTCAATTCCGCCAACGACCAAGCGCTTCAAGTACAACTCCGGCGCAATACGCAGATACATGTCCATGCCTAGAGCATTATGATGAGTCACAAACGGCCGAGCGCTGGCGCCACCGGGAATCACCTGCATCATTGGCGTTTCTACTTCCACAAAATCGCGCTGCTGCAAAAAATTGCGAATAGAGCTGATCATTTTGGAACGAATAGAAAAGGTGCGGCGCGAGGATTCGTTCATGATCAGGTCAACATAACGCTGGCGATAGCGAATTTCTTGATCTTGCAAGCCGTGGAATTTATCCGGCAGCGGCCGTAAAGATTTAGTCAGCAGCGACGTCTCCTTCAAATACACATAGAGATCGCCTTTACCCGATTTATGTACCGGGCCAGTAGCGGAAATGATATCGCCGATATCCCAGGTTTTAATTTCTGCAGCCAATTCTTCTGGCAGTTGCTTTTTATCGACATAGACCTGAATGCGTCCGCTCATGTCTTGGAGCACCATAAACGGTCCACGCTTGGCCATGATACGGCCAGCAATACTGGCCTGGCGATCCAGAATCTCTAATTCTTCCTTGCCTTTTTCACCCAGCTCTTCCTGCAAACGCTGGGCATAATCTTCACGACGGAAGTGATTGGGGAAGGCATTGCGTTTTTCGCGAATGGCGCTCAACTTGGCACGACGTTCAGCAATAAGTCGATTCTCTTCCTGGCCCTGTTCTACTTCGTTGTGATTATCAGACATTTTAGATTCCTGGTCGGACGACAAACGTCAGACTTGTCAAAAGCAGCTCGCTGCATATTGGTATTTCTAAATTAAAGCGCCAAAATATGCCCTTTAATTCACTCACATACTTAGCCGTGGGTTTTACCTAGGGCGTCCGTCAACCGACGCCCCAACATTGCCTCACAGACCGAATTTCAAACTCGCTTCAATAAACTGATCCAGATCGCCATCCAATACCGCATTGCAATTACTGGTCTGAATATTAGTGCGCAAATCTTTAATACGCTGATCATCCAATACGTAGGAGCGAATCTGACTGCCCCAACCTATGTCCGATTTACTGTCTTCCAGCTCCTGCGCCGCGCTATTGCGCTTTTGCATTTCCAGTTCGTAGAGCTTTGCTTTTAACATCTTCCACGCGCTGTCGCGGTTCTGATGCTGCGAACGTTGGTTTTGGCACTGCACCACAATATTCGTGGGCACATGAGTTAGACGCACCGCTGAATCAGTTTTGTTAATATGCTGACCACCGGCGCCGCTAGCCCGGTAGGTATCGGTGCGGACATCAGAGGGGTTGATATCAATTTCGATATCGTCATC
Source organism: Zhongshania sp. (assembly GCA_047624025.1). GTDB lineage: Bacteria > Pseudomonadota > Gammaproteobacteria > Pseudomonadales > Spongiibacteraceae > Spongiibacter. The sequence goes on from JBLHPB010000053.1 coordinate 7,742, forward strand.
AATTTCTGGCGAAATAAACACCGAACAGAATGAGGTGTGACGACGGTTGCCTGAATCGAAAGGTGATTTACGTACCAAACGGTGTACGCCGGTTTCAGTGCGCAACCAACCAAAAGCGTATTCGCCCTGAACATGGATAGTGGCACTCTTAATTCCTGCCACCTCACCGTCGGAGAGTTCGACTAAATCGGCTTTAAAACCCTTGGCTTCACACCAGCGCAAATACATGCGCAATACAATATTGGCCCAGTCTTGGGCTTCGGTGCCACCGGAACCGGACTGAATATCTAAATAGCAGCTATTGGGATCCATCTCACCAGAAAACATGCGGCGAAATTCGAGTGTGCTTAGGGATGTTTCAAGGCGATCCACATCAACCTGCATACCGCTGATCGTGTCTTCGTCGCTCTCTTCCACCGCCATATCCAACAGCTCCAGAGAATCTGACACGCCGCCGTCCAATTCATCGATGGTGGCTACTACGGCTTCCAGCGCCGCGCGTTCACGGCCCAAGTCCTGGGCGCGCTTGGGATCGTCCCAGACTTTAGGATCCCCTAATTCCAGCTCGACCTCAAATAAGCGCTCTTTTTTGTTAGCGTAGTCAAAGATACCCCCGAAGAATATCTGTTCTCTCGCCCATGCCTTTCAAAGCTTGACGTATTGCATTGACTTCTAACATTGAAGATTATCCAAAATAGCGTGGAAAAGGCGGCATTTTACCTGATGCATCAGCTCCCGCAAAGCGCAGCAACCATATTGCGACAGGCAATATTACAAAGGTCGTAGGTGATCTACCAATAATTGCAGGGACAATCGCTCGCGGAACAAATTACTGTCGAGCTTATAAACCAGTTCTACATATTCAGTGGCCGGGCTAGGCCAAATTGCGGTATCGATGTTAAAGGCAATCGCATCGAATATTTGCTCACCGCCCTGCTCCGCGCCCAGCACCATTTTCAAATGTCGCTGACCCACAATCCTTTGTTGAAGCAATTTAAAGCGACCATGAAACAAGGGCTCGGGGAAATTCTGCCCCCAAGGACCCGCACTGCGTAGCAATTCCGCGCGCTCTAGCGATAAATCTTCCGCCGCTAGCTCACCGTCGCTGTACACCGCTGCAGCTAATTGTTCCGGGGTGGTCAGTTCCGCCACAATGGCATCGAAAGCCTCGGCAAAACGAGGGTAATCAGCCTTGGCCAGACTCATGCCCGCCGCCATGGCATGACCACCAAATTTACTGAGTAATCCTGGATGGCGCTTGGCCAGTAAATCCAGCGCATCGCGCATATGTAAACCGGCAATCGAGCGCGCCGAGCCTTTAATCACCTCATCATCGGCGTCGGCAAAAGCAATCACCGGCCGGTGGTAGCGATCTTTTATCCGCGAGGCCAGAATACCCACCACGCCCTGATGCCACGTTGGGTCGTAAAGGCAGATGCCACTGGGCACCGCAGCGGGGTCGAGCTGCAAATGTGCCAATACCCGCATGGCGTCGTCTTTCATGCTCTGCTCAATGGCGCGGCGCTCACGATTTAAATCGTCCAGATCTGCCGCCAAACTCAGCGCGGTATCAGCGTCGTCGGTCAATAAACAGCGTATACCAAGACTCATATCATCGAGCCGGCCCGCCGCATTCAAACGCGGACCAATGGCAAAACCCATATCCGAGGCTACCAAACGGGCGGTTTCTTTACCGGCAACTCGCAGCAAAGCCAAAATGCCCGGTCGGCAGCGACCCGCGCGAATTCGCCGCAAGCCCTGCTCAACCAAAATACGATTAATGTGTTCCAGCGGCACCACGTCGGCCACCGTTCCCAATGCCACTAAATCGAGAAATTCAGCGAGATTAGGTTTAGAGCGCCTGGCATTAAACCAGCCGCGCTGCTGTAACTCACTGCGCAGAGCCAGCAGCACATAAAACATGACGCCAACCCCAGCCAAGGATTTAGCCTCAAATGCACAGCCATGCTGATTGGGGTTTACAATCGCTGCGGCTGAGGGTAATTCGTCACCGGGCAGGTGGTGATCGGTGACCAATACGGGAATACCCCGCCGCGCCGCCTCGGCCACACCGTCGATACTGGAAATACCATTATCGACGGTGATGATTAAATCAGGCTGTCGCTCCGCCGCTACCGCAACAATCTCGGGAGTTAAGCCATAGCCGTATTCAAAGCGATTGGGAACTAGATAGTCAACATCGACTGCGCCCAGCGCACGCAAACCCAATACCGCCAAACTGGTACTGGTGGCACCGTCACAGTCGAAGTCGCCGACAATTAATAAGCGCTGGCGCTTTTCCAAAGCATTAGCCAATAAGACGCAAGCCTCAGCCATGCCTTTCATATCAGGTTTAGGTAGCTGCTCTAAGCCCGTTTCCAGCTCGGTATCGCGGTACAGACCTCGAGCACCATAGAGTTGTTGCAGAAGTTTGGGTACCGCCGCGGAGAATTCCGTGGCAGCGGTTGGACGAAGAATAATACTGGGAAAATCGCTCATCAGGCGCGGATATTGGCGGCGATCATCGCCTGCACGTCTCCCAGCTTGTTCTCAACCACCTCATAGCGCTCTTCCAAATCAAACAGATCACTCATGTGGTGGGGCAACGCTGGTGCCCGCGGGAAGCCCGCTTTCATGACTGCTTCCGGGAATTTTGCTGGATGCGCGGTAGCCAAAGTAATCATCGGCGTAGCACTGTTGCGGCGGCATTCTCGGGCGGCTTTGACACCGATGGCTGAATGGGGATCAAGCAAGTATTCATTTTTTTCGTAGACCGACGCGATCATCGCCAGAGTTTCTTCGTCGTTGACGCCGTAGCTATCAAACAGGCCGCGCACCTTGGCAAAAGCAGTATCAGGAATGGCAACTGTCTCAGTGTCCATGCGCTGCATCAAGTCGGCAATGGCGGCGCCATCGCGGTCATAACAGTCAAACAACATACGCTCAAAATTGCTCGACACCACAATATCCATACTTGGCGACAAGGTATGCTGCAGGTCGTGCTTCTCAAACTTATTGCCGCTGATAAAACGGTGCAGAATATCGTTTTGATTGGTGGCAACCACCAGCTGCTCAATCGGCAGGCCCATGCACTTGGCAAGGTAGCCGGCATAGATATCACCAAAATTGCCCGTCGGCACCGAGAAGCTCACCGAACGCGCTGGCGCGCCCACGGCATATGCTGCGTAAAAATAGTAGACAATCTGAGCCATAATCCGCGCCCAGTTGATCGAATTCACCGCGACCAACTGACGGCCTTCAGGCAAGAAACTCTGATCTGCAAAACTGGCTTTGACCATGGCCTGACAATGATCGAAATCACCTTTTACGGCGATGTTGTGGATGTTTTCACCCACTACAGTAGTCATCTGACGGCGCTGAACTTCAGAAACCCGGTTATGCGGATGCAGAATAAAAATATCAATATTGCTACAGCGCTTACAGCCCTGAATCGCCGCCGAGCCGGTATCGCCCGAGGTTGCACCCATAATCACCACTTTTTGGTGACGGCGCTCCAGCACATAATCTAACAAGCGCCCCAACATTTGCAGAGCAAAGTCTTTAAAGGCCAACGTCGGCCCTTGGAATAACTCCAGCACCCATTCATTGCGATCCAACTGCACCAGCGGTGCAATGGCGGGATGACGAAAATCCACATAGGTATCATCAATAATTGCTTTCAAATCATCATCGGGAATACAGCCACCAATAAAGGGCTGAATAATTTGAAACGCCAAATCTGTGTAAGACAGCGATGACCACGCCGCAATCTGTTCCTTACTATACGTTGGCAAGGTCTCCGGCACATACAAACCGCCATCCGGCGCCATACCAGTGAGCAGAACGTCTTCAAAATTCAGGGCGGGCGCTTTGCCGCGGGTGCTGATGTATTTCACTTGCGTTTAACTCTCATTGTTCGTTGATAATGATACGCAACCTGCGAGCAAGGTGCTGAATTCAAACTACAACTGGCGTTGGACGGCAGGCCCAAAACGCAGTAAAACTGCGTCTCCCGCCCAGCATCAAGATGGTCTCAACCTGCCAATGACTCCACCCGAATCCGGGTAACTTCACCAACAATACTTTCCAATCCCTCAATTTGGGTAACTGCCGCCGACAGCTTTCCTTCAATAGTGCGATTGGTCAGGATAATCATCGGAACCAGATTGGCACCTTCAGCAGCTTCTTTCTGAATCAGGGCTTCAATACTGATGCCACCGTCACTGAGAATCTGCGCAACTTTAGACAGTACGCCAGGTTTGTCGACAGCCGACATGCGCAGATAATAGGCCGTTTCCACTGCATCAATAGGCAAAATGGGATGGGCACTCAGCGACTTAGAATGGAAGGACAAATATGGTACCCGACTAATATGTTCTGAGTTCAAGGTACGCGCAACGTCGATAATATCTGCCACTACCGCTGAGGCCGTGGGCTCGCCACCAGCACCAGCACCATAATAAAGGGTCGGCCCAACTGCATCAGACTGCACCAGCACGGCGTTCATCACGCCGTTAACATTGGCGATCAGACGTTTTTCCGGAATAAGGGTGGGATGAACACGCAGCTCGATACCGTTGGCAGTATCCCGAGCTAGGCCCAAATGCTTGATACGGTATCCGAGTTCTTCGGCGTAAATCACATCTTCCTGGGCAATACGGCTGATGCCTTCAGTAAAGACTTTGTCGAACTGTAGCGGAATACCAAAGGCCAGTGAGGCCAGAATAACTAACTTGTGGGCGGCGTCGATGCCTTCCACGTCAAAAGTTGGATCGGTTTCAGCGTAACCCAAGGCCTGAGCCTCAGCCAATACATCGGCAAAATCACGACCCTTTTCGCGCATTTCTGAAAGGATAAAGTTGCCGGTACCGTTGATAATACCGGCTAGCCACTGAATTTTATTGCCCGCTAAACCTTCACGCAGCGCTTTAATAATCGGAATACCACCTGCAACGGCGGCTTCAAAGGCCACGGTTACGCCTTTTTCTGCGGCTGCCGCAAAAATTTCATTGCCGTGTTCAGCAATTAAGGCTTTATTGGCGGTAACCACGTGCTTGCCATTGGCAATGGCTCGTAGTACCAACTCTTTGGCGACAGTGGTGCCGCCAATTAACTCCACCAAAATATCGATGTCAGGATTATCGGCCACCGCAAAGACATCGCGGTTAACTGCCACATCGCCGGTATTGCACTTGGGGTTGTCGCGACGGGCACCAATTTGCACCACCACGATATCGGCACCCACGCGCGCCGAAATTTCTGCAGCGTTACGCGCTAAAACTGCAAAAGTGCTGCTACCAACAGTACCTAAACCACATATTCCTACTTTGACCGAATTCACCGCTACTCCTTGATAATTCTGGTAAAACCTTGCCTACATCGCCCGCCAAAAATGGCACTGACGTCGCTATTTCTAGCCGAAAGGAGTGTATTTTAGTCAAGCCGAGGCGCTGTGGCTATGGGCAAGGGGGAATCTGTTCCGAAAGTTTCATTACTTGGCGATAGGTTGGCCAAGCAATGATGGTCATGGCGGCGCTAAAAATACCGGGCAAACTCAGCATGGCTTTGCTCGTTTGCTAAACCACCTATAAAAGGCTGGGGATACTTATCAGAATTTAACTAGTGCGTAGCCCGTCACTTCCGAGATACCCATTTCACGACCAAGAGCTGTCAGTGGGTGTACAACAATCAAACCACGAACTGATTTTTTAAATTTACCCATATCAGCCTGCTCCGTCTTAGTCAAAGCTCGGTGGAAAGCCATTTCTTTTAATTCTTCACCCTTAGAGCTGTTTTGCGCTGTCTGCATGCCTTTTATGCTGCCAACTTTGCGGTTTAACTTGGATATTTCTCGCTGTATCTTGGCGATAATGCCCGGATCATTTCGCAATTTCGCTTCATCAAGCTTACGTCGTAACAAATCCAATTTGTTATTAATTTCCTGGATATCTTTATTCAAATTCACAGAGTAAACCCACTAGTCAAATTTTGAACAATGCTTCTGTGAGATTGTGAATCCCATACATTGTTTTGCGGGCAACAGTATAACAAGTAATTCACAGCCTACCGCTTAAGGGATGTACTCATGGGTATTTTTTACAAAGGCAATGACTGGTTTTGAACAAACCCTAGAGCTTAGCCCCAGACGGATTGCGCTTTTAGTCCAGATTTGCCCCTTGAGTCTCATCGTTTTCCTGAGCAACAGCCTTCTCGGGTAAAAAACGCGCTAAATAGGGCTTACGTAACACCAAAAATGCGGCTGGTACGAAGAACAGCGACAACACCGTTGTCAATACTGTACCGCCAGCAAGGACTACCGCAAAAGGTGGCCAGAAACCGCCCCCAGCGACAATCAATGGGATCAGTCCTGCCACCGTGGTAATGGTGGTTGAGCTGATATGCTTGGTGCAGCTCGCCACAATTCCAACTATTTCAGCTCGATTGCCAGCCATCGCCATTGGCGAGGCTTTTAGCTCAGTTAAAATAACAATAGCGGCGTTTACAGCAAGCCCCATCAAGCCCATCAAACCAATAATCGCAGTAAATCCAAAGGGAAACTGACCCAACCACAGACTCAGCATGCCCATGCCCGCAGACTGAATCGCCACCGCAAATACCAGCGCAGTAAGCCTAAAGGAATCAAAGGCCATTATGACGGTTACCAAGAGCAAAACAGCAATAATGCCAACGCTACCCAGCAATTGCCCCACCGCATTATTACGCTCTTCAGCCTCGCCGCCGATTTCAAGCGTATAACCCTCTGGCACCTTGAAATTTTGCTCCGCAAGTTGATCTTTTACCCGCTGCAAAACAATTGCCGGCAAGACGCCATTGGCTACAAAAATTTCGACGCTATTCATACGTCGGCCGTCACGACGCGAAATACGCGCCTGCGCCGGCCGCAAATCCACCTCGGCAAGAGCCGATAAGGGCCGTGGACCGGTGGGTAATATCAGCGGGAAAGACATCAAAGTGTCAACGCTGAGCTGCTTAACATGGGCGCCTGAGACCCGCACCGGAATCTGTTCGGTACCATCAAGCAAGCTACTCGTGACAACCCCATCGATACTGGCTGCCAATAATCTGGCAATATCTTTTAAGCCAACTTTGCTGCGCTGAGCTTCGCTTTCGTCTACATCCAACCAGACTTTGGGAACCACTTCGCCCAATGAGTCGCGAACATGGACAACATCCTCGATCTCCAAGGCGATACGCCGTAATTGGTCACCCATATCTTTGAGCTTTGCCACGCTATTGCCGTAGAGACGCAACTCGACAGGTGCGTTTGATGGCGGCCCCTGAGCCAGCCTCTGAATGATAATTTGATAATCAGGAAAAGCAGCATTGAGCTCTGTCTGCATTTCACCCACTAAACGGTTGGCGGCAGAAAAGTCTTCTAGGGTAATCATGGCTTGAGCGTAGTTAGAAGAACCATCACGACTGTCTTTTAAATTATAATAAAACGATGGCCCATTGCGCCCCACAAACCAGTGTAAATCTAAAATTTCAGGGTGTTGATTGATCACTTTAGCCACGGCTTCGGTCGCTTCAAGGGTGCGATGAATACTAGTACCGGCAGGAAGAAACATTTCGAAATTGATCATGTCCCTATCAGAGGGCGGAAAAAACTGCTCGGGTAAACTCTTGATCACTAAAAATCCGCACAAGGGCAAAATAACCGACAACAGCATAACTCGGCGGGGCATTCGTAATACCCCCGCTAGGAGTGCTCTAAAATTCTTATCCAAACGGGGATGTGCAACACCACTGCTCTGCTCTTTGCCCAGCCAGCGTCCGGCGATAGGCGCGATGATAAACAGTGATATCAGCCAGGATCCCACTAATGAAAAAATCACCGCCTTAGCCAAGGGGCCAATAAACTCCCCGGCAGGACCAGCCATCAGCACTATCGGTAAAAAGGTCAAAACAGTTGTTAATGTAGAGCCTAGCAGCGGCACCCAAAGATGCTTTAAAGCCTTCAAAGAAGCTGCAATAGCGGAATAGCCCTGACGCCGATTTCGCATCACAATATCCACCACCACAATGGCGTTATCAACCATAATGCCCAGCGCCACGATCAAACCGGTGACCGACATTTGATGAATCGGTATGTCAAAAAAACGCATACAGGCAAGAGAAAACAGCATTGTTAAGGGCAGAGACACCGCCACAATAACAGCAGACCGCCAACCTAAGGTGTAAAGTAAAATAACAAAAATAAAGGTGAAGCCCAAGAAAATATTATTGATCAGCTCACTAAGCCGAACATCGTTATAGCGCTCTTGCACAAATAATTCTTGCATTGCAATTTCTTCGGGCAAGGTTTTGGCAAAGGCCGCTACCTCGTTTTGCAAAGCCTCGGTCCAATGATCGCCGCGACGATCTGGAAGCATACGCGCCGCCACAGCCACACCACGCTGACCATCGATAATGGCGTATTCCGACGGTGAATCCGGCTCGCCACGATAGATCGTCGCGACATCCTGCAATTGCAAAGAGCCGCCGTTTTCGAAGGTCAACAACGGCGTGCGTCGAATGCGCTCCATGTCGTCAAAGCCGCCTTCCAATTCCAGCGACAGACGTTGACTACTATTCGACAACTCGCCGGCCGCCGCTTTAGCATCACTGTTATTCAGCAAGGCGGCAATCTGCGGCACGTCCAATCCCACCGCGCCGGCTTTGACAACATCGACCTTAACTTGCACTTCCTCCTTAGGAGCACCGTAGAGGCTTACAATATCGGTGCCGGGTAATCCTCGCAGACGACTTGCCAACTCCTCGGCATAGCGATTCATGCGCAAAATATCCAAGTCACCCTCGCCCTTCCACACTAACGCAGATATCCAGGTGAAGGCGTGACCGCGCTCGGTATCAACTACTGGAGTACCAGCGCCGACAGGTAAGAGGTGACGCGCCTGTTCAATTTTGTCGCGTATTTCAGCCCACAACACCACGTTATCATCACCGTAGATATTGTCATTGAGCTGCACCACCATGATCGACACACCGCTGCTGGAGTGGGAAGTCACATGCACAACTTCCGGCATTCGCCGAATAACATTTTCAAGTGGTTCAGATATCTGGGTCTCTACCCGCTCGGCACTAGCACCGGGAAAAGCCGTCATTACCATGGCGTGACGATTAGTTAGATAAGGGTCTTCTGTTCTCGGCAAGCTCGCAATCGCAGCCAAACCGGCGACCAGGATTAACGCAAAAGCCAAACCCACCAGACGCGGGTTATTGAGTAATTTCTGACTCATTGAAATTTACTCCTGCGCCAATTTGACATGTAAACCCGGCGCCAAACTATGGATCCCAGCTCTTACCACGCGGTCACCGCTATTCAGCTCGGCGGTCAGATAGACATTGCCCTCGAATTGGTAGAGCGGCTGCACTGAGCGCTTTTTAATCTGATAGCTTCCGTTCTCACTTGGCACCAGCTGGTAAACCGCCCAAGTGCCACGCACATCTTCTAATAGGGCTTGTAAGGGTAGCCAAAAGCCGGGGACTTGACGGGATTGCGGCAAGAGTAAATACGCGGTATTACCATCGACAGCGGCCGACTCAGCAGGCAAAGCAACACGCACAGTACGTGTCTGGGTACGCCAATCTAGGTTCTGCGATACAGAAATTAATGCGGCTTGCCACTGACCGAAGTCACCAAATACCGTCATCGGCTGCCCCACTACCAAGTTTCGGCCAAGCTGATCCGATATACCAAAAACCACTTCACTGCGGCTGGTTTGCACCA
>JBLHPB010000054.1:0-17489 GCA_047624025.1 Zhongshania sp.
ACCTATCCACCCCGCACCTGGAATAAACACCTCACACCAGGCATGCAGGTCGGTAAAGTCTTGTTCCGGCCCACTGGGACCGTCTAGTGATTTTTCATCTGAGGTTAACTGCACTAAATAGCCTGAGGCAAAGCGTGCAGCCAAACCTAAATGGCGTAGTAATTGCACCAACAGCCAGGCAGAATCTCGGCATGAGCCTTTGTTAAGTTCTAAAGTTTCTTCAGGTTCCTGCACGCCTGGCTCAAAACGAATACAGTATTCAATTTTTTGCGCCAGAATTTGGTTCACTTCCACCAAAAAATCATTCATTGGGCGCTTTTCTTTTGACACCGACTTCAATAACTTATTGAATTCATTGCCCTGTTTCTGCATTTCCAAATAGGGCGTCAGCTCTTTTTTGAGCTGTTTTTTATAATAGAATGGATAATTTTCAGCGTATTCCTCAAGAAAAAAATCAAAGGGGTTAATCACCGTCATGTCAGCAATCACTTCAACTTCGACAGAAAACTTCTCAGTTTTTTCCGGAAATACCAAGCGCCCTAAATAATTGCCAAAGGCATCCTGTTGCCAATTTAAAAAATGGGTTTCAGGAACAATTTTCATGCTGTAGCTGTGGATTGGAGTGCGGCTGTGAGGCGCTGGACGCAGCCGAATAATATGCTGCGACAAATTGACCAAACGGTCAAATTGATAATAGGTTTTATGGTGAATTGCCACACGAATAGTCATTGCATCTCCTGCGGTAACCGCAATTTTCTACAACCTACTTGATCAACAGCTCACGCTGCCAAGTCTTTGACAAGCCCAACAACTCTTTTAACATGTTCAGAACTGTCTACCCTAGGTAAGCACAGAACACGCCAAAGTATTTGGTTCACAGTATTCTACTAACTGACCCCAAGGTATACGTTTATCAACTCAAGCGAAGCGCTAATTTTAGACACCCTTACTAAGACATTAGCTAGAGCATGCACCTTATGTGAGCACGATTAAATTTCATACACTTAGATAGGAGGTTTAACGCCAGATGCAGTATTTGCTCCTAACTCCAGCACTCAATTTGCAGGCGGATAGATAAGCAAGCAGATTTACTCAAGCCTGAAAGCTTTCTAGCGGGAGAAATAGATATCCATCTTAATGGTAAAAGTGGCCTCGGGATTCCAATTGTCATTTTTTGGAAAGTATACTTCTGGGCTAGCGGTAACGTATACCCAATCTTCGTACAGTTTATAACTGTAGCTCAGGCCCGCCAAGTAGGCTGCAAGTTCAGCCTTATATTCAGTCGAAAAAACCAAGCCAACTCGATAATCTACGACTGTCCGCTCCGAGAGTGCCTTTGTCAGTGATAAAAGATGGACGTTCTGAAAAAAATCATTGCGGTCTTCAAACTCCAGCACTGTCCAATAGCGTAAGCTACTATGCTCATCTAATTGACGGCGCAACTCAAACTCAGACGACTCTGACCAGCCTCGGTCGCTATAATACGAAACCTCCTGCTTGAACTCCGGCTCCCAAGCGCCCCAGCTCTCAAAGGCACGACTCAGCCGATAGCGGCCAAAAGTAACCAATGGTGCCCGCAGTTTAATTCCGACCCGAGCAGACCGTTTCCAGCGATGCCACTCCGAGTCTGGAGTGAGCTCAATACCTGATACAGAATCTTTGCGACTGATACGCTCACCAGTGGAATTACTACGTACGCGCTGCTCTATTGAGTTTTCTGTGTCATCGTCACTACTAAAGAATAGCTTCATCTTACGCTGGGTATTAGGTAAATCAAATTTTGCCTTTACCCGTACATCATTTTTAACTTCACCGTGCTCTGCCCAACTCTGCTTAAATTGCAGCTTAACGTAACTTTCATTTTTATAATCCGGTGGCGCATCTTCTTCACTGAAGTAACTGTCAACACCCTCCGCAAAACCAGCCCATCGCTCGGACCAGTTATCACGGGTTTGTTCCGCCGAATAAAAAGATCGGGTGAAAAATCCTTCTTGAGGCTCATTAGCAACCAAGGGTCCTGAATCAGCAGCACTGAGCATAGGAAAACAAGTTACGCTCAGCATCAATATAAGCGGACGGATGCAAGAGGCGTTTTGATGCATATCGACGAAAACACCAGTGGTCAAAGAATTCACCCTTAGACTATAGAAAGCTCCAATGCGCCTGTCTACTATAGCCCTGTAATAATCACAAACAAAAAAGGCACCGTTAGGTGCCTTTTTACGGATTTAAGCAAATTTCTTTAAACGTCGTCTTTTAATGCTTCTTGACGTGCCAGCTCTTTATCCATGAACTCCATCCACTGAATCGCATAACCCTTGGATTTCTCGCTTTTAGCCGCTTCTTTGAAAGCCTTTTTAGCACTTTCGTATTTCTGCTGATTAAAACGAGCCATACCGAGAACCAGGTAAGCAGTATCTGGACGCTTGATATCACCTTTTCTAAATGCATTTTCAATGGCATCTTCGGCTTTATCAAACTGATCATTATCAAGGTAGATATTACCCAAACGCGACCACAACTCACCCTTATCAGACTTAGATGCAGCCTGCTCCATTACTGGAATAGCTTTCTTTAACTCCTGAGCTTGACGCCAGGCATTGCCCAACAACTCAAGATTCTTTGACGTTGAAGGAATATCGCCTTTCTTAATACCTTTATCCAGAACTCTGGCGGCCTTGTATGGAACCTCCTGAGAAAGGTAAAGATAAGCCATATTGATCAGCTCTTTGTCATTATCCAGAACACCTTCGGTATAGGCCGTCTCCATTGCTGCAGTCGACTTAGCTTCCATTTTCAGCTCGTTATACATGGCTGAAAGCTGAAGCCAATAGGCTTTTTTCTGGTAATGCTTGAGCGTTTCTTCAAGAATCGCGGTAACACGTTTAATGTCGTTCTTTTCATAGTACAAATACCGCTGTAAACCCCACCACTGCTCTTTGGGTACTTTGCCCCGACTGGTGTAATCTTCGATAGCAATTTCAATGTACTGAAGTGAGCGATTCAGGTCTTTAAGCTGGTAGTAGCCCTGAGAAAGCAATGCGTATGCACCGGCACCAGGATCTTCCTGCATTTCTTTTTTGGTTTTAAACCATTCCTGCAGAGTTTTTACACCGTTCCTGTAATCCTCCTTTACGAAATACAGCTGAGCGATGGTGTATTTTGTATTCAACTCCATCGCTTCCGGAATATCCGGCTGCTTTACAACGTTGCGATAGGCATCCAAGGCAAGTTCATATTTTTCTTGAGTAAAATAGATAAACGCGTACATATTGTAGAGGTTGGCAAGCTCATAGCTGTTCAATGAACCCCGGCCTTCCTTGTCACGCAGATCATTTAGCAAGCCAATAGCTTGGGTGTACTTTTTCTCGTCCGCAGCCATCTGCGCTTCGTTTAATTTTTCATAAACTTTAGCGCGAATGGCTGGAGTTCTACGAGTACTGCGCTTGGGCTTGTCGGCTTTCGCGGCGGCGTGGGCAACACCCACGCTTTGCTCACCCACCAGCGGCAGTAATACATTACTTACCAGCGGTATAGCGAAAACAGTAGCAACACCAAGAACCAGTGTACAACTCAAGTTGACCAGCACCGGACGCAACGATTTAGTGCTCAAGTGATAATCAGTCATCATTTTTCCAACTCATAAGTGAACCGGTTTTGTATGCCAGGTACTTCAGTAGCTTCGCCATCAGACACACGCGGCTTGTACTTAAACTTCTCTGCGGCCCGTTCAGAAGCTCGCTCAAAGTAGCCAGACGGCTCACAGTCCACGGCCACTATGTCTCGGGTAGTACCCAATTTAGTTACTGTGTACTGAACCGTACAATAACCCGTAACACCTCGACTCTGAGCACGACGCGGATATATTGGCGCAACTTTGACGATTGGCAAATACTCACCATCTGAAGCGGATAGGCCTCCAGCGGTATTGGTCAATTCAACATTCTGAGTTGGCGTCATATTAACAACATCGAGATTAGGATTAATGTCCTCCATCTCGGGCTGTTCCATGTCCGGCGGCGGCTCGTCAGGCTGTTTAGGCTTGTCGGGCTTGCTGTCTTTCATTGTTTCAATCTTGGTGTCCGGCATCTGAATATCGGCAAGCTTTGTACGCGGTTTTTCGTCCAGCGTTTTATCAGCCATTTCGATAAGCGAAGGCATTATAATGAACAGCGCTGCTGTCACTATAAAGCCTAATGCGGCACCATATAAAAGTCGAATATTCATATTGCTCAGCTGTCTTCAGTGGCCAATGAAACATCGTATACGCCAGCCGATCGGCTCGCGTCGATAACCGCAGTAACCGTCTCGGTAGTCGAGGCTTTATCAGCCTGAATAACCACGGCACCTTTTGGATTTTCAGCGTGCATACGCTCAATAATTGAGCGAACTGCACGCTTGTCTACCCGGCGCTTATCAATCCATATTTCATTGGTTGCTGTGACAGCAATCAAAATATTAGCATTCTCTTTTTTACTTGATGTTGACGCGTCGGGGCGGTTCACCTCAACGCCAGCTTCTTTAATAAAAGATGCTGTTACAATAAAGAAGATCAACATGATAAACACAACGTCGAGCATCGGCGTTAAGTCTATTTCAGAGGGATTATCCTCTCCGCCTCTTTTATTCCTTCTCATCGTTAGCTCTCTTAGTGATCTGTTGTCAGATGGTCTTTCAAAAGCTCGCTTTCGCGCTCAGCAATACTTTTTACATAAGTATTGATAAAGACGCCCGATAGAGCGGCAACCATGCCCGCCATTGTCGGGATTGTTGCTTTTGAAACACCGCCGGCCATCGATTTTGCATCGCCGCCACCGGTTACCGCCATGATGTTAAACACTTCAATCATCCCGGTAACCGTGCCCAACAATCCTAGCAATGGACATAAAGCCACCATTGTCTGAATCATTGGCAAACTCGCATTAATTTTAATTGATACTTCAGATATCAATTTTTCGCGAATTCGCTTGGCATTCCAGGACTGACGCTCTGCGCGTTTTTCCCAGCTACCAATGGCACAATCGACGTCTTTCGACAGCTCAAACTTGTAATACCAAAGCCTTTCCAGAGCCAGAGTCCACATCAGGAAAGTCAGGCCGGCGATGGCCCACAGTACGTCGCCGCCTGAATCCATGAATCGTCGAATAATCTCCGCCCATTCATTCAGTAGGTACATCGCTTAATTCCCCGCGTGACCTTCCGTGTGTTCGGCAATGATGCCCGTTGTTTGCTGGTCAAGAACATGAATAATTTTCTTGGCACGACCACTAACAAAGGTGTGCAGCAGAACAGTTGGGATCGCGACCACCAGACCGAGTACGGTCGTAACCAGTGCACCAGAGATACCGCCAGCCATTGCTTTCGGGTCACCAGCACCAAAGATGGTGATTGCCTGGAAGGTAATGATCATACCGGTTACCGTACCGAGCAGGCCCAATAAGGGGGCTACAGCAGCGATAATCTTTAACAGATTCAATGAATTCTCTAAGCGCGGCGTCTCTTTCAGAATAGCTTCGGAAAGTTTCAGCTCCAGCGTCTCAGGATGCATAGTTGGGTTGTCTTCGTGTACTTTTAACACGCGGCCCAAGCTGTTGTTAGAATTAGCTTTTTTGGTTTTCAGCTGACTGTTAACTTTCACATCTTCGAGAGTCAGAACAATCAAGCGCCAAACAGCAATCAACATCGCCAAGGCACCAACCGCAGTAATGACGTAACCTACCACGCCACCCTGATGCCAACGCTCAGTCAAAGTCGGGCTGTCAATCAATGCCGCCAGGTAAGAACCACCAGTAGGACCTGTTGGGTCAACACCAAAGGGGTGCATGCCAGAGCTTGAGCTAGCCAAATCTTCGGCCCAACCCATTAAACGACCACTTGGCTGACGCGACAATACTGCCAGAGTGCCGTTCTCAGCAATGTACTGAAGGTATTCACCATCAGTGTTTACTGCGTTAAACGTACCAATCCGGATTACGTCCTGCTCACTCTTCTCACCACCAGCACTAGTGACAGAAGTACGGAACTTAACAACGCGACCAGACTCAGTCATTTCACGCTGCAACTCGAACCAAACTCGCTCAATTTCTGCAATGCTTGGCAGCTCTTCAGCACCGGACATCTTATCGATCAGGTCGTCGATAAACTGCTCGCGATCACTAAACTGAACACTAATCAATGAAGCCTGGAAGTTTGAGCGAAGATCACCAGCAGTAGAAGTTAGGTGACCAAACAATTCCGTCAGGGTGCCCAGACGCTCTTTCAACTGACGCTGCTTTTCATTAATAACAGTTTCGTTATCTTCGAAGCTTTTTTCCAGGTCAGAAGAACGCTTTTCCTCGTTAGCCAAAGTACGCTTGGCTTCATCCAGAGTTTTTTGCTGATCGTAACGAGCGGCGGCAAAACGCTGCTCGCGCTCTTTGTTTTCGCGGGCATCAGTTGCGTAGCCCTGCTTAACCATTCTCAACAATTCGTCGAGCGACTTAGCTTCTTCAGCCATCGCCGGCATCGCTGCAACGGCTATCATGCCGCTGAAGGCCAGCACAGCTGCTTTTAATAGATTACGTTTCATTATTTTGCAGCCTCCGGTGCAGGAATCGGGAGTTTCATGATATCGATAGACGCCTGCTTGTTAGAAATACGCAGGCCTTTCTGGATGGCGCCACGATAATCGCCAGAATCCAGCTCAACCCAAGCGCGCTTTTCCTGATCCCAAGCACCAGACTGTTCGCCGTCTGTGGTTTGATACATCAGGCCAATACGGCCAATACGCAGGAAGTTAACATCACGCTCTGAACCTGCAACTGATGCTACACCTTTGTAACTGTCGATTTTACGACCGTATTCGTTTTCAATTTTGTAAGCTTCCAGCACCTGGCGGAATTTCTCTGCGATGGTGATATCAGAGCGATCCATATTTGCGCGCAAAAACTCTACTCGCTCGGTGCGCTCTTCAATATGGAAAGGCACATCCAGAGCAACAAACTGCTCGAGACCGTCAATCATACGAATCAGCAACGGCGTGACTTGACGCTGAATAACGGTGGCATCGTCAACTGAACGGCCCAGGTTATCGATACGACGCAATTGACCATTAATTTGCTTTTCAAGGCGAGAGTTATAGATGCGCAAGCCATCAACTTGCTTCATCACTGTTTTGTAGTCTTGCAGCAAATCACCAGTGTCCGCGGCTAAGCGATCAATTTTAATCTGTGATTTCTTAGCAACTTTGGTTCTTGCAACACCTACAGCAAGAACTTTACCTACAGGAATCAGCTTTTTGGCTGGTGGTTGTGCTGCGGCCGGAGCCTGCGCAGAAGTCGTGTCAGCTGAGTAGGCCGGCGACCCGGCCAGCATACCAACAGCCACACCGACAGTTAGCGCGATTGTTTTCAATCGTTGCATTTTCATGGGAATTGCTTTTCCTATTTCGGACGTTTAGTGAAAGCATAGCTTATTATCTTATTCCGCCGTAGGGCCAGTCAAACGACCGTGCTTTCATACAGCATTTCTTATTTTAATCATGTGCCATCATAAGAATCAACGAGAATACTAAATGTTTCGTAATATAATATTTATTGAATTTATTGTGTGTTGAAGTGTTACAAGTTCGTGAAAAGATGTAACAAAAATATCTACCTGGGTAACGTGGAATTTCCCATACAAAAACCCCAAGATTTCCAGCCAAGTCAAGAATTTTGCGCCGAACCCCTGCTATTTAAGATGATTCCGCTGCAGAGTAACAAAACAATACGCTGGCAGCCCAACCCCCGTTACCGGGTAACACTCTCTAGCCGTCTCTAACCACTCCCCCTTGGGCAACTCTGGAAACCACGCATCGCCGGCAACGCTTAAATCCAGCTCGGTCAAATACACTTTTTCCGCCAATGCTAAGGCACTTCGGTAAATTGCCTCACCACCGATGATAAAAATCTCTGACTGCCCCGCCTCCAAGGCTGACGACTTGGCCAACGCTACGGCATCAGCCACTGAGGCAAACACATCGGCGCCCTCGGCCCGAAAATCAGCCTGACGAGAAATCACGATGTTCCTCCGCCCCGGCAACGGCCGACCAATGGATTCCCAGGTTTTTCGCCCCATCACAATGGGCTTGGCCATGGTCGTCGCTTTGAAATGCTTAAGGTCCGCCGGCAAATGCCAGGGCATTTGATTATTGGCTCCAATGACCCGGTTTTTGGTCATGGCAACAATCATGGAAATTTGTACTGGCATCAATAACCTCTAGACCGCAATGGGCGCTTTAATTCCCGGATAGGGCTGGTAATTCTCAAATTCAAAGTCTTCTAGGGTGTAATCAAACACAGAGTCCGGACGGCGTTTGATGCGCAGCGTTGGCAGAGCCTTGGGGCTGCGGCGCAACTGTTCCTCGACAATTTCCTCAGTCAAATGGTTTTGATAGAGGTGGCAATCACCAAAGGTGTGAACAAAGTCGCCCACTTCAAGATCGCACTGCTGGGCAATCATATGCGTCAACAGTGCATAGCTGGCGATATTAAAGGGCACGCCAAGAAATAAATCAGCGCTGCGCTGATACAACTGACAAGACAAACGCCCTTCTGCCACATAAAACTGAAACAGGGTATGACAAGGTGGCAGCGCCGCGCGGCCACGGCGCACATTCTCCTGCGGGCTCAGCGATTCGTCAGGTAAATCCGCCGGATTCCAGGCATTGACTAATAAGCGGCGGGAGTCGGGTTTGCGACGAATCATCTCAATCACGTCACTTATCTGATCAATCGTCGAGCCATCCGGACAAGCCCAACTACGCCACTGCCGGCCATAGATCGGCCCTAAATCACCGCTTTCCAAAGCCCACTCATTCCAAATAGATACGCCCCGCTCCTGCAGCCAGTTATTGTCACAGCTGCCCTGCAAAAACCAAATCAGTTCGCAGATAATACTGCGCAAATGCACTTTCTTGGTGGTCAGCAGCGGAAAGCCCTGACGTAAATCAAAGCGTAACTGGCGACCAAATACCGAGCGCGTTCCCACCCCCGTGCGATCGCCCTTATCAGTGCCGTTATCGCGAACATCGCGCAATAAATCCAGATACTGCCGCATACTATTTCCTCGCCTGCAATGCGGCCCGACGATATGCCAGCACCAACAGAAACCCACCGATAACGATCATTGGCAGGGATAAGACTTGGCCACGGGTCAACCAACCCATGGCATCAAAACCAATATGATTATCTGGCTCGCGCACAAATTCCACCACAAACCGGAAACTTCCGTAGCACAATAAAAACAAAGAACCCGCCGCCAACGGCGGACGCTGCTTGCGGGTAAACCAGAAGATAATCAAAAACAACACCACCCCTTCAAGGGCAAACTGATAGAGCTGCGAAGGGTGTCTGGGCAACTGCGCGGGGTCGCGAGGAAAAAGCATCCCCCAAGGCAAATCCGTAGGTCGACCCCACAATTCCTGGCCAATAAAATTACCAAGACGACCCAAGCCCAATCCGATCGGCGCCAATGGGACAATAAAGTCCCACAGCGCCGCCACTGGAACTTTAATACTGCGGGCATAGCAGGCCATCGCAATAATTACCCCCAACAAGCCGCCGTGAAAGGCCATACCACCCTCCCAGACCCGGAATAACCACAGCGGGTCGTTCAAAAACTGGGGGAAATTATAGAAAAATACGTAGCCAAACCGCCCACCTAAAATCACACCCACCGCGCTGTAAAAGATCAAATCCTCTACCTGCGCTTCATTAAGCGGACTCCAGGACTGATGGCTGCGACGCTTGGCGATATACCAGGCCGCGGCAAAGCCGAGTAAATACATCAGACCGTACCAGTGCACCGCAAGTGGCCCGACTGCTATCGCCACCGGATCGATATCAGGATGTCTTAACATTGACTAAATTGCTCCCCAAATAAATTGACTGCCCACCACAAATAAAAATCCAGCAAAGGCCTGACGCAAACGGCGCTGCGATAGCCGCTGGGCCAACTGAGCGCCCCATTTTGCCGCAGGCGCACTCAACACGACTACCCCCAAGAATGCCGGCCAGTAGACAAAACCACTACTGTAGACCGGTAAATCAGCGTGCCCGTAACCGGCAATAACATTACTCAGGGCGCCCACCACCGCAATCGGTAAACCGCAGGCCGCCGAGGTAGCCACTGCCTGTTGCATACGGACGTTGCACCAACTTAAATAGGGGACGGTTAAAGAACCTCCGCCCACCCCAAACCAAGCCGATACATAGCCAATGCCCAAGCCCGCCACCAGTAAACCTTTGGCGCCCGGCAACTGCCTAGACGCCGGTGGCTGGGCAGCAAAGCCCATATATAGGCCTATCACGATGGCAAACACCCCAAAGGCCAGTTTTAGAGTTTCTCCCGATAGAGTCGCCGCCGTCGCCACTCCCAGCATCACGCCGATGGTGATTCCCGGCGCTAGCTGCCGCCAGCGCGGCCAGTCGACATTGCCCATTTTATGATGAGCGCGAGTGGAGCTTAGGGAGCTGACCACGATTGCCGCCAGCGAGGTGCCGACGGCAAGATGCATAATGACCTCTGGAGCCACCGCCAATAATGTAAAGCAGGCCACCAATGCCGGCACAATCACCAGGCCGCCACCGACGCCAAATAAACCTGCCGTAAACCCCGCAAAAGCGCCAACAGCAAGATAGATCAACAAAATCATTGCAGACTCGATTTTCTGTAAAGCTGCTATTATGACGGCCTCAAACTGCAAACAACAGCGAATGCCGCCATGTGCCTGATTTTATTGTCTTGGCTGGAACAAAATGAATTTCCGCTCATTGTCGCCGCTAACCGCGATGAGTTTTTTAAGCGCCCCACTTTGGCCGCCGATTTCTGGCCAGATCAACCACAAATTCTCGCTGGGCGCGACCTGGAATACGGTGGCAGCTGGCTGGGTATCAGCCGCAATGGCCGTTTTGCCGCCGTCACTAATTTGCGCAATGGTGACGGCTCGGGTGAGCTCAGTCGCGGTAATCTGGTCAAGGATTTTTTACTTAGCAAAGTCAGTAGTGTTGATTTCCTCAGCGAACTTGAGGCCACAAAATTTGACTATCGGCCCTTCAACTTCCTTGCCTGCGATGGCGAGCAACTGGCTTACAGCAATAATACTGACTTGGGCTGGCACACCCTGGAAAAGGGCCACTACGCCATCGGCAATATTCCCTTGAGCCAATCACACCCTAAAACCCAATTGGGCATAGATGATTTAAAGCGCACACTGGCAAACGCCGCAGACTATCAACATCTTCTCGCCATGCTTGGTGATCGCCAGATCAGTGACGCAGGCAACGATGCTCTCCTCCAAGCTCTTTCTAGCAGGTTTGTCAGCATGCCGGGCTACGGCACCCGTTCCAGCAGTATTGTTATGTGCCGGCAAAATGGCGGCTGGGACTTTTGGGAACAACTCTATGCCTGCAAAGACGGAGAGGATCAACATCCACAGAGCCTGCAGCATTTCCGATTTGAAAAAGAAAGTTAGCCGCCTCGAGGAGACACAAGCAAACCAGCGGGCTACTAGCCCACGATAGGCTGCAGTAATCTTTCCATGCCCACATCAATCATGGCTTTGCGCAGCAGGACTTTCACTTCATCGGCGGTATCAACTTTCATTACTGCATCAAGCAGAGACTGCAATTCATCAAAACGACAGCTGCGGATCACCGCCTTGACGCGCAACAGACTATTATCATTCATCGACAACATGTCATAGCCCATCGCCATCAGAATCAACACCGCGGCCGGATCGCCCGCTAATTCACCACAAATTCCGACCGGCTTACCCTCTGCGTGAGCGGCATCCACCACTTGCTGCAGACTGCTTAATACCGCTGGATGAAAGGCATGATACAAATCTGCCACCCGGGTATTGTTGCGGTCAACGGCCAGTAAATACTGGGTTAAATCATTGGAACCCACCGACAAAAAGTCGACCCGGCGCGCCAACTGGCGGGCCTGATAGACCGCCGCGGGCACCTCAACCATCACCCCAATGGGCGGAATATTGATGTCCCAGCCATCTTCAATGAGTTCATCAAATGCTCGCCGCACCAGTTCCAGAGCTTCATCAACCTCCTGCACATTACTGATCATTGGCAACATAATACGCAGATTATTCAAGCCCTCGCTGGCCTTCAACATGGCCCGGACCTGAACCAAAAATATTTCAGGGTGATCGAGAGTAACTCGAATTCCGCGCCAGCCAAGGAAGGGATTTTCTTCCTCAATAGGGAAGTAAGGCAGGGCCTTATCGCCACCGATATCCAAGGTCCGCATCGTCACTGGCAGGGGTGCAAAGGCAAGCAGTTGTTCGCGATAAATGATGCGCTGCTCTTCTTCACTGGGAAAACGCTCGCGCAGTAAAAAAGGGATTTCGGTACGGTACAGCCCGACACCCTCGGCGCCTCGATCTAACGATCGAGCAACATCGGCCATCAAACCAGTGTTAACCCAAAGCGGCATGCGGTGACCATCGAGGGTTTCGCTGGGTAAATCTCGCAGCGCTTCCAAACCCTGATTCAGGGCCTGATCTTCTTCAGACACCGAGCGAAAATGTTCGTAGACTTCGGCCGAAGGGTTGTAATGCACATAGCCCGAGTAGCCGTCGACAATCAGATTGGCATTTTCAATCTGAGTATAGGGCAGATCACTGGCTCCCATCACCGTGGGAATACCCATCGCCCGCGCCAAAATAGCCACGTGGGAATTACTGGAGCCGCGCACCGACACCATGCCGACCAACTTGTCTCTCGGCACCTCACCTAACATAGAGGCGGTCAGCTCTTCACCAACCAGAATAGCGTTGTCGGGGTATTCCCTCGGCTCCACATCGCTGGCCTGCAAATAGGCCAAGACCCGCCGCCCTAAATCTTTGATATCGGTGGCGCGCTCTTTAAAGTAAGCGTCATCCATCATCTCAAAGGCGCGCACATGGCTAGACATTACCTGGCTTAACGCACCTTGCGCCCATTCACCTCCGTGGATTTTCTCCACCACTTCGGCAAACCAAGCACCGTCATCAATAATACGTAGGTAGACATCGAATAATGCGTGCTCATCTGCAGGTAGTAGCGTTAGCAGCTTGTCACTAAGCGCGCGAATATCCACTCGCACGGCATCCAGTGCCGCTTTAAACGCGGTCAGCTCGGCCTCAGCATCATCACTTTGACGCCGCGGCACCGAGTGCAATTCGGCTAGCGGCACCACGACCACGGCCTGGCCAATAGCGACCCCCGTTGCACCGGCTATACCCTTGAAGGATGCGGTAGCACCCACCACGTTTTTAGCTGTACTAATAGAGCCGGTAGCACGCGCGTGGGCAATAACCCCAGCTAACTGTGCCGACATAGTAACGAGGAAAGCCTCCTCGTTTTCATCAAAACGGCGGCTGTCTTTTTGCTGAACCACTAGCACGCCCATAACCGATCGCTGATGAATAATTGGCGCACCGAGAAAAGAGTGATAATGCTCTTCGCCAATACCGGGTAAAAACAGGAAATTAGGATGTTTTTCAGCGTGCTCGAGGTTAACCGGTTCCTCACGACGGGCCACTAAACCCACCAAACCTTCATCTGAAGCAAGACTGACCTTACCGATCAAGTCAGGATTAAGACCCTGGTTGGCCATAAATATTAGCCGCCCCGATTCCGGGTCGCGTAAATATACAGTACACACCTCAGTATTCATGACCTCGGCAATTCGACTAACAATAATGTCCAGCGCAGACTGCAAATCGCCGGCGGCATTAACCGCCTGAACAATGCTGCGTAGCGCTTCCAACATCATATTAATTCACCCGGAGCAAATTCTTTAACCAAGCGCGCATGACGGGGCGCTAACTCTTTCATCGCCCGACGGTAGACTTCACGCTTAAAGGCCACTACCTGACCAAGGGGATACCAATAACTCACCCACTGCCAGTGATCAAACTCCGCCTTATCACCACAATCGAAGCTTACTTTGGCATCCTCAGTTTTCATTTGCAGTAAAAACCATTTTTGCTTTTGACCTATGCAAAGTGGCTTATTATCACGGCGAATCAGGCGCTGGGGCAGGCGATAACGCAACCAGCCACGGGTACAAGCCAGTACATCTACATCAGCTTCCTGTAAACCGACTTCCTCATAGAGCTCACGGTACAAGGCCGCTTCCGGCGACTCACCATCATGAATCCCGCCCTGGGGAAACTGCCAGGCACTTTGACCAACCCGACGCGCCCACAACACTTGACCCTGCTCATTTGCGAGCACGATGCCAACGTTTGGCCGGAATCCGTCCGAATCAATCACTTATCCACCTACCATTTTGATTTTATATCTGTTTTCTATTGTTCCACAAATTCGGCACTCTGGGAATTCAGCAGATGAAGACAGTGCAGGAAAGGTGAAATAGTAGGCCGCAGACGCTATGCTAGCCGCCGATTCCACCATCAATGACTATTTTTACGAGACTGACTATGGCCCTAGCAATTTTTGACCTAGACAACACCTTGCTCGGTGGCGACAGCGATCACGCCTGGGGAGAGTTTCTGGTGGCCGAGGGGCTAGTTGACCCACAAGAGTTTCAGCGCAAAAACGACGAGTTCTATCATCAATATCAGCAAGGTGGTTTGAATATTCGGGCCTACCTGGACTTTGCGCTGACGCCACTGAGTCACTTTGATGCCGATGAATTAAATCGTCTCCACAACAAATTCATGGCCAGTCATATTGCCCCCTTGATGCTGCCAAAAGCACAAGCGCTGATTCAACAACACCGCGACGCTGGGGATTTTCTGATGATTATCACCGCCACCAACAGCTTTATCACTCGCCCCATTGCCACCCTGCTGGGTATTGAAACCCTGCTCGCCAGCGAGGGCGAGATCATCGATGGTCGCTATACCGGCAAGCCAAGTGGCATTCCCTGCTTTCAGGCGGGCAAAGTGACACGCTTGAATAATTGGCTAAAAGACAACGATCACACCCTGGAAGACAGTTATTTTTACAGCGATTCACACAACGACCTGCCACTGCTGAACGCGGTAGACAATCCAGTGGCAGTAGATCCAGACATGAAATTGCTACGTCACGCCCAAAAAGCCGACTGGCCGATACTCAGCTTGCGCTGAGCTCAGCAACAGGGAGGCTGAACTCAGCGCCAAAGCCATAAAAACCGGCGAACCGGCTTAGGCAATCTCGGAGTAATTACTCATCGCACTGCTCGTCGTAGGCTTCGGCGTCGAGCAAATTATCTAACTCGCTCAAATCCGACGGCTGAATACGGAAAAACCAACCATCGCTATAGGGGTATTCATTGACAGTTTCAGGGCTTTCATCCAGCGCCTCATTGACTTCAACGATCTCGCCAGAAATCGGCGCGTAAATATCGGAAGCCGCCTTCACCGACTCAACCACCGCACACTCATCGCCAGCCGAGTACTCTGCACCAACTTCGGGTAATTCAATATAGACCACATCACCTAGAGCATTCTGGGCGTGATAGCTGATGCCAATGGTAACCGTGCCATCAGACTCAAGACGAGCCCATTCATGGCTGCTAGCGTATTTCAATTCGCTGGGGGTGTTGCTCATTTAAGGCCGTCCTCTACATTAGGTATGCTTGATGGGCGCATTTTACCGTTGCGCCGGTGAATTACAAATCTATTAAAACGGATACATCCTATCAAGCGGCTGAAATTCATTGGCGAGACCTGCTAATACTAAGCTAAGCGATAGAATTCAAGCAGTCAGCTAATCACCACTACGACGAATACTTATGATAACGGGTATCAATCCCGCCGCCACTAGGCTTAATGCCGGCAGCGCTGCCAGCTGCCATTGACCCTCGGCGGTCATTTCATAAATCCGCACCGCCAGCGTGTCCCAACCAAAGGGACGCAATAACAAGGTCGCTGGCATTTCTTTCATCACATCCACAAATACCAGCACCACTGCGGTGAGTAAACCTGGCCGTAGCATGGGCAAGTAAATACGCCAAATCAGCCCCGAACCATGAGCACCCAAGGTGCGCGCCGCTTCCGGCAGGCTTGGTCTAATCCTCTCCAAGCTGGACTCTATCGGCCCGCTGGCCACGGCCAGAAAGCGAATCCAGTAAGCCGCTAACAAGGTCGTAATAGAACCAACCAACACCGGCACTGGGTTCATCCCCAGCAGACGCTGCAGGGGAATAAAAAACTGATTATCAATATAGGTGAAAGACAACATAATGCCCACGGCCAACACCGAACCCGGCAGCGCATAACCCAATTGCGCCGCCCCATATATCGATTTCCCACGCCCCGGCTGACGGCGATTAAAGGCCAACACTAAAGCTAAAAACACCGTAATCAAGGCCGCCAAACCGGCCAGGGTCAGCGAATGTTGCAGCAATTCAATAAAGCGCCGATCCAACTGCTCGGCACCCGCACCAACGGCCCAGATAATCAACTGCGTTAAAGGCAGGAAAAATGCCAGCGCTAAAATCAGCAGACAAATTCCGGTCATAGCCCAAGCTTTATAGGGCGCCACCGCAAAGCGAAAACGATGCTGGAGCTTACCACCTTGTACAAAACGGCGACCACCGCGCGAGCGACGCTCGGCAAATAAGGTTAAAGCAACGAATAACAGCAGTATCGAGGCGAGCTGCGCCGCGGCCTGCAAATTAAAAAAACCAAACCAGGATTTATAGATCGCCGTGGTAAAGGTATCGTAATTAAATACCGCAACGGTGCCGAAATCCGCCAAGGTCTCCATCAGCGCCAGACTGACCCCAGCAATAATCGCTGGTCGCGCCATGGGCAGGGCAATGCGATAAAAAGCCTGCCACGCGGAACAACCCAGAATCCGCGCCGCCTCGATGGTATCGCTGCTCTGGGATAAAAACGCACTGCGCGCCAGCATATACACATAAGGATAGAGTACTAGGGAAAACACCCCGATTACGGTCAACTCACTGCGCACGTCCACACTGCCATAGGCTTGGCCCAGCGCTTCACGCAAAAAGCTTTGCAGCGGGCCGCCAAAATCAAATACCCCCAGGGTGACAAAGGCCATGACATAAGCGGGTACCGCCATTGGCAGCATTAACATCCACTCAAACCAAGCCCGCCCTGGAAACTCGCACATCACTGTAAACCAAGCCAAACCGATGCCAAGCACGCTGACCATCAGGCCAACGCCAAGCAGCAAGGTGAAGGTATTGGCGAGTAAACCGCCCAATTGAGTGGCAATCAAATGCTGCCAAATATCGGTTTGTTCCGAGGACCAGCTCAGCAACACCACCATAATGGGCGCCAATACCACCGCCACCGCCAACAAGCCGATAATCCGCAGCAGCCATACCGTTGGCGACGTCCGCCGCCGTTCCGTGGCCACCTGCATCACCTCGGAAACTGACACTTAGCGGTAGCCCGCCCGATCCATCAATTTAATCGCATCCGACTGCAAGCGACCGGCTTCGCTGATTGGCACACTATCGGCACGGAAGCTGCCCCACTG
>JBLHPB010000055.1:0-17458 GCA_047624025.1 Zhongshania sp.
CCGGCTGACAGCCAGTGGGTACTAGCACTGCAACGCATCGACAAGCCGCCGGAAGGCAGTTTCAATCCCTTCAAGCCCAATATCAGCTATGGCCGTCAGGACGATTACAGTTTATCCAGCTGTGGCGTCTACTGGTTGCCGGTAAAGGAGCAACGCGTATCTGGGGATATCCTCGACGGCTCACGTTGGCAGTATGTCGACCCCAAGAAAACCCCAGTGATCATGTCAATATTTGAAGCTTGGCTGAAAAATATCCTGCCCGACGAGGCGCTGGCCGAAGCAGCAAGACCACAAACGGCGGCCCGCAAACTACTCAACAACACCAAAATATTTCTCTGGGAAGACCAGCGCAATCAAGGCCCAGAGCCAGAGGTAGATATCAACCCACCGCCGCGCCTAAACATTGACGACAGCGAGTTAGATAAGAGCGAGTAGTTCGTCCATCATTCGCAGCGACATCCCCCATATTCGCCGCTTCTCATAAAAATAACAGGGCAGGGTAATTTTCAGTTTACCCCGCCCCCAAGTCATCGACTCTCGATTACCCCCATCCATCAAAAACCGCAGTGGCACCCACACCGCCTCAGCCACTTCATGATTAGGCTCAATTTTTACCGCGATGTGCAAACGAAATACATAGGGCGTGACCACCATCGGCTGGCGACCCGAATGGGGACGGCTGACAATATCGGATAAGCGACCAATACAGTGCCCTGCCCGCTCCAAAATAATACCGGTTTCTTCCTCGGTCTCGCGCATCGCGGTGCGTAGGCCGGTGACATCCGGCCTGTCCATGCGGCCGCCAGGAAACGCCATGTGGCCCGACCAGGGGTCACCCTCGCGATCAGCGCGCTTGATCATCAGCACTTCAATATGGCCACTCTGCTCGCGCAAAATCAAAGCCACCGCCGAGCGTTTTACCCAGCGCCGCCACCAGCGTTGCTTGGGCTTAAAGCCCTCTAGACGGCTAATAATATGCTGAAGCGCCAGCGCCTCCTCTTGTGACTCTATCAAAACCAACCTCTTTTGCGGCCAAATATTCTCGTGGCGCGTGCTACCATCCAATTGATGATAATACCTTTCAGCATAGTCCATACTGACAATGTCAGCTTGCCGGAAAGCGCCAATGCAAAACCAAACCTTAACAGATATCCACTCACGTGAAGACATTGAACGGCTGATGCAGCACTTTTATGCTCGAGTATTAGCTGATGACATCATCGGCTTTTACTTCACTGATGTTGTCAGCTTCTCACTGGAACATCATCTACCCAAAGTGGTCGACTTTTGGGTACAGCAAGTCTTTGCCGAGCGCGTCTATCACGGTGATCTATTGGCTCGCCACCGCGACATTCACAGTCGCGCAAAACTCAGCGCTGATCATTTCCAGCGCTGGCTCTACCTGCTTAAACAATGTATCAACAGCTGCTTTAGCGGCCCAAACGCCGAACGGCTAACAAGCCGCGCTGCTGTCATAGCGCAATCCATGTGCGCTGCACTGAACAAAATTGAACTAAAGCCTTCAACAGCGGCTGGCGTACAATTTTTTGACGCTGACTCACCCAACTCCGATTAAATAAACCTCTAAGCGTAAAGCTTGCGTAATCTCGCCACGCCCTCGGCCAATCGATCCATGCTTGTGGTGTAGGCAAAACGAACATGCTCGTCAGCTTTATAACGACCAAAATCTGCACCTGGGGTAATGGCAAGACCGTGGTTTTCAAGTAACTCCATACAGAATTGTGCACTAGGCATTTTGAAACGACTTATACCCGCGTAGAGATAGAGTGCGCCGTCAGGGCAATGGGGTATGTCAAAACCCAAATCCCGAAGTTCGGGCAAGAGAAAGTCCCGACGTTGGGAAAATTCATCCCGTCGCGCGTTCAGAATCAGGCGAGTCTCTGGCTCAAAACAGGCCAGCGCCGCATATTGCGCCATGGTCGACATGGAGATAAACAGATTTTGCGCCAATTTCTCCAGATGCGGCACCGCCTCTGGCGGCGCCACCAACCAGCCCAAACGCCATCCGGTCATACCAAAATATTTGGAAAAACTATTGATCACAAAAGCCTGATCAGTGATAGATAAAATACTGGGAGCATCAACACCATAAGTCAGGCCGTGATAAATCTCATCCACCACCAGAAACCCTTGCTTGCGCTCACATAGGTCGTGTAAATCCCGCAACTGCTCGGCAGTGAGGATTTCGCCCGTCGGATTGGCCGGCGAAGCCACAATCGCGCCACGGGTATTGCTCTGCCAGTGCTGCTCGGCTTTCTCAGCCGTCAATTGAAAGCGATCTTCAGGCCCCACCGGTACCAACTGCCCCTCACCCTCCACCAGCCGCAAAAAATTGCGGTTGCAGGGATAACCTGGGTCGGTCATCAACATGCCGTCACCGGGATTCATCATCAAGGCCGCCAGTAACAACAGCGCACCCGAGGCACCCGGTGTGATCATAATCCTGCCAGGATCAATATCTAAGCCGTAATCAACTCGATAGTGTTTGGAAATCGCCTCGCGAAGGGCTGGAATACCCGCAGCTGGGGTGTAGTAGGTCTCACCTCGATCCAACGAGGCCTTTGCCGCTGCAATAATCGCTGGCGCGCTGCTGAAATCCGGCTCTCCCGCTTCCATGTGAACAATGTCCCGACCCGCTGCCGCAAGCGCCTTGGCTCGGGTTAAAACTTCAACAACACGGAAGGGTTCAATATCGTCAAGTCGACGCGCAAAGGTTTTATTCACCTATACTGTTCCTGATAAGACAAAAGAATGAGTGTAGCTTTAACGCCCGAGTCTTAACATCATCACAATAAACTAAGGCAGATAAGATAAGAAAAGAGTAATTTCGAGTGGCACAGTCGGCCCATATCTGGTAGTTTTGCCGATTTGGCGGCACAGCGTCGCCGCGCATGCCCGCGGTTTGCGGTTACCGGCTTGTAAAGAAGAGGGCCAACCATGCCTACACAACAGAGCACACCTGAAAATTTAGAAACCTTCGTCCCCTATAAAGAGAAAAAGGGCGAAGAGTATATGAACGATAAACAGAAGGATCACTTCCGGCAAATTCTGCTGCACTGGAAATCAGAATTAATGGAGGAGGTCGACCGCACGGTTAGCCACATGAAGGATGAGGCTGCTAACTTTCCCGACCCCGTAGATCGCGCTACCCAGGAAGAAGAGTTCAGCTTGGAACTGCGGACTCGGGACCGTGAGCGCAAACTCATCAAGAAAATTGACTCAACCCTCAATCTTCTTGATGAGGACGATTACGGATTTTGCGTTACTTGTGGCGTCGATATCGGCATAAAACGCCTTGAAGCCCGCCCCACGGCCACCTTGTGCATTGATTGCAAAACACTGGACGAAATCAAAGAACGCCAGGAACGCGGCTAATCGCTGCCGGGCGGCAGACACCGCCGCCCACCCCCCAAGTTTTTAGCATGCCGGAACCATTTAGTGACTATATCGGTCGATTTGCCCCCTCGCCCAGCGGCCCGCTTCATATTGGCTCTCTGCTAAGCGCTGTCGCCAGTTACTTGGACGCCCGCGCCAATTCGGGTCGCTGGTTATTGCGCATGGAGGATATCGACCCACCTCGCGAACAAGCCGGTGCCAGCCAAACCATCATCAATAGCTTAACCCTGCACGGCTTGCACTGGGATAGCGACGTGTTCTGGCAAAGTCAGCAGAGCAGCACTTACAACACAGTCCTCAGGCAATTATTGCAAAACCAACAGGCTTATTATTGTAGCTGCTCACGCAGCCAAATAAATTTCTATGGCGGAATCCATCCCGCCGAGTGCGTTTACCATGCGCGAGCCGCTGACGCCGCCATCAGATTTCGCCTCGAGGCCTGTGACATCAAGTTTCAAGATCGTCTTCAAGGCGAGAAAATCATCATCGCAGGCAGTATAGGCGACCCCGTATTAAGACGTCGCGACGGTCTTTTCGCCTACCAACTCGCCGTAGTGCTGGACGATGCAAGCCAAAATATCAGCGATATCGTTCGCGGCGCCGACCTTCTTGACGCCACAGCATGGCAGATTCAATTGCAAAAAGTGCTTGGCTATAAGCCCATACGCTACCTCCACCTACCCGTCATTGCAGGTGACGATGGGCATAAATTAAGCAAGCAGAGCTTTGCCGCGCCTATCGACGACAGCAAAGCCAAAGATAATTTATTCAAGGTTTTACGCTATTTAAATCAACCCCCACCTCCGGCTGAGAGCGACATAGCCAGCCTATTAAACTGGGCCTGCGAACACTGGCGGCCTCAGGACATCCCCGCTACACGAACGATTAGTCAATAGCACAAAGGCTTTGCTTTGCAGTTTCCGGTCAGCTCCCGTAACATCCAAGCCACAATGATCGCCCCTAGGTCGCCATGCATATCCACTCATCATTATTACTTCTCGCCACCTTTGCATTTGTCTATGCACCCTCACTGACGCGCTGGATTAATGATGGCAACAACCTTTGGTATCGCCACCACCTCATCTGGCTGATCATTATCGTATTCGTTTTTATTAGCTTGCGTCAGAATCGTCGTAAAAATGTTTAGTCTCAGCACTTTATTTTTGATTGGTGTCAGCTATCTAATATTGCTGCTTGCCATTGCCTTCGCTGCCGAGCGCCAAATACTGCCAGCCAAACTAAGCAATCACCCAGCAACCTATGTCTTATCACTGGGTGTTTACGCCAGCAGCTTTGCCATCTACGGCGCAGTAGGCTTTGCCAAACAGTATGGCTATGGTTTTCTGAATTACTATTTCGGCCTCTCGGCGGCGTTGATCTTGCTGCCAATTCTATTAGCTCCGCTGCACCAAATTTGCAAAAACTACCGCCTAAATTCGCTCCCCGACTTGCTCAGCTTCCGCTTTCGAAGCTCTTGGGCTGGCACCCTCGTCACCGGCTTTACCGCCATTGCCATGCTGCCACTATTGGCCATCCAGATCCAAGCCGTCACCAATTCGACCTTGATTTTAAGTCTCGGCCAAGAGCTCAGTGTCGTGAATAACACACCGCGCATCGTCATCGCCTTTTTGTTTTGTGTGATAACCACCGTATTCACCATCCTCTTTGGCTCAAGGAATCTCGCCTCCAAAGACAGTCATCGCGGCCTAGTTACCGCCCTAGCCTTTGAATCCATTGTCAAATTACTGGCGCTGACCCTAATTGGCCTGGTCGCGGTTTTCGGTGTCTTTGGCAGCCCTGCTGGGCTCCAGGCGTGGCTCACTAGCCAACCCGAGGTGCTGGTCGAACTCAATAAAGCCCAAGCCGGCGATACTGGGCGCTTGATGCTAATCATGTTTTTTGCCGCAGCCGTGTGTATGCCGCATATGTTTCACATGCTGTTTGCCGAAAACCCCAGCGGTAAAAACCTGAGCGCCGCCAGCTGGGGGCTACCGCTTTTTTTACTCATTATTAGCTTGCCCATTTTGCCCATTCTCTGGGCCGGTACTGACCTCGGGCTGAATCTGCCACCCGACTATTACGCGCTAGGCCTCAGCCTGCAAACAGATCAAGCTTGGCTTAGCGCCTTGATCTACCTGGGCGGCTTATCGGCAGCCAGTGGCACCATCATCGTCACCACTCTCGCGTTGGCGTCCATGTCTTTAAACCACTTAATTTTGCCCGTGCTGAAACCCAAGGGCCCCAAAGTGGATATTTACCGCTGGCTAATGGTTACCCGGCAATTATTAATTTGCCTGATTATTTTGATTGGTTTTCTGTTTTACCTGTTTCTAGGCGAAACCCAAACGTTAAACAGCCTGATTATGGCTTCCGTCACCGGCTGCGTGCAATTTCTTCCCGGTGTTCTTGCCGTTCTTTACTGGCCTCAGGCCAATCGCAACGGCTTTCTGGCCGGGCTATCCACCGGCTTTTCCATTTGGGTTATCGGCCTGCTCATTCCCATGTTCAGTCACATCCACCCAGCTTGGCTGGAAAGCCTATATTTCAACCGTGATTATGGTGATGATTTTTGGCTGGTCGTCGCCACCCTATCACTGGCTTTGAATGCCACCACGTTTATTGTGGTATCGATATTTAGTGACACCTCCCAGGAAGAATGCAACGCCGCCGAGGCTTGCACTCTTGACGATTTGAATCGCCCCAGCCGTCACGCTTTAAACTTGCAAAGTGCCACAGAAATGAAGCAGCGCCTGCAAGAAGTATTGGGCGAACATGCTGCTAGCCAGGAATTTCGCCGCGCGCTGGAGGAGTTGCAGCTCAATGAATTGGAAACTCGACCCTACGCCCTGCGGCGGATTCGAGATCGTATTGAAATCAATTTATCCTCACTTATCGGCCCCTCGGGAGCACGGCGAGTGATTGATCGCGCCCTGCCGTATTCAGACAATGTGCTAGGCGACAGCGAGGATATCACCTATATCGAAGAGCGCCTGGAACGCTATCAGACTCACCTAACCGGCCTCGCCGCTGACCTCGACAGCCTGCGCCGCTACCACCGTCAAACCCTAGAGGATCTCCCCATCGGGGTTTGCGCCCTAGGACGGGACCAAGAGATTCTACTCTGGAATACCTCCATGGCCCACATCACCAAAATTAAAACCCAGACCGTGACCGGATCCCGCCTTGCCGGCTTGCCGGAACCCTGGGCGAGCTGCCTGCTGAACTTCCTCGACAGCAGCGATCTGCACCGCAGTAAATTCAGTATTGAAACCAGCAAGGGCCGTCGCTGGCTCAACCTGCATCGCACCGAATCGCAACTAATGGGCAGAGACGAGTTAATTATCGTGGTCGAAGATATTACCGACACCCAGCTTCTCGAGCATGAGCTAACCCACCAGGAGCGGCTCGCCTCCATTGGTCGACTTGCCGCCGGCGTTGCCCACGAAATTGGCAACCCGGTGACGGGAATAGCCTGCTTAGCGCAAAACCTGCGCTATGAAAGCGACAACCCTGACACCCTGGAAGCGGCCTCACAAATTGTTAAGCAAACCCAGCGCATCAGCAGCATTCTCCATAGCTTAGTCAATTTTGCTCACACTGGGCGCGAGGACCCCACCCAGGCCTTTGAGGATGTCGTGGTGCGCGACTGTGTTAGCGAGGCCGTACAACTTCTCAGCCTAGACAATGAAGCGCGGCAAATTCATTACAACAACAACTGCCCCAAGCAAATATCAGTAGCGGGTGACAACCAACGCCTCACCCAAGTGTTTATCAATTTACTCTCGAATGCCCGCGACGCCAGTACTGACGATGCCATGATCACCATCGACGCCAATATCGATGGTGATCATGCCCATATTACGGTTACCGACCACGGCTCAGGAATAGATGAAAAGCTGCAGGATCAAATATTTGAACCCTTTTTCACCACCAAGGAGCCCGGCAAAGGTACCGGTCTAGGGCTAGCGCTAGTATACAATATCATTAGCGACCTAGACGGTGAAATCAGTATTGAAAGCCCCGTACCCGAGTTTGGCAGTCACGGCACCCGATTCCACATTCGCCTCGTTCTCAGTACCAACACCCCCTAGAAATATGCCCTCAATCGCGTTATGTTGATCGGCTACACAAGTGATTGCTGCGCTTGAGTAAATCAATGGAGAGAATGATGCCAAAAATCCTTTTAGTCGAAGATGAAGACGTAATACGTCTGGCATTGCGCCGCCTACTAGAGCGCAACGACTACCAAGTGGATGAGGCTGACTCAGTCCAAAAGGCCATTAACAACTACGACATCAATAAATACGATCTTATTATCAGTGACTTACGCTTACCAGGCGCACCTGGCACCGACCTTATTAACAAAACCGAAGCGCCGGTGCTGATCATGACCAGCTACGCCAGCCTCAAGTCGGCAGTCGACTCCATGAAAAAGGGTGCCATCGACTATATTGCCAAACCCTTTGATCACGACGAAATGCTGGAAACCGTTGAACGTATCATCAACAGTAACGCCAGCGAACAAGTACCAGGACAAGTAGCCACCAGCAGCAGCCAGCGTAAACAAATCGCCGATGCCAATGGCATGGTCGGCAGCTGCAAAATTATGCAACAGCTCTACGATCACATTCGGCGCGCCGCCCCCACCGATGCCAGAATATTGATTCACGGCGAAACAGGAACAGGCAAGGAATTAGTTGCCCGAGCCATCCACAACCAAAGTAGCCGTAAAACTAAGCCATTAATCTGCATTAACTGCGCGGCCATACCAGAAACATTGATTGAATCCGAGCTGTTTGGCTACGAGAAAGGGGCTTTTACCGGCGCCAACTCCACCCGCATCGGCCTGATCGAAGCCGCCGATGGTGGCACCCTGTTTCTGGACGAGATTGGCGAGCTACCTCTTGAGGCCCAAGCCCGCTTACTGCGCTTTATTCAAGAGGACGAAATTCGTCGCATTGGCTCGGTGGAATCCAGCAAGGTCAATGTCAGACTTATTTGTGCCACTCACCGCGACTTGAAAACCATGGCCCACGCCGGGCAATTCCGCGAAGACCTTTACTATCGTATTAATGTCTTGAAGCTGGAGCTGCCGCCCTTGCGCGAGCGCGGCAAAGACATTCTGGAAATTGCTGAAACCCTACTCAAAACCCGCTGCGACAAACTAAAGAAGCCACTGATGCACTTCAGCCCCAAGGCTATCCAGGCCATCACCACTTATATTTGGCCGGGTAATATTCGCGAACTGGAAAACGCCATAGAGCGGGCAGTGATTCTTTGCGACCGCAAAGAAATTGATAATGAGTTACTCAATATCGATCTGGAGCTGGTGGACATCAGCCAGATTCGCGGTCGCCATATCGACATCGATAATGATCACCGCGACACTCGCAACAAGCCCAGCCGCGCCAATGACCCAAGTGAAGATCTCTCTTTGGAAGACTATTTCCAGCGTTTTGTTCTGGAGCATCAAGACTCCATGAGTGAAACCGAGCTCGCCCAAAAACTCGGCGTCAGCCGCAAATGCCTGTGGGAGCGTCGCCAACGCCTAGGTATTCCTCGCAAGAAAGTGGCCGCCAGATCGAACGCTTAAGCCCATCACGATGCGTTACCCAGCCTGAGATATTGTAACAATAGGCGTTTAGTAGGGTAACAATTCACTGAACGTAAGTATTTATACTAACAGTGTAAATACCTAAGCGACTGATAGTTATATGAAATAAAACTTGGCACGGCATATGCTTTAATTACAGCCAAACAACAATAAGAAAACAGAATAATAATAAAAAGAGAAAAAATAATAATAATATCAAAGCAAAGAGACCTGGGTGGGGAAGACATTGTTTTCCCCTTCTTCATTTCTGGGCTACGTAAATTCCCCCATTTCAATTTACCGCATACTGGCAATCCCTGTGCTAGAATACGGGCTTTCCATATTATGGCCGACCTAAAAACTCAATGACTTCTAGCTCTGTTACCGGGCTGTGGAAAAAGCTGACCGGCAAATTTTCCAAACCCAACCAAGGCGCGGCACACTCAGTGGCGATCATTCCTCGTGACGATCACTGTGTATCACGTAAATACATCAGCGAAGCGGCACTCAAAGTCATTCGTCGACTCAATGAAGAAGGCTACGAGGCCTATCTAGTTGGCGGAGGGGTTCGCGACCTGCTATTAAAAGGCCAGCCCAAGGATTTTGACGTGGCCACCGATGCCACCCCCGAGCAAATTCGCTCGACCTTTCGTAGTAGCCGCATCATTGGCCGTCGATTCCGCATCGTTCATGTTCGTTTTGGCCGTGAAATGATCGAAGTGACTACCTTCCGTGGCAGCCATGACGCGCCCGGCGGCAACAGCGCCCGCAACAAGAATTCAGCGCGCACCGAATCCGGCATGCTAACCCGCGACAATGTTTATGGCTCAATAGAAGAAGACGCCGTCCGCCGCGATTTGACAATTAACGCACTGTATTACTCCAGCCGCGACTTCTGTGTCTATGACTTTGTTGGCGGTTTACACGACCTTCAGAACCGCCTAATCCGCATCATCGGCGACCCTGAAACCCGCTACCGGGAAGACCCCGTGCGCATGTTGCGGGTGGTGCGCTTTGCCGCCAAGCTAAATTTTGACATTGAGATTAATAGTGAAGAACCGTTAAAACGCCTTGCCCCACTACTCAATGATATTGCCGCCGCGCGCATGTTTGACGAAGTTATCAAACTCCTTATGTCCGGCCAGGGCCTGCAAACCTACGCACTGATGCAGCGTTACGGCCTGTTTGCCCCACTATTTCCGGCAACCCAGAAAATGCTCACTCAGAGTGAACCCGCTGCCGAAGCCATCATCCAGCAAGGCCTAATCAATACTGATGCGCGCATTGCCGAGGACAAACCGGTCACCCCCGCCTTTATTTACGCGGTGATTCTCTGGCCAATGGTCAAGAGCATTCACAAAGAATTAGTGGATAGCGGCGTACCGGAAATTGCCGCCATGCACCAAGCGGCTGAGCGTGTTCTTCACAAGCAACAGCTAACTGTTGCCATTCCAAAGCGCTTTTCCCTGCCTATGCGCGACATTTGGGAGCTGCAGTGTCGATTGACTCGCCGTTCCGGCAAACGCCCAGAGCAACTGCTTGAACATCGTTATTTCCGTGCCAGCTTCGACTTCTTGCTGCTGCGCGAGCAAGCCGGTGAAATCGAACTGGGGTTGGGCCAGTGGTGGCTGGCCTTTCAGGAAGCCCATGTCGACACTCGCGGCGCTATGCTCAGTCAGGTTGCACCCAACCCCACTAACCGGCCACGCCGCCGACGCGGCCCACGCAAGCCGCAATGATTCGCAGCTATATTGCCCTAGGCAGCAATTTGCAAAATCCGCAGCAGCAAGTGTTGACGGCGATGAGCAAATTGGCAGCTCTGCCAAATAGCCAATTGATGGCACGATCACGACTGTACGGTTCAAAGGCCGTGGGGCCGGGCATGCAGAATGATTATGTCAATGCTGCCATTGCCCTAGACACTTCTCTGAGCGCAGAAGCACTGCTCGATGCTATGCAGGCGATCGAAGCTCAGCACCATCGCCAGCGCAGCGAACAATGGGGGCCTCGGACTCTGGACCTCGACCTGTTATTGTATGGCGAGCACAAAATCAATACCGAACGCCTGTGTGTACCTCATTTACACATGTATCACCGCGACTTTGTGTTGCGGCCCCTCGCGGATATAGCACCACTTGAATTATTAAGCCCTGATCCGGCAGCAGTAGATTTCGATCTTAATTCTGATACCGACACGCTATGGGTTTTAGATTGCTATGAACAACCACAAGCTCAGCAATGAGCCGATTATAAACGAACTCAACCCCCCGCGGTTTATCGCCGTGGAAGGGCCAATTGGCGTGGGCAAAAGCACCTTAGTGCGACGCCTAGCTGACTCCCTCGGCTATCAATCTGTTTTGGAAAAGCCTGAGGAAAACCCGTTTCTAGAGCGCTTCTATGCAAATCAACGCCACGCGGCTCTCTCAGCACAATTATTTTTCTTGTTTCAACGCGCCCAGCAGCTAAGCGATCTGCGCCAAAGCGATCTTTTTGAACAAAGTCACATTGCCGATTTTGTGTTTCAAAAAGACCCCCTGTTTGCCCAAATCACCCTAGACGCCAACGAGCTAGAGCTATACAACAAGGTTTACCAGCAGGTGGAGGTCGACATCCCCACCCCCGACCTAGTGATCTACCTGCAGGCGCCGGTCAAAGTCCTCAAAGAGCGTATCCAGCATCGAGGCGTTCGCTTTGAACGCAGCATCGACAATGACTACCTCGAACGAGTCAACGAAGCTTACAGCCAATTTTTCCTCTCTTACAATGATTCCCCGCTGCTCATCATTAATGCGGCAGAAATTGATTTCGCCAATAATGACAGCCAATACCAGCAATTATTGCAATATTTGCTGGAAATCCGCAGCGGCCGCCATTACTTTAACCCCACATTTTTCTAAACACAGTCGAGGCCCTCTATGAGCAAAGTCAATATCCTTAGCTTGCTGGCCAAAAAGCAAAACCAGCAAAAATTTGCGGTTGTCACCTGCTACGACGCCAGCTTTGCCAAATTGGTGGAAAAAGCAGGTATCGACGTAATTCTGGTTGGCGACTCACTGGGCATGGTTTTACAGGGACAAGACTCGACCCTGCCCGTCACCGTCGCCGACATGAGCTACCACACCACCTGTGTCCGTCGCGGCTGTGAGCGACCTCTAGTTATCAGTGACCTGCCCTTTGGTAGCTACAACACTGTTGAGCAATGCCTCGATAATGCCGCTATCCTGATGCGCGCTGGCGCGCAAATGGTAAAATTGGAAGGCGGCAGCTGGCTATGCCCAAGTATTACGCAGCTTAATCGCGCCGGAATCCCCGTTTGCGGTCACCTCGGCCTCACCCCCCAGTCAGTCAATGTCTTGGGTGGATATCGAGTACAAGGCCGTGAAGACGCTCAGGCCCAAGCTATCCTCGACGACGCCTTAGCCCTAGAAGCAGCTGGCGCGGCCATGCTAGTACTAGAATGCGTCCCTCGCAAACTCGCTGCGGACATCAGTAATGCCCTAAAGATCCCAGTTATCGGCATTGGTGCCGGTGCAGATACCGATGCCCAGGTCTTGGTATTACACGATTTATTGGGTGTCACTGAGAAAACGGCGCGGTTTGTGCGCAATTTTGCCAAGGGCAGCACCAGCATTGAAGGCGCTTTAAGCAGTTATAACTGCGCTGTAGCCGATGGCAGCTTCCCCGCCGATGAGCACGGCTTTGACTAACGGCTTGAATTAGTAGATTGTTACCTCGGGAAACACTTTTAACGGTAACAAAGTCTTAAAATTTTTGTTACCAAAGCATTGAACGGCTATTCCGATTGGGGCATACTTGCCCGCCACTGGCCAAACTGATCAGATTCTGAGCAATCTTTTCAATTTTTTAGAACATTACAGCCAGTGTTTTGGTCGCCAGCCCGCGGTGTGCGCGGACTGACTTCACAGCAAACTACCTTCGCCAGTGAGCGAAGTATGAGATTGGGAAGTTAGGGCTATGAAAACTTACAGCACAGCCGCATCGCTAAGAGCAGCTCTGAACATGGGACGCCGCGCCGGTAACACCGTCGCCTTCGTACCCACTATGGGCAATTTACACGAAGGGCATTTGCGCCTAGTTCGTCGTGCCCGCCAATCTGCAGATATCGTGGTTGTCAGTATTTTCGTCAACCCCCTGCAATTTGGCGCCCACGAAGACCTTAGCAACTACCCGCGCACTCTAGCCGCAGACAAAGAAAAATTGTTTGCAGAGGGTGCACAGTTTCTATTCCTTCCTCAGGTAGAAGAAATTTACCCCGAGGGCATGGAATCTCACAGCAAGGTGTATGTTCCCGAGCTGTCTGATGGCTATTGTGGCGCTAGTCGTCCCGGCCATTTTAGCGGGGTAGCCACGGTAGTGGCGAAATTGTTTAATATTGTGCAACCAGATACTGCCGTGTTTGGTAAAAAAGATTTTCAGCAGCTTAGCGTTATCCGTAAAATGGTGCGCGATCTGTGTATGCCAATTGAAATTATTGGCATTGCTACCGCCCGCGCCGACGATGGCTTAGCCCTGAGCTCACGCAATGGCTACCTGAATTCAGCGCAGCGGCAGATTGCACCGGTTTTACACCGAGTGTTGCAGGAGTGTCGCGAGGCAATAGCCTGCGGTTACGACAGTTATCGAAAACTAGAACAATACGCCAGATCAACCCTCAATGAGGCTGGACTGGAAGCGGATTATTTCAGCATTTGTGATTCCCGTACCCTGAGTCCAGTAACAGCGGACACCGAAGAAGTTGTCATCCTGGTAGCTGCCAAACTTGGCACAACGCGCCTGATTGACAACGTCACCCTGAACGTAAACTCCAGTGCCGACTGGGGGATGCTGGCTGTTAATTAAGCCAGCCAAGACCGAAGAGAAAGGAACAGCGATATGCAGTCCGTTATGCTGAAAGCTAAACTTCACAAAGCTCGTGTCACCCATGCGGTGCTGAACTATGAAGGCTCCTGCGCCATTGACGGTAAATTACTCGATATGTCGAGTATCCGTGAATTTGAACAAATTCAAATTTACAACGTCACCAACGGCGAGCGCTTCACCACTTACGCCATTCGTGGTGAAGACAATAGTGGCATAATTTCGATTAATGGCGCGGCGGCCCACAAAGCCAATGTCGACGACGTTATCATTATCTGTGCCTATGCCAGCTATTCTGAGGTTGAGCTGATTAACTTCAAACCACGCTTGATCTATATGAACCCGGACAATACCGTTAGCCACGCTAGCAACGCCATCCCAGTTCAGGTCGCCTGACCCATGGCGCAGCAGGGCCCCACTGCTGCGCTTAGCCAACTGGCTAGCCGTCCGACACTTTCCCCAACCTCCGCTTCACTCCCCGTGCACTAGCGGTTATCCTGCGGCTTACTAAATCACGCCCAGAGTAAAGTTCATAACAATCCCGCCAAGAGAGCAATAGTATGAGTAAAGTCACCGTTCATCCCGTCCCCGTCGACTTCGCCGCCAATGCCCATATCAATCGCGCCCAATACGACAGTCTCTACCAGCAATCTTTGGCTGCACCGGAAAAATTCTGGAGCGAGCAGGCACAAAACTTCCTGAGCTGGGACACTCCCTGGCATACCGTCAACCGCTATGACTTCAGCAAAGGCGAAGCCAGCTGGTTTGATGGCGGCGAACTTAACATCGCCCACAACTGTATTGATCGCCACCTCGCCACCCGCGGTGAACAAACCGCGATTATCTGGGAGGGTGACGATCCCAGCGAATCTAAACACATCAGTTACCGCGAACTGCATACCGCCGTTTGTGAACTCGCCAATGTTCTACTCGACCAAGGCATTCGCAAAGGCGACCGTGTCTGTATTTACATGCCGATGATTCCCGAGGCAGCCTACGCCATGCTGGCATGCGCTCGTATCGGCGCCATCCACTCAGTGGTGTTTGGCGGATTTTCGCCTGAAGCCCTCAAGGACCGGATTCAAAATGCGGAATGCAAAATGCTTATTACTGCCGACGAAGGTCTGCGCGGTGGCAAAAAAGTCCCCCTGAAAGCGAATGCCGACAAGGCCATGTCCCAATGCCCCAGCATCGAGAAATGTCTGGTGGTAAAACGTACCGGCGGCAGTATTAACTGGGACGATTCCCGCGACCTTTGGTATCACCACGCTATCGAGCAAGTCAGTGCTGAATGTCCCGCAGCACCCATGGCCAGTGAAACCCCGCTCTTCATTCTTTATACCTCGGGCTCAACCGGCAAACCGAAGGGCGTGATGCACACCAGCGCGGGCTATTTACTGCAGGCAGCGATGACTTTTAAGTACGTATTTGATTACAAAGACGGTGAGGTCTTCTGGTGTACTGCCGACGTGGGCTGGATCACAGGTCACAGCTATATGGTTTACGGCCCATTGGCGAACGGTGCCACCACGCTGTTATTTGAGAGTGTGCCCAACTACCCCGACGCCTCACGCTGCTGGCAGGTTATCGATAAACATCAGGTCAATACCTTCTACACAGCCCCCACCGCACTGCGCGCATTGATGGGCGCGGGCAATGAATTCGTCGAAAATACCAGCCGGCAAAGTTTGCGTCTGCTCGGCACTGTCGGTGAGCCGATCAATCCCGAGGCCTGGGAGTGGTATCACCGTGTCGTTGGTGAAGGTCGCTGCCCTATCGTCGATACCTGGTGGCAAACCGAAACCGGTGGCCAAATGCTGACATCGCTACCCGGCGCCATCGACATGAAACCCGGCTCGGCAACCAAACCCTTTTTCGGCATTGAGGCCGCGCTGCTTGATAACGATGGCAATGAGATCGACGGCCCTGGAGATGGTTTATTAGTCATCAAGCGCTCATGGCCAGGGCAAATACGCAGCA
Organism: Zhongshania sp.; assembly: GCA_047624025.1. GTDB lineage: Bacteria > Pseudomonadota > Gammaproteobacteria > Pseudomonadales > Spongiibacteraceae > Spongiibacter. The sequence goes on from JBLHPB010000055.1 coordinate 15,869, forward strand.
TTTATGGTGATCATCAACGCATGATTGAAACCTACTTCAGCACCCACCCCGGCTATTATTTTACCGGTGATGGCGCCCGCCGCGATGCCGATGGCGACTACTGGATTACTGGCAGAGTGGATGATGTACTCAATATATCTGGCCACCGCATGGGCACCGCCGAAATTGAAAGTGCACTGGTATTACATAAAGCGGTCGCAGAGGCGGCAGTCGTCGGCTACCCTCACGACCTGAAGGGTCAGGGAATTTATGCTTACGTTACCTTGATGGGTGGCGAACAGCCCAGTGACGAATTATTAAAGGCGCTGGTCGCCATGTGCAGCCAGGAAATTGGCCCTATCGCCAAACCTGATTTAATTCAATGGGCGCCGGGCCTACCCAAAACCCGTTCAGGTAAAATCATGCGCCGCATCCTCCGTAAAATTGCCGCCAATGAACTCGACAGCCTCGGCGACACTTCTACTCTTGCCGACCCATCGGTTGTTGATCAGCTAATCAACAACCGCTTGAACCGCTAAAATTCACTGCCCTCGGCACGGTAATTAGCCGTGCCGAGGGCAGTGCTTAGCAAATAAACTCAGCCTCACTCATGTCCATTAGGCCCGCAGCCCCAGCAAGCATAGCCGACTTGTGAGTAGCCGTTCTTGGCAGTAAGCGCTGAAAGTAAAAACGCGCCGTTTTGAGCTTGCCGCTATACAGCGGGTCACTTGAACCAGCATCCAATTTTTGCTGCGCAACTTCGGCCATCTGCGCCCACATATAAGCAAAAGCGATATAGCCAGAATACATTAAGTAATCCACCGAAGCCGCGCCCACTTCATCGGCATTCGCCATCGCCTTTTCGCCAACCGCCATAGTCACCTCGCCCCACTCCTTGTTGAGCGCAGCCAATGGTGCAATAAATTCCGTAAGCTTGGCATTGCCTTTATGCGCCTCACAGTATTTATGAATAATCTTAGTGAAATTACTGAGCACACTGCCACCACTGCCCAGCACCTTGCGGCCGAATAGATCTAGGGCCTGTATACCAGTAGTGCCCTCGTAGACGGTGGAGATACGGTTATCCCGCGCAATGCGCTCCATGCCGTTATCACTAATATAACCATGCCCACCATATACCTGCACGCCAAGATAAGTGACCTCCTGTGAGGTTTCAGTACAAAAGGCCTTGGCAATCGGGGTTAATAACTCTAGCAATAATGAAGCTTCCGCTTGCTGGGCCTCGTTGCCGTACTGTGTTAAATCAACCTGCTGAGCCAACCAGTAAATGAAGGCGCGCTGACCTTCAACAAGAGCTTTTTGAGTTAACAGCATGCGCCGAACATCAGGGTGCACCATGATCGGGTCAGCGGGGCCAGCGGGGTTCTTTGGCCCAGTTAACGAACGCATTTGCAGGCGCTCTCGGGCGTAGCTTAGCGCGCCCTGGTAGGAAATCTCACCCATGGCCAAGCCCTGCAGCGCCGTGCCAAGGCGAGCTGAGTTCATCAGTTTGAACATGATTACTAGGCCGCGATTTTCCTCACCTAAGAGCACCGCTCGGGCGCCGTCGTAATTCATCACGCAAGTGGCTTGGGCCTTCAGCCCCATTTT
>JBLHPB010000056.1:0-17279 GCA_047624025.1 Zhongshania sp.
GTGAACATTTAATCTTAAATCAAGGAGCTTGCTTTGATGCGTACAGTAAAACAGCTAGTCATTTATCTTGGTCTATTTTTTCTGAGTCTTAATGGACAGGCTATTGAGTGGGAACTTGCCAAAGACGTAGAAAATATTAAAGTGTTTACTGGCGAGGTGAGTGGCTCGGACTATAAAGCCTTCCGCGGCGAGACTGTTATTAATGCTGAGTTAAACCAGCTAATGGCGGTTTTGGACGACACCGCTAATTTTAGTCGCTGGATGTATAACTGTATATCGCCGAAGCTGCTCTATAAAGCGAGTTTGCTGGACCGTTATCAGTACTTAAAAAATGACTTTCCTTGGCCGGCTAAGGATCGCGAAATGATTTTGCGTAATGAAATTAGCCAGGATCCAGCGACGCGCGTCACCACGATAAAATTAAGTTCTACCGCCGTGGTAAAACTACCACAACAGGCGCAGCAGGCCATGCCAAAAGCCGGGGATGCTGTCCGCATGGATGAGGTGCAGGGCTTTTTTGAGTTGAGCCCGCTGAGCGATACGCAAACTAAAGTTGTCTTTCAACTTCATTTAAACCCCGGTGGCGGATTGCCAGCGAGTTTAGTTAATGCGCTGATTGTTGATAATCCCTTTGAGACCTTGAAAGCGCTGGCCAAGCAAGTCGATGAGCCAGAATACGCCAATTTCAATCCTTTCTAAGCTCTTCTTGTTCCTTGCAATACTGCGGCGCGCGGAATTTACCGCGCGGAAACACCATCGTCTGGTTGTTGTGCTTTGATTGCGAAATCTGTCTATATTTTAATCAAATTAACTTGACATTGAATGATGTCATGATTAGCTTAACATCATCTGATGTAACATAATAAAATGTTTTATTAAGGAGTGCTTCATGGACAACCTCAGCAAGACAATTGTGCAGCCAGTTCGCCGTAATCTCGAGTTCCATTTGCCAAAGGAGCGTATTGGCGATTGGCATTCCGGTGGTGCCCACATTACGCACTTTTTTAACGCCTTATCCATTTTCTTTCCTGACGGTGAGCGGTTTTTTATTGATAGCGTTCGCCATTACCAGGATCGCATTGAAGACCCGGCGTTGAGGGAATCAGTGCGGGGTTTTATTGGTCAAGAAGCAATGCACGGCCGCGAGCACGAAGAATACAACCAAGCCTTGGTTGACAAGGGACTGCCGGCGGAGCGCTACGGGCGAATCGTCGTTCGTCTGCTGCGCTTTCTTACTCGCTTTACCCCCAAAATTTCCCAATTGGCTGGAACGATAGCCTTGGAACATTTAACGGCAATTCTCGCCAATATGGTGCTGAGCGAGCCGCGTATTCTACAAAATGCTGAACCGCGCTTCGCCGCCTTGTGGAAATGGCATGCACTCGAAGAAACCGAGCACAAAGCGGTGGCCTACGATGTGTATCAGAAAGTTATCGGCGGCGGCGTAATTGGCTATATTCGCCGTTGTTTCGCACTGCTAATGGCTACATTTATATTTTGGCTCTTGGTTATTCCATTTCATCTTGGCTTAGTGCGTAAAGAAGGGCAGTTGTTTAATCTGCGTGGCTGGCTGCGGGTTAGCAATTTCCTGTGGGGCTCGCCCGGGGTTTTACGTCGGATGATTCCAGATTGGTTAGATTATTTTAAGCCGGGTTTTCATCCCTGGGATCACAATAACGCCCATTTTCTTAATGGCCTCGATGCTTTAGTCGCGGAAGTTGATACCTACGGTGCGCCCGCAGGTGCCGGGACGTGACGGCAGCCAATCCGGCGTCAACAATTCAGGACTCGGCGCTGGCCGCGTTTATAAAAATGCGTGAGCAATTTCAGCAAACGCCTTTGGCTAGTGTTGAAGTGGAACTGCTAAAAGCGTGGCGTCCTAAACGCAGTCTGTGGCAGCGGTTGTTGCCACTATTTACTCGCCAAGCCGGGCTTAACAGCAAAGTTAGCTGTGTCGATGATCATCGCCTGCATTATTGGGCCGGTGGCTGCGCTACGGGGCCGGTTGTCGTGCTGTTACATGGCTTCGGGTCGAGCAAAGAAAACTGGGTTTTTCTCGCCCGCAAATTGGCGAAGACATACCGCTTGCTAGTGCCGGATATCCCGGGCTTTGGACAGAGCGATTTTTTGGTGAATGCAGATTATCAGTTGGCTGCGCAGGCTGATCGATTGGCATTGTGGCTGGCGGCGTTGAACATTGAACAGGCATATTTCGTTGGCAGCTCAATGGGCGGTGGAATTGCCGCGCAAATCGCCGCACGCCACCCGAACTTAGTGAGTAAGCTTTGTTTAATGAATGCCGCTGGGGTGCCGGGCAAACACCTTACACAAATGGAGAGTGGGCTTGCGGCTGGGGTGAATTATTTGGCTCCCATGCAAGCTAAGGACGCATGGCAGGTCTTCGCCATAGCCCTGCATCCTCAGCGGCGTTGGTTTGGCTTTGGACTCGCCTTGTTGATGGGCGGGGCGATGAGCCATCGTAAAACGTTGAACGACTATTTGTTCGGCGAACTAGTTGAGTCCTTAGCGGATACGTATTTACAGCTGCCATTCATCGCAGCGCCGACCTTGGTGTTATGGGGTGATTCTGATCAGGTGCTGGATGTGAGCTGCGCAGATCATTTTTGTGAATCAATAACAGATGCTAGTGTCATGATTTTGCCTGCAGTAGGGCATTTGCCTATGTTGGAGGTCCCTGGGCTGACTGCGCGTGTATTACTTGATTTTTGGCGCGCACATTAGAAAGTGAGAGAACATAATGTCTAATAATAAGGATGCTGCCGCAGTGCACGGTGTTGCCATTATTGGCGCCGGTTTTGGCGGTATGGGTTTAGCGATAAGACTACAGCAGCAGGGTGTGCAAAATTTTGTTATTTATGAGCAGGCCGCCGATGTCGGTGGTGTGTGGCGGGACAATATTTACCCCGGGGCCGCCTGCGATGTGCCGTCTCATTTGTATTCTTTTTCCTTTGAGCCGAATCCAGATTGGGGGCGCAGCTACGGGCCCCAAGAGGAAATACACCGCTACTTACAGCATTGCGCTAAAAAGTACCAGTTAGCCAAACATATCCAATTTAATACGGCGGTTAGCGCATTGGATTTTTGTGAGGGCAGCGGTCTGTGGACGATTAAATTTGCCAGTGGTCAGCAAGCGAAAGCGCGCGCGGTGGTGCTGGCGATCGGTGCCCTGAATATTCCGCAATACCCAAAGATTGATGGCATTGAAAAGTTTCGCGGCAAAATAATGCATACCGCTGAGTGGGATCGTGAATTTTCCCTTAAAGGCAAACGGGTCGCCGTGATTGGGACTGGTGCCAGTGCAATTCAAGTCGTGCCCGCAATTCAGCCAGAGGTTGCCTCCTTGGCATTGTTTCAGCGCACGCCGCCCTGGGTCATGCCGAAGTTTGATCGCGCCCAAAGCCCGGTTCGTCGGGCGCGGCTGCGACGTTGGCCGTTTTTGCAGAAATTGATTCGAAATCTGCAGTATTTAATCGCGGAGAGCGTGGTGCCCGCGTTTATGTGGGACAGTTTCTTAACGCGCTTTGGCGAATCTATGGGACGACGGTATCTGAACAGAGTGGTCATCGATCCCCAGCTGAGAAAGCAGCTTACTCCGCATTACGCCATGGGGTGCAAGCGGGTGTTGCTGTCAGATAATTATTATCCGGCGTTAACCAAGAGTAATGTGAGTTTGCTGAGCTCGGGTGTCAGCCATCTTGATGAAAAAGCGATATATAGTGCCGATGGTCAGCGCCAAGAAGTCGATGCCATAGTGTTTGCTACCGGCTTTAAAGTACCGGTTTCGGGGGCGCCAATGCCCGTGCGTGGCTTGGCGGGGCGTGATTTAAATGAAGATTGGGCGACTGGTTCAGAGGCGTATAAGGGCATGACGGTGTCGGGCTATCCCAATTTGCTTTATATCATGGGACCGAATACTGGACCGGGAAATACCTCCGTAATTTTTTATATTGAATCGCAAATTCATTATATTTTGCAGTATTTGGGTACTTTGCGCGGCAATCCTAATGAATACATGAACGTACAACCGGAAGTACAAAAAGCCTTTAATGAAGACGTGCAGCGTCGTTTTAAAGGCACAACCTGGACCTCTGGTTGCAATAGTTGGTATTTAACAGTCGACGGTAAAAACACCACACTGTGGCCGAGCTTTTCTTGGCAATACCGTTTGGCTACGCGGCGTTTTTCTAGCGCTGAATACGAGTTTGTGGAAGTGGGTAAATCAAACAGCACTGCAGAGGCGCCTGGAATTAAATTGGCTACTCAAAGTTAGGGGGTTTTGTGAAAAATTTTAATAATAAAGTTATTGCTGTTAGTGGTGCTGCGTCAGGGATTGGTCGGGCCTTGGTTGAGAGCTTGCTTGCGAGTGGTGCGCGGGTGGCGGCATCGGATGTGGATAATACTAATTTACAGCGCCTACGAGAATTCGGTGGCCCAGAGCTGTTGTTACTATCTCGCGTCGATGTCAGTGATCAGGTTGCGATGCAGGCTTGGGCGGCGGAAGTAAAAAATCATTTTGGTGAAGTCGATGCGGTAATAAACAATGCTGGCGTTGCGCTTAGTTGCAACGCCGCGGATCAGCCGCGTGAGCAAATGGAGTGGTTATTTAATATTAATTACTGGGGCGTCGTTAACGGGGTAGAGGCATTTTTGCCAGAATTATTGCGCCGTCCTGAGGCCTGTATTGTCAATATCTCGTCGTTGTTTGGCTTGTTGTCAGTGCCCTCGCAGTCAGCTTATAACGCAGCGAAATTTGCGGTCAGAGGATACTCTGAGTCGCTGCGACAAGATCTGCGGGAAACCTCGGTGAGGGTGGTGACAGTCCATCCGGGTGGAATACAAACCAATATCGCCAATAATGGTCGGCATTTACACTCAATAACCGGCAAGGCCGCGGATGTAGAAAAAACCGCCGCCTTGTTTAATAGCGTCGCAGCGACCAGTTCCGGGCACGCGGCTAAGAAAATAATGCGAGGTATGCAGAAATCAGCGCCGCGTGTTTTGATTGGCAGCGACGCGTGGTTTTTAGATAAAGTTCAGCGCCTGTTCCCCGCTTGCTACGACCGTTTACTCGTTCCTGTGATGAATATCGGTACGCGAATGGCGTTGCGGCGGGTGTGAATACTACGCTTTGCTTGGCACGGAGTAGGGCAGTTCAGTCACGGTGAGTAGCGCTGAACTGTCGGAAAAGTGAATTTGCTTGCCGGCCACCGCTTCTTCGGTCAGTACCGCTAAAAGTTCGCTGCCCTGATCTCCGTTTACCATGCTCACTAAGTTGCCGATACTTTGCTCGGCGTCGCCACTGAATAACTCTGTGCCGGCCGGGTAGTTGAGTTCACTCGCGGCAATCCGAGCGCTATACAGACGACGCTTTAGTTTACCTCGGTATTGCATGCGGGCGACCACTTCTTGTCCGGTGTAACAGCCCTTGCTAAAACTGACGCCGCCAATCGCTTGATAGTTCAGCATCTGTGGAATAAACATATCTTGGCTGCTGGCACAAACTTCGCCAATGCCTGCGGCGATATTGAGGGTTTCCCAGTAATCCGCCCGGCATATTTGCGCGTTGGGGCTGAGTTGCTGCCAAATATTGACTGCTTGCTCGCAGAGCCCCCAGAATTCAAAGCGCTGACCGGCCTCGTCCATTTGTATAATAATGCCCTGGTCGCCGCTAATTTGCGCCATGGCTTTGTCCGGCAGTTCTGCAAAAATAGTCTGTAGGTGTTGGCGGGCCGCTTTGCCGCTAATACCGATCGCTACGCGCTCATTGCTGGCGTTGCGGATTTTAGCCTTGGAGAACACAATGTATTTACCGAGAGTGTCACGACCACTATCCACGGTATCTGCACTAAGGCGCAGCAATGCGTTTTCTGGCGAGGCCATGCCGGCAATGAAGCTGATGACCATGCGGCCTTTAATATTGCAGTAGCTCCCGAGAGAGGCCTGTTCGGGGCTAATTACCCGCCAGTCGCAGGTGGTTTGGCCCTGCAGGAATTTACTGCATTCTGGCCCTTCAATAGCGAGAAAACCGTATTGGCTGAGTGGGCTCAAATGAAGCTTTTCTGGGTCGACTGGGGCTTGGGTGCTTTGCTGCCAATAGCGGCCGTCGCGGACTTCGCTATCGGGGTGTTGCTCGCTGAGGTACTGCCAAAATTCGTTCATAGTGTCTCAATGATATTATGCGGTAGCGTACTGCGGTGTGCTGGCCGCAGATTGACGGTATAATACGCGTTTTGCACGCGGTTAGCTTAAGTGCGCAGCAAGGTAGTGGGAAAATAATGGTTTCAGAAAACGAGTTTAAGCGAATTTGCTGGGCCTGCCGTCGGGGTATGCTGGAGTTGGATCTGGTGTTGGAACCGTATGTTCAGCAGCGCTTCCGTACTTTAGGCGACGAGGATCAGCAGCGCTTTATCAATTTACTCGAGAGTGAAGACACGGAATTGTTCAGTTGGTTTCTCGGCCGAGAGCTACCGGAGGATCCGGAATTAGCCAAAATTGTGTTGGATATTAATGCGTTCACCAAGACCCCTAAGTCTTGAAGTAGGTCCTTCGCGGCTGCTTTTGGCCTACTTAATACTTGTCCATGCTTTAGCTGCTACAGCACTGTGGCTAACATTGCCGACAGTTTACGCGCTATTACTGATCAGTCTTGTTAGTGGGCATTTTTGCTATCTGCGTCGATCCCCATCTCTTGCCAATTCTAGCAAGTTGGTGAAGCGTATCAGTTTTGCCAATAATGCCTGGCGAGTATCTGGTCCTGCTGGTCAGGCAAGGTCTTTCGATTGTGAGGGCGCGACGGTTTTGCCCTGGTTGCTGGTACTCATTGGCCGCGTACAACTTGGCAGGCGCCAAGACATTGTGATTTTTAGAGACCAGCTCAACGCAGATGATTTTCGCCGTCTGCGCCAAATTGCCTTATTTCACACCCAGCACTGAAGGGCTGGCCGATATCAGTGGCTAGCCGCAAAGTTTTCGGGTTGTAGAATTGTGTCTTCGGCAATGTCGAGCATATTAGGGTAATCCAAGGTGAAGTGCAGGCCGCGACTCTCCTTTCGCTGCATGGCTGAGCGGATAATGAGTTCTGCCACCATGGCCAGATTGCGCAGCTCCAGAAGGTCGTTGCTGACCTTGTAGTTAGAGTAGTACTCATTGATCTCATGCTGAAGCAGGCCAGCTCGGTTTAGTGCCCGCTGCAGGCGTTTATTAGTTCGTACGATACCGACATAGTCCCACATAAAGCGGCGCAGCTCGTCCCAGTTATGAGCAATCACCACGTCTTCATCAGAGTCAGTGACTTGGGATTCATCCCAGGGCTGGGCAATTTCGGGTTCTGGCAGGCTTTGCAGGCGGCTGCGAATATCATTGGCTGCAGAAGTGCCATAGACAAAGCATTCCAGTAGTGAATTGCTGGCCAGGCGGTTGGCGCCGTGTAGGCCGGTAAACGAGGTTTCGCCAATAGCGTATAAGCTCGATATATCGGTGCGGCCGTTTTGATCCACCATCACCCCGCCGCAGGTATAGTGCGCTGCGGGGACGACGGGAATGGGTTCGCGACCAATATCAATGCCCAGCTCTAAGCAGCGCGCTTTTATGGTTGGAAAGTGCTCCAGTAGAAACTCCGAGGATTTGTGGCTTATGTCTAGGTAGACACAGTCGCTGCCAAGGCGCTTCATCTCGTGGTCGATAGCCCTAGCCACCACGTCTCTTGGTGCCAACTCGCCTCTTTCGTCATAGCGAAACATAAAGCGTTCGCCATTGGCGGAGAGCAGTTTGCCGCCTTCGCCACGAATGGCTTCAGTAATCAGAAATGACTTTGCTTTGGGGTGATAAAGGCAGGTGGGATGGAATTGATTAAACTCCATATTGGCTACTCGACATCCGGCTCGCCAAGCCATAGCAATGCCGTCACCGCTGGCGCCATCGGGGTTGCTGGTGTAAAGATAGGCCTTATTGGCGCCGCCAGTGGCTAAAACAACGACCTTGGCGTGGAACAATTCGACGTGGCCGCTGTCCCTGTTCAGCACATAAGCACCGTGACAACGATTGTCCTTCATGACTAGGTCAATGGCGACATGACCGGTATGGATTCTAATGTTGGCATTTTCACGGGCTCGTTCGGTGAGTGTTTCCGAGACGGCGCGGCCGGTAGCATCGGCGGCGTGAATGATACGACGTTGGCTGTGACCACCTTCACGGCTGAGGTGAAAGACGTCTTCACCTTGCTCGTAGCGACTAAATTGTACGCCTTGCGATAGCAACCATTTAATGCTGTCGCTACTGTTTTTGACGGTAAAGCGGACGCTGTCTTCGTGGCAGAGTTGTGCGCCTGCGATCAGGGTGTCGGCTACGTGGGCATCAATGGTATCCCCCTCGCGGAGTACGGCGGCAATTCCACCCTGAGCCCAGTAGGTTGAGCCCGCATTGAGTTCGCCTTTGCAGATGACCGCAATATTTGCGGTGTCGGCGAGCTGAAGTGCTAAAGTAAGGCCCGCAGCGCCACTACCGATTACCAGAACATCGTGTGAATGGTAATGATTCATTGCTGGTGTTTGCTCCTGCCGCAATGCAGCTATAATATGCCGCGGGGGTGTGAATTGGCGCAAAGTATACTGATACACCGTCGCCTTACCAATATTTGCCTGCGGTTGAAGCCGATAAAAGTGCTTGACCGTCGAAAAGGGATACGATGACAGAACTTCTTATGGCCATAGGGGTCTACTTCACAGGTGTAGCCGAAGGGCTTTCGGTGAGCCATTATGGCTGAGCCTAAGCCTAGCGATCAGCAGCTGGTCGAGCGAGTTCAAAAAGGCGATAAGCGTGCTTTTGACCTGCTTGTTTTGAAATACCAGCACAAGATTTTTGGCTTGATTTCACGATATGTGAAAGACAATGACGAAATCCAAGACGTTGCTCAGGAAGCCTTTATTAAAGCCTATCGAGCTCTGCCAAAATTTCGTGGTGATAGTGCTTTCTATACTTGGCTGTACCGAATTGCGATTAATACGGCAAAAAACTATCTGGTTGCCCGTAATCGCCGCCCCCCAGGGGTGGATGTCGATGCGGCCGATGCAGAGTATTTTGATGGACCCTCATCCCTCAAAGACATAGAAACACCGGAGAACCATCTCTACGGAGAAGAGCTCAGAGTGGTGGTTCAGGATGCGATAAAAGCACTACCAGAAGATTTGCGCTCAGCTCTAAGTCTGCGTGAGTTCGATGGCTTGAGTTATGAAGATATAGCCTCGGTGATGGATTGCCCGGTTGGTACAGTTCGATCGCGAATCTTTCGCGCTCGGGAAGCGGTAGACATGAGAGTTAAGGCCCAAATTAGCGGCGAAGAGGTGGAAGTATGAGCGATACTGTCAGAGAATCACTATCAGCATTGATGGATGGTGAGGCCAGTGAGCTGGAGTTGCGGCGCATATTAAGTTCCGATGATGAGCATTTGCGTTCACAATGGTCAGATTTCCATCGCAGTCAGAATTTACTCAAGGGGGAAAAACAGAGTTTTGCCGACTTGGATATTTCCTCACGAGTGATGACGGCGATCGAAGCCGAACCACTACCCAGTAGTGGTATGAGTCAATGGCAGCAAGTGGTGTCGGGCCTAGCGGTTGCCGCCAGTGTTGCCGCCGTGGTGGTAGTTGGCTCGATGGGCGGCAATATGTTTAGCGGCAGCAAGCCAATGATCGCAGATAATGGGGTTAGTGGCCGAGTGTATCCCGGTCAGGCAGTACCTGCGGTGGGTAGCGTTGCTGTTAGTGCTCAAGCTCAGAGTGTACCCGCGGGTTCGGCTTTGGGCGATGATGCCGAGGCGCGCAAGCGTTTTGAGGCCTATTTGCGCAAGCACACTGACCGCGCAGCATTTAATAATGGCCAAGGAATGGTGTCTTATGCCCGAGTGGTGTCGCAGGAGTCTAAATAGCGTGGTGTCACGGCTTACTGTCATTATTGCAGGTACTCTATTGAGTGGTCTCTCCAGCCTTAGTCTGGCGTCGGAAACGCCCAGTGCCGAACAAAGCTTAGGCAGTGCTTTGCTAAACAAAATGAGCCACAGCCATCGCGAGCTAAATTACCGCGCTATTGTTAGCTACCAAGCGGGTGATCAATTAAGCAGTTACCGCATCACCCATACCGTGCGAGATGGTAAAGAGTTTGAAGCTCTGGAATCTCTGGACGGTAGTCAGCAGGATTTGGTTTATCACGGCCACGATCTTAATTGCACTCATCCCGGGCCGCAGTTGATACGGGTGTTTGGCGATAAGGGTGAGCAGGGCTTCTATCGTTTCTACGATGTTGATGTTCTCGGGGAAGGCCGCTTGGCTGGTCGGGAAACGGTGGAGCTAAGTATCCGTCCCCGTGATGTGTATCGTCTGGGCTATAAACTGTCTATCGATAAAGAATCAGGGTTGCTGTTACGCTCGGATATTGTCAATCAGCAATCGAAAGTGCTTGAGCGATTTCAGTATGTGATGCTGGATTTGAATATCCCAGCCGATGAGCCGGTAGTGGTCAATGCCCGTGAAGTTCGTCATCGCGATGTGCGTGCCAATGACAGTAACACGATAGTCGTCAGTCGCAATTGGCGCCCTAATTGGATCCCAGCCGGATTTACGGAGGCGCGTATTGATGCCAATGACAGTGCTGGAATCACTTATACCGATGGTTTGGCAGTAATGTCAGTATTTGTTGAGGTCTTGCAGAAGCCGGAAGCTGGCGTGGTTAATGTGGTTGAAGGGGGGATGCGGCGTGGCGCCTCTGTGAGCTATACCGTAGCTTTCCCCGATAATGGCATGTTTGCCACGGTGGTCGGTGAAGTGCCAATGCTGACCGCCAAGCAGGCGGCCAAATCGCTGGTGTGGACGGCGCCATGATTTGTGAAACTGGTCGCGTGGTCGGTATTGAAACCGATGCGCTGTGGGTGGAAACCATCCAGCGCAGTACGTGCAGCAGCTGTAGCGCTCAAAAAGGCTGTGGTCAGGGCTTGATGAATAAGGCTTTGGCCGGTCGACGAAATCAGTTGCGGGTATTGCTGGGTGACCTGCCTGCCGAGGATTTTAGCCTTGATGATGAAGTTAGTCTCAGTATTCCCGAGCACGCCCTTGTGGGCGGGGCCATGCTGGTTTACTTACTGCCCTTGTTGGTGATGTTGGGGGGCATGATGTTGCTCAGTCAAAGCTACAGTGGCGACGGCCCCGCGGCTCTGGGTGCGCTGCTTGGCTTTGTGTTAGGTATGTTGCTGGTTCGGCTGCACGCCAGCCTTATTCACAATAAGCCGGCCTATCAGCCTCGTATTGTTGCCAATAAATCTCCTCTGGCGACACAAAATGTGACTTTGTTTGATCCCTCGCAAGCTGTTTGAGTCTATTCATAGCCTAGAGCCACGGCTTTGCGCTACAATCGCGCCCCTGAATTTCTATCAATTTTGCTGCCCTGAGGTATAAACCGAGCGTGTCCAGTCTCGATTTGATTCGTAATTTTTCTATTATTGCCCACATTGATCACGGTAAGTCGACTCTAGCGGATCGATTTATTCAAACTTGCGGTGGTTTGAGTGAGCGTGAAATGTCTGCTCAGGTCCTTGATTCAATGGATATTGAGAAGGAACGTGGCATTACCATTAAAGCGCAGTCGGTGACTTTGAACTACACCGCCGACGATGGCAAAACTTACCAGCTGAACTTTATCGATACCCCCGGCCACGTAGATTTTTCCTACGAGGTGTCGCGCTCGCTGGCCGCCTGTGAAGGTGCGTTATTAGTTGTTGATGCGGCTCAAGGGGTCGAAGCTCAGTCCGTGGCCAACTGCTATACAGCGATTGAGCAGGGCTTGGAAGTTTTACCAATCCTCAATAAAATGGACTTGCCGCAGGCCGACCCCGATCGTGTTAAAAACGAAATCGAGGAAATTATCGGTGTTGATGCCTCCGAGGCAGTCGCCGTGTCAGCCAAGTCGGGCATGGGTATTCATGAAGCGCTCGAGCATTTGGTTGCCAAAATACCACCGCCAGAAGGAGATGTTGATGCTCCACTCCAAGCGCTGATTATTGATTCCTGGTTTGATAATTATCAGGGCGTGGTCTCCTTGGTTAGGGTTAAAAATGGCACCCTGAAAAAGGGCGATAAAATCATTAGTAAAACCCTTGGCAAGCCTCAGATAGCCGATGTAGTGGGTATTTTTACGCCTAAACAAACAGCCACTGGCATTCTCCGCGCTGGTGAAGTCGGTTTTATCATTGCCGGCATTAAGGATATTTTGGGCGCGCCGGTAGGGGATACTTTTACTCACGCTTCGACACCAACGGTTGCTGCACTGCCGGGCTTTAAAAAAGTGAAGCCGCAGGTCTACGCAGGTCTATTTACCGTCTCCACTGAAGATTATGAAGATTTCCGCGATGCTCTGGGTAAACTTACTCTGAATGATGCCTCGCTGTTTTATGAGCCGGAAAGCTCAGACGCCTTAGGCTTTGGTTTTCGCTGCGGATTCCTCGGCACTCTGCATATGGAAATTATTCAGGAACGACTCGAGCGCGAGTATGACCTGGATTTGATCACCACCGCACCTACCGTAATTTATGAAGTGCTGCGCAAAAACGGCAAAGTGGTGATGGTGGATAACCCCTCATCCATGCCTGATCCCGGTGAAATTGAAGAAACCCGCGAGCCGATCGCAAGAGTGAATATTTTGGTGCCTCAAGAGCATCTGGGCAATGTCATTAGCTTGTGTGCGGAGAAACGCGGCATACAAAAGGACATGCAATTTCTAGGGCAGCAAGTTTCGCTGAACTGGGAAATTCCCATGAGTGAGGTAGTATTAGACTTTTTTGACCGACTTAAGTCGGTCAGCCGTGGCTTTGCCTCATTGGATTACAGTTTTGAGCGATTTGAAGCTGCGAATTTGGTTAAGCTTGACGTTTTGATTAACGGTGAAAGGGTGGATGCACTGGCGATTATTGTGCACCGTGATATCGCTCAAAATCGCGGTCGCAAATTAGTAGACAAAATGCAGGAGCTTATCCCTCGGCAGATGTTTGACGTGGCTATTCAGGCTGCTATCGGCGGCCATGTTATTGCTCGGCAGACGGTTAAAGCATTGCGCAAAAACGTAACGGCTAAATGTTATGGCGGCGATGTATCCCGCAAGCGTAAATTATTAGAAAAGCAAAAAGCGGGTAAAAAGCGCATGAAGCAGGTGGGTAATGTGGAAATCCCTCAGTCAGCCTTCTTGGCAGTGCTTAAAGTTGATAGTTAAAGGATACTAGCTGGATGGTTAATTTAATTCTGATAGTGGTTGCCGCGTTCTCGTTACTGGTGTGGTTGGCACAGGAAGTCAAAGGCCGCCGCAATATGCAGCAAGCCTTACAGTGGTGTGCTGAAAAACGCACTGCCAGCGATGCCGCCAGTTTGCGTCAGCAGGTTGTGCCGGGTTGGTGGGAGTGGAGTTACCGCCTAGTGGTGTTCGCTTGGTTTGCCTGGGTGGCGAGCGTGGTATTAATCAAGGATGGCGACTTTGCCTTAGCGCTGGTGGTACTAACTATTATCGCCGGCATTATTGCCGGGCTGGATCGCTTTGTATTTGAAAAAGCTCGGCAGGCTTATGTTCGCTCGGGCAATGTCGCTGTTTTCATCACTTATTTTGTGAAGCAGGACCAGGATACCCTCAAATCCGAATTTGGCGGTATGCTACCCATAGCCGAAAATGCCCGCTCTTTTTTCCCGGTATTACTAGTGGTACTGGTGCTGCGCTCTTTTGTGATTGAACCCTTCCAAATTCCATCGGCATCGATGGTGCCCAGTCTGGAGGTGGGCGATTATATTCTGGTCAATAAATTCAATTACGGTCTGCGCTTACCGGTTATTGGCACTAAAATTTATGAGGTGGGTGAGCCTCAGCGTGGCGATGTGATGGTGTTCTTCCCCCCCAATGATAAGCGCTATTTCATTAAGCGGGTGATCGGACTGCCAGGTGATGAAATTCGCTATATCAACAAACAACTGTATATTAATGATGAATTGGTGACTCAGACCGTGCTTGCTGAAGTCCCTCCGGTAAGACCTGTGACCCAGGTGATAAAAGAACAACTGGGTAATATTGACCATTTAGTGCATCACGACAAGCGGATTTACCGTGGTGATTTTGTCACAACGGTGAAACCTGGGCATTATTTTATGATGGGCGATAACCGTGATAATAGCAGCGATAGCCGAGTGTGGGGCCAGGTGCCGGAACAGAATATTGTGGGTCAGGCCTTTGCCATCTGGATGCATTGGCAGTCCTTTAGTGATTTGCCAAGTTTTAATCGCGTTGGTCGAATTCGTTAGTAAGGAACAGAGTTCATGAAAGCAAAACAACGTGGTATTGGTGGTATCAGTGCGCTATTAGTTCTAGGTACCATCATTATATTCGCGACAGCGGCAGTGAAGTTGGCGCCCATCTATCTTGATTACTGGACCTTGAACCGGATCATAACGGATATTGTTGAGGAAGAGCGCAGTTCTGATGCGACCCCAGCCGTTATACGCCGCGAGCTTACCAGTCGCTTTATTACTAATCGGGTGGAATCAGTCTCTCTGCGTGATATTAAAATCAGCACCGACAAAAAAGGCGTCTTGATAGATGCCCGTTATGAAAAACGTACTCCCGTGATGTTTAATGTCGATGCTGTTGTTCGTTTTGATGAGGCGATTTTCCTGGTGCCGCGGAGTTGAGTTTGCATAAAATCGACGACTTGCATCAAAAGCTAGATTATCAATTTCAGGATATCGCACTGCTTACCATGGCGCTGACCCATCGCAGCTTTAGCGCCGACAACAATGAACGGATCGAATTTTTAGGCGATTCGCTACTAAACATGATTATTGCAGAGGTGCTTTATCAGCGCTTCCCCCAGCTGCGAGAAGGCGATTTAAGCCGAATTCGGGCTTCCTTGGTGAGTGGCGAAACGCTAGCCGCAATTGCGGTAGAATTTAATTTAGGGCAGTTTTTACGACTTGGCGCGGGTGAGAAAAACACTGGCGGCAGGCATCGCGATTCCACCTTGGCCGATGTGCTGGAAGCATTGATTGGGGCTATTTATCTTGAGGCGGGTTTTGATACCTGTCGTCAGCGAGTGCTGGCATGGTTTGCTTCGCGCTTGGATGCCCTAAATCCAAAAGTGAGTCATAAAGATGCCAAAACGCGCTTGCAGGAGTTATTGCAGGGCCGTAAGCAGCCAGTGCCTGGATACGAGGTTGTGGCTACCACAGGGGCAGATCACGAGCAGATATTTACCGTAGCCTGCTCCGTGTCGGTGTTAAAGTCAGTGATAACCGCGACGGGCAGTAGTCGTCGCAAAGCAGAACAGGCAGCCGCCGAAAAGGTGTTGATTGCATTGAAGGATTTTGAATGAGTAGTAGCGGAGAAGATACCCCCATGAGCGAGCAGCGCTGTGGTTTTGTCGCCATTATAGGCCGACCCAATGTTGGCAAATCGACTTTGCTGAATCATATCCTCGGGCAAAAACTGAGTATTACCTCACGCAAACCCCAGACCACTCGACACCAGGTCTTGGGGATTAAAACTGAGGGCGATGTACAAGCCATTTATGTCGACACCCCCGGCTTGCATCTAAAAGAAGAAAAAGCCTTAAACCGTTACATGAATAAAGCGGCCAGTTCAGCCATTAAAGATGTTGATCTGGTGTTGTTTGTGGTCGATCGCGATCGCTGGACCGATGATGACGAGATGGTCCTGAAAATTCTCGGTAATGCCCGGGCGCCAGTGGTGCTGGTTATTAATAAGGTTGACCGCCTAGACGATAAAGGCCAGTTGCTACCCTTTATCCAAGAGTTACAAGCCAAATATACTTTTGCAGATGTGGTGCCGGTATCGGCTCTGCAAGGCCACAACCGTGATCAATTGGAAAAAGTTATTGCCGGTTTTCTACCCGTCAACGATCACATGTATCCCGAAGATCAAATTACTAATCGCAGTGAACGATTTTTGGCGGCTGAATTGGTCAGGGAAAAAATCATGCGTCAATTGGGTGAAGAAATTCCCTATTCGATGACGGTTGAGATTGAAGAATTTAAAGCCTCTGCCAAGCTCTTGGAGATCAGTGCCTTGATTTTGGTCGAGCGCGATGGTCAGAAGAAAATTATCATTGGTGAGGGCGGCAGTCGCTTGCGTCAAATAGGCACCGAGGCGCGTAAAGACATGGAGCGGGCTTTTGATAATAAGGTGATGCTGCGTTTATGGGTAAAGGTCAAGTCGGGCTGGTCAGACGATGAGCGAGCCCTGCGTAGCCTCGGCTATAATGATTTTAATATAAAGTAAGCTTATGAATCGCGTCGATGGCGAATCCTGCTTTGTTTTACATCTGCGCCCCTACCGTGACACCAGTGCACTGGTAAATCTGTTTAGTCCCCAATACGGCCGCTTTACCTGTGTAGTCAAAGGTTTGCGCGGCAGTAGTCGTTCTCGCCAGCCCTGGCGAGCGGCGCTTCAGGTCTTTAACGCCGTTTCGGTCAACTGGCAAGGTCGTGGTGAGCTGAAATCGATGCTGGATGTTCAGCATCAACGCAGCTACCACTTGAAAGAGCGCGCCTTATTTTGTGGTTTTTACATTAACGAGCTGCTGGAAAGATTGCTGCATCAGCACGACCCACAAGTCGAAATTTTTGCGCTTTATGCCCAGTGCCTCAGCGAACTAGAAACAGCTCAAGATTTGCAGCCCAGCTTGCGGCGTTTTGAATTTGCGCTGCTTGATGCCCTAGGTTATGGCTTGAATTTTAATCAGTGTAATCACACAGCCAGGCCTATTGAAGCGGGTTTTTTTTACCAGTTTAAAGCGGGTCAGGGTTTGGTTTTCTCAGATGATGGGCAGGGATTTGCCGGTGAATTACTATTACAGATAGCGAATGATAACTTTAGTGGTGCGGCACTGCCGATAGCAAAGCAACTTGCTCGACAGGCACTGCGGGAGTTGCTGGGTTCCAAGCCACTGTTAAGTCGAGACTTATTTAGGGGCTCGTACAAGCCTTCTTGAAGTGGGACGCCACTTAAAAGTCGAAGACAACTTCCAAGTCGTGTTCTTCCTGCCAAAATATTAATTCATCGATGGCCGCTAGTACTAAATCCACTTCCTTGTGGTACTTTTTTCCTGACTCAAGTGCATCTTCCAGGGCACTGATACTTGCCTTGAGCGTTGGTGTACCGGTATAGCAACAGGCGCCTTTGAGTTTGTGATTTAAATTATTCAGTTCGGACAGATTCGCCTGGGT
>JBLHPB010000057.1:0-17148 GCA_047624025.1 Zhongshania sp.
GGATAGGCAGCATCGTGCCAACACAGAACCGCTGCGTTGGCAGCCGCCAAGCGCTCACACAGATCTTGGCGTAAACTTGCGCTGGCTAGCGCCTGCTCTAATTTTGTGAGCTGAGAGCCACTCAATATGCCGCTGTAGATGAAACTTTTCAGCAGGTCTGAGGGCTGTTCTACTGATTTAATCAGGCGCCGAAACGCAGCTGGGGGAAGATCAAGAGTCTGCTGGGCTAATAACCAGCTGAGGGCGAGATTTTGTTCCACTTCCGCATCCTTGCGTTCCGTGACAGGCGGGCCAACAAGGCCCACCGGTGATTAATATTTTAAGGATTTCTGACGGTATCACCCACTTGCAGAGGCTGCTCCGCCTTTAACACCAGTGCATAGCTGACCTTCGCAAAGGTGCGGAACACCATCACCAAGCCCGCCCGCACATCGGGTGCCTTAACCCGCTCATTGGTGATAGGGTCCGTCACATAAACCCCAGCGGCATAAATGGCCATCACATCGCCAGGTAACATGGTATTGCGCTCACCCAAATTCAGGGTCACCACGTCCATGCTGCCAATCTGAGTAACACCACCTTCAACAGCAATAATATAGCCATTGGTGTTTTCAACCGGGGCCTTGGGCTCAAAGCGAACATATAATTGCCGCACTTCCATGGGCAATAGTCGGTCGGCGCGCCGAATCTCCTGAGTACTGCGATTCAGTGTCAGGGTTGCCACATCTTTCTCAAGTGCCAATATATTGGCCGTGCCAATATCGACGGCCTCTATACCTAGCATTTCTTTGGTGATGGGATCTTGATAAACATTGCCACGGCGATAAATACCAAAAGCCTCTTCATCACCAAAATTGCCACGGCCAAGAATTTGATCTCCTGCACCGGCAACAATATTGCCGCGCTTACCCGCCAATACATAGGGTGCTCTTCGCAGCTCTTCATCCGTCACTACCCGACTGCGGGTTAGGAAGGGGCTGATGGCATCTAGTGGAATGGCTGGAATGGCATTATTGATATCGGAAATTCGCATTTCCGGTGTTAATTTTACCGTGCGATTATCCGGTCCTGGATTACGCACCAGTACTGGCTTGCCATTAATCCACATCAAATTAAGAACATCGCCTGGATAGATTAAATGTGGATTTTTAATCTCGGGATTATAATGCCACAACTCCGGCCAATACCAAGGGTCATTGAGAAACATCCCAGAGATATCCCAAAGCGTATCGCCCTTTTTCACCACATAGGTTTGCGGGTGCCCGGCTTTTAGTGAGAGTACGTCACCAGCCTGGGCAAACGCCATTAACAGGCCAAGACAAACACCCAATACCGTGTTCTTCATAATAGCTTCCTATAAAACACTCAAATCTCAACGCCAACACCCGCGCAACATCGCAAGAATCAGGCATTTCTTAAACGCTCACTGTATAATATAGAGAATACTGCACAGCAGGCGAATGATTTATGGCGCGAAATGTGCGCTCTATCATTATCTTAGCAAGAGTTACACAACTTACGCGATAATTGGTCACAATCCCCTATGGCTTTACTCGAAATACTTGAATTTCCCGACCCGCGCCTGCGAACCGTGGCAAAACCGGTTAGTGAAGTAGATAATCGTATTCGCAGCTTAATCGACGATATGTTTGAAACCATGTATGCAGCGCCCGGTATTGGCCTAGCCGCCAGCCAAATTAACGTACACGAGCAAGTGGTTGTTATCGATATCAGTGAAGACAATAGCGAACCACTGGTGTTTATCAACCCGCAAATCACCATACTCGATCAGGAAATTTTTCAGTACGACGAGGGCTGCCTGTCGGTACCCGGCTACTACGAAACCGTAGAACGCCCCCAGCATATTAAAGTCACCGCCCTCGATCGTAATGGCGAGAGCTTTACTATGAGCCCAGAGGGCTTGCTGGGGGTGTGTATTCAACACGAAAACGACCATTTATTGGGCAAACTCTTTGTTGATTATATTTCACCGCTCAAACGCAATCGCATCCGCAGCAAAATGGTAAAACTCCAAAAGCAGCAGGATAAATGAACACCACATCGACACCCTCGCTACGACTGGTCTTTGCCGGTACGCCAGAATTTGCCGCCAGCCATTTACAGGCCTTAATTGACGACCGCAAACACCAGCTAGTCGCCGTCTACACCCAGCCCGACCGTCCCGCTGGGCGGGGCAAAAAACCACAACCTAGTGCGGTCAAACAGTGTGCACTGGGCGCCGATATCCCGGTTTTTCAACCTTTGAATTTTCGCGAGCAAAGCGATCGCGACATTCTTGCCAGCCACGGCGCTGACTTGATGATCGTGGTCGCCTACGGCTTAATTCTACCCCAAGCTGTTTTAGACCTGCCCCGTTTGGGCTGTATCAATGTCCATGGCTCGCTGCTGCCGCGCTGGCGTGGCGCAGCGCCGATACAACGCGCAATTGAAGCCGGAGATACCGAAACTGGGGTGACCATTATGCAGATGGAAGCGGGTCTGGACACCGGCCCCATGTTCACAAAAATCCTCAGCCCCATTCACCCCGACGACACCTCCGCCAGTCTCTACCACCGTTTGGCTGAGTTGGGCTGCGACGCCTTACTCAACACTGTCTCAGCGCTGGCTGAAGGCAGCGCACAGAGCGAAATCCAGGATGACAAGCTGAGCAATTATGCCAGCAAAATAGACAAGTCCGAAGCAGAGATATGCTGGCAAGATAGCGCCGAGCTTATCGAGCGCAAAATTCGCGCATTTAACCCGTTTCCCATCTGCCATACCCGCTTTAGCCTTAACAGCAAAGACGAGCGTCTCAAGATCTGGCGCGCCCAAGTAGAGCAGGGTAGTGGTGAACCGGGGCAGATTATTTGTGCCGATAAATCTGGTATTACCGTGGCCTGTGGCCAAGACGCTTTGCGAATTCTTGAGTTGCAAATGCCCGGCGGCAAAGTACTGGCTGCCCGCGATATTCTTAATTCCCGTGCCGAGCAATTTGCACCGGGCACCCCATTAGGCATTTTATGACTTGTCCCCGAGTTGCCGCTGCGCGCTGTCTGGCCAGCATTGAGCAGGACGGCAGCTCGCTGTCACGCCAGCTACCCCGCTTTGAGCAGGCCTTAGCCGCCAATCAACGACCGCTATATCGCGAACTATGCTACGGCACTCTGCGACAGTATTGGCGCCTAGACGCCGCTTTAAAACCGCTGTTCAGCAAGGCCCTTAAGCCCAAAGACAGCGATATTAAAATGCTGATCATGATCGGTGCCTACCAGCTTTTTCACACTCGCATCCCACCACACGCCGCCATCAATAGCGCGGTTGAAGGCGCTCGCACCCTGAAAAAGAAATGGGCCGCCGGCATGGCTAATGCCATTTTGCGGCGCTGCCAGCGCGAACAGCAAACTCTATTTGAAAATTTAGATGCGGCCAGTCAAAACGCCCACCCAAGTTGGTTGTATGAAGCGTTAAAAGCGGCTTGGCCCAATCAACTTGGGGCTATTCTGCTGGCAAATAATGGCCACCCGCCATTCTGCCTTCGAGTTAACTCTCGCCATCATCAGCGGGACGAGTATCTACAAGCGCTGGCCAAACAAGATATTGCCGCCACGGCCTGTGCGTTTGCGGCCAATGGCATTCGTCTAGATAAAGCCTGCAATGTTGAGGAGCTTCCAGGATTTGGCCAGGGCCATGTTAGCGTTCAAGACGAAGCCGCCCAGCTTTGCACCAGCCTGTTAGAGCTTGCACCCGGACAACGGGTGTTAGATGCCTGCGCCGCCCCAGGAGGCAAAACCGGCGCTATTTTGGAATGTGTCGATGGCTTGCAAGAAGTCGTCGCTTTAGACATTGATGAACAGCGTCTGCAACGCATTGAAGAGAATCTAAGTCGATTACAGCGCAAGGCCACATTGCTTGCCGCTGATGCTGCAGATGTTGATCAGTGGTGGGACGGCCAAGCTTTTGATCGTATTTTGCTGGACGCCCCCTGTTCAGCTACCGGTGTGATTCGCCGCAATCCCGATATTAAACTCAACCGCCATGCCAGCGATATCTTGCCGCTAGTCGCCCTGCAAGCTAATTTATTGCAGGCATTGTGGCGCTGCCTAAAGCCCGGTGGCATTTTTGTTTATGCCACTTGTTCGCTATTACCAGCAGAGAACGAAGAGCAGATAAGCACTTTTTTAGATGCCAATAGCGATGCTGAATTATTGCCGCTGAATACACCCTGGGGCGAAGATCGTCGAGGTTGCCGTCAGCTTTTCCCTCAAGTTCAGGGACATGATGGTTTTTTCTACGCCAAACTGCAGAAAACACTGTAAAGCGAACTATAGGGTGCCACAATACATTGAAACCAGAGACAGCGTAGGCAAATCTAACAATGAAAATTATCATTCTTGGTGCAGGGCAGGTTGGTGCAACGCTCGCCGCCAACCTAGCTAGTGAGCACAATGATATTACCGTTGTGGACAAAGACCCTGATCGCTTACGCGAATTACAGGATCGCTTGGATATAGGCACCGTAAGCGGCCAAGCCTCCCACCCAGACATTCTCGCCAAAGCAGGGGCCGCAGACGCTGATCTATTAATTGCCGTCACCAATAGTGACGAGGTTAATATGATTGCCTGCCAAGTGGCTTATACCCTGTTTCGCACTCCCACCAAGATTTCACGTATTCGCTCCAACGCCTACTCCAGCGTCGAAAAATTATTTGGTATAGACGCCATTCCCATCGATGTCTTTATCAGTCCTGAAGAACTGGTTACCCAATATATTAAACGCCTGCTGCAATATCCCGGCTCGCTGCAGGTATTGGATTTTGCTGATGGTCGAGTTCAGCTTGTCGCGGTAAAAGCCTATTACGGTGGCCCCATGGTCGGCAACGAACTGGCCGCCATTCGCGAACACATGCCCACTGTCGACACTCGAGTTGCGGCCATATTCCGCCGCGGCACCTCGATTATGCCCACCGGTGATACCGTCGTCGAAGCCGGCGACGAAGTGTTTTTTATCGCTGCCAAAAAGAACATCATGCCGGTGATGAGTGAACTTCGCCGTCTTGATACCCCTTATAAACGTCTGGTGATTGCCGGCGGTGGCAATATTGGTGAGCGCTTGGCTCGCGCCGTAGAAAGCCGCTACCACGTTAAAATTATTGAGCGCAGCTATGATCGCTGCCGAGTATTATCAGAGCAGCTATCCAAGGCCATTGTCCTGCACGGCAGTGCTTCCGATCACGATTTACTCGCGCAAGAAAATATCGAAGAAACCGATGTCTTTCTCGCTCTCACCAATGATGACGAAGCTAATATCATGTCATCATTGCTGGCTAAGCGCATGGGCGCAAAAAAGGTCATTACCCTCATCACCAATCCCGCCTACGTTGATTTGGTACAAGGCGGCGATATTGATATTGCCATCTCTCCCCAGCAAATTACTATTGGCAGCTTGCTGACCCACGTCCGTCGTGGCGATATTTACAATGTTCACTCCCTGCGTCGTGGTGCAGCCGAGGCACTGGAAATAATCGCCCATGGCGACAGCCGCTCATCAAAAGTAGTGGGGCGGCGTCTGGACGAAATCTCGCTTCCCGAGGGGGTCAGTATTGGCGCACTGGTTCGCGGTGAAGATGTCATGATTGCCCACAGTCATTTACAGGTAGAGCCTGAAGACCACCTGATCTTATTCTTGGTAGATAAGAGCAAAATTAAATTGGTGGAAAAATTATTCCAAGTTGGCTTTAGTTTCTTCTGATGAAAATGACACGCGTTAGTAGGCAGAAACTATGCACCTGAGTATTATCTGCCGAATTATTGGCATGTTGTTGATGATGTTCAGCCTCACCATGGCCGTTCCGGCCACCATTGCCGCTGTAACCGGTGACACGGCACTAAATGCCTTTGTCACTGCATTTACGCTCACCTTTTGCAGCGGCCTATTGCTCTGGTTACCTAATTTCAAAAAACGCCAGGAACTTAGCATTCGAGATGGTTTTTTGGTGGTGTCACTGTTCTGGACGGTACTTGGCTTATTCGGTGCGCTGCCTTTTTACCTGGCTGACGATCCTGGTTTATCCGTAAGTGAGGCGGTTTTTGAATCAATTTCTGGCCTCACCACTACCGGCGCGACAGTCATCACTGGCCTAGATGAACTGCCTGTTTCAATTTTGTTTTACCGCCAATTTTTACAGTGGTTAGGCGGCATCGGTATCATTGTCATCGCAGTGGCCATACTGCCAATATTGGGTATAGGTGGAATGCAGCTATACCGTGCCGAAACGCCAGGACCGGTCAAGGACAATAAACTTACGCCACGTATCACTGGCACCGCCAAAGTACTGTTCCTGATGTATTTAAGTCTGACCGTAGCCTGTACTTTGGCGTACTGGCTAGCAGGAATGAGTCTATTTGATGCCATCAGTCATTCATTTTCTACCGTGGCCATCGGTGGGTTTTCCACCCACGACGCCAGCATGGGCTATTTTAACAGCCCCCTAATACTGATGATTTGCAGCGCATTTATGCTGCTTGCGGGGATGAGTTTCACCATACACTTTCACGTTTGGCGATCGCGCTCAATCCGCCATTATTTAGTTGACTCAGAAACCAAGTTTTATCTTTTAGTCATCATTATCTCGGTTATTATTATCACTCTCTATCTTTTCACGAGCGGCACTTACTCTGCAGCAGACAGCATTGTGCATGGAATTTTCCACACCATCTCCATCGCCACAACAGCCGGATTTGGCGCCGAAGATTTTTCAATATGGCCCAGCTTTCTCCCTGTCGCAATACTTTTGCTGTCTTTTATGGGAGGCTGTGCGGGTTCGACCGGCGGTGGCATGAAAGCCGTTAGGGTGATGTTGGTTGCCAAACAGGGGCTTCGTGAAATGAATCAATTAATTCACCCCAGCGCCGTTATTCCATTAAAAATTGGCACCCATAGAGTCGCGTCCAAAGTAGTGAGTGCGGTGTGGAGTTTTGTTGGCGTATACATGATCTCCTTTCTCCTTATTACCTTGGCGATGATGGCTTGTGGTCTAGACTTCCTAACTGCATTTTCGGCCACGGCCGCCGCTATTAATAATTTAGGCCCGGGGCTTGGTGATGTTGCTGCAAGTTATCGTAGTGTCAGTGACACCGGTAAATGGATTCTTTGTTACGCCATGCTGCTCGGCCGCCTGGAAATTTTCACCTTATTGGTTTTATTAATGCCAGCCTTCTGGCGGCGCTGAGCATGTATTAAGTGGATAGTCAGGAAAAATGGAATAATCGCTATCGCGAAAAAGACTTACCCGCTACGCCATGCTCACTATTGGCTGCGCATCAACAGGTTTTGCCAACTGAAGGCCGAGCGCTTGATTTGGCCTGCGGTTTAGGCGGCAATGCAATATTGTTAGCCAATGCCGGCCTAGATTGTGATGCGATGGATATTTCGGATATCGCCATAGCCAAACTTGCTAATTATGCCAGACAGCAGCAACTCAAAATACAATGCCAAATTGCTGACATTGAGTCTGCTGGCTTGGGTCTAGCCCACAACACTTACGACATCATTGTAGTGAGCTATTTTCTATATCGCCCCTTGTTTCCAGAAATTATCGCCGCGCTTAAACCCCGCGGCACTATATTTTATCAGACATTTGTCAACACCTTAGACAGCCTTAGTGGTGGGCCGAGCAAAGCTGATTTCTGGCTTGCCAAAGACGAACTGTCGTTACATTTTAAGCAATTTACGTTAGATTATTATCACGAGGGGATTGCTGACTATGAAACCGGCCAAGTCCCTACAGCGAAAATAATTGCGCATAAAATGCCGAGCTGAAATACTTTAGACATAATTTAAAGAGCAGTAAATGCCATACGTTTTTCTTTCACTTACACTCTCCACTGTCGATGTTAATATCGGCCACAACCTACTTTTGTCTGCACTCTAAATTTGATCTATTGCTTTAGATCGACAACGACAACACCAAAATACAACAGAGATGAATAATCAACGATTATCATTATTACTTGAACATGGCACCTCAGATATTCTATTACTTAATCAACACGTTGAAATTAAGTATCAAAACGATAAAAACTCCATCTTTGATACTTTCATTGAAACGCGGATTCAAATCCGCGATTACTTGTCCCACTCGTCTTATTATATGTTTTGCCACTTGCACATCTAACTGTGTTTATATACAGTAATCTGCAGTAAGATCAATACCGTTCAACAAGTAGACGAGGTGAGGTATGGCGGTAGTAGCGAAGTGGATGTGTGATAGGGATGACAGTATGTTTGATAACAAAAAAGACGCCGATGCCTATGACAAAATGCTGGAACTCGCAGAAGGTTTTAGTGCTTTATTACAAAAGCATATACCCGATGTGAATGAATCTAAGGCCGAGGAATTTGGGATTTTTCTAGCCAAGAACAAAGAGGCCGTCATGATGGCTTGCAAGGGCCGAGTAGAGGCCTTACAGGAGATTGATACTGTGCCAAATAATGTTAGCAGCCTTGCCGCTCAAGCCTAACAGGCTGATGTAATTAATATTCGGCCACTAATTCACGTGGCCGGACTATTCAAATTTTCCGACTTTTCTTGATCAAGTCATAAGCCACCTGAATCTCCTGCGCTTTTTCAGTGGCAACTTTCAGCATATCTTCCGGCACCCCTTTAGCAATCAATTTGTCCGGATGGTGCTGACTCATTAGTTTTCGATAGCCCTTTTTCAGCTCAGCGTCACTTACTGACACCTCCAGCCCCAATGCCTGATAGGCCGCTTTCAACTCGTCCGCCGGTGAGGCTGATCCCTGGCCGGTGTTGCCGTGGAAGTGCCGTTGTCCCGTCGCCATATCCAATAGCCGCTGAAAATCTCTGGCTGACACCCCAATTAAGCCTGCCACACGTAGTAAAATATCGCGTTCGGCGGTATCTATTTCACCATCGGCCATGGCCATGGTGATCAATGCTTCAAGCAACATCTGCCGCAATAAGGGCTGCTGCTTGGCGAGTAATAAAAATTCCCTTATTTGCTGTTCCAGCTGGAAACTTTCTAGGCTACCCTCTTTAAAAAGCTCAATTGCCTCCTGGCGGCGAGCTCCCTGTAGCCCAAACTGGGCAATTATCGCCTCTGCCTGGGCAATTTCCGACTCACACACGCGACCATCGGCCTTGGCAACCTGACCCATCACCCGAAATACGGTGTCAAATAACACCTTCTGAATACGCTCCCGCTCTTCACCGTAGTTAAAACGCAGTGCTTGACCCAGACCCCGATCAAAAAATGACCCCACTGCAAAACCGAGGAGGGAAAACAGAGGCCCACCCATAAGAAAGCCTAATATTGCGCCAATAAATTTAGCCATTGTCACTAATTTCCTTAATTTGAAACGCGATCATAACAAGGATGTTCCAAGCACGGCCAGAATCATCCACTGACTTAAGCTTAGACTTACCGCATAGGCCCGCAACTCTGTATAATTCCCCTCTTTGTTTATTCTATGGGGATCGCCGTGAGCAAGGCAGACGTCAGCACCTTTCAGGGGCTAATCTTGGCATTGCAAAACTATTGGGCCGAGCAGGGCTGTGTATTATTGCAGCCACTGGATATGGAAGTAGGTGCAGGCACCTTTCATCCTGCAACTTTCTTGCGCGCTATAGGGCCGGAAACTTGGAATGCGGCCTATGTTCAGCCCTGTCGCCGGCCCACCGATGGCCGCTACGGTACCAACCCCAATCGTCTTCAGCACTATTACCAGTTTCAGGTCATCATGAAGCCCTCACCGGCCAATATTCAAGACCTGTATTTAGACTCACTGAAAATGCTCGGCATTGATACCCAGGTACACGATATCCGCTTTGTTGAAGACAACTGGGAATCACCTACCTTAGGTGCTTGGGGCTTGGGCTGGGAAGTCTGGCTCAACGGTATGGAAGTCACTCAGTTCACTTATTTCCAACAAGTTGGCGGCTTGGAGTGCTATCCGGTCAGTGGTGAGATCACCTACGGTCTCGAGCGTATAGCCATGTACCTGCAAGGTGTAGACAGTATTTACGATCTGGTCTGGACCCATGGTCCGGACGGCCCGGTTCGTTACGGTGATGTTTTCCATCAAAATGAAGTGGAAATGTCCCACTACAATTTTGAAGAGGCTGATGTGTCACAATTATTTGCCCAATTTGACCACTGCGAATCCGAAAGCCAGCGTCTGATCGACAAGGGCCTGCCTCTGCCAGCCTATGAAATGGTAATGAAGGCGTCACATGCTTTTAATTTATTGGATGCCCGTCATGCTATTTCGGTCACCGAACGGCAGCGCTTTATTTTACGTGTTCGCAGCCTGTCTAGAGCCGTTGCCCAGGCCTATTTTGATGCCCGCCTTAAACTTGGCTTTCCCTTGGCTCCGGCCCATTTACGCAACGAAGTCATTGCTGCCGCTAAGGAGAATAAATAATGACTAGTCGCGATTTATTAATTGAAATTGGTACCGAGGAATTGCCCCCCAAGGCCCTCAAAACACTTTCTGCTGCGTTTACCACCAGCATTGCCAAGCAACTGACTCAACGCGAGCTTGGTTTTAACGATATTGCCAGCTTTGCCACGCCTCGACGCCTGGCCGTGCTGGTAAAAAATCTGCAAGAATCCGCACCGGATAAATCACTTGAAATTTGGGGGCCGCCGGCGAAAGTCGCTTTCGATAAAGATGGCGTCGCCACTAACGCCGCCATCGCGTTCGCCAAGAAAAACAATCTCAACATTGACGATCTCAAGCAGCATATTGCCAACGACGGCAAGCAAGATAAACTCTGCTTGCGCAGTACTGCCAGCGGTGATCACAGCAAAACCGTGCTTGCTAATATTATTACCGAAGCTTTAAACACACTACCCATCGCTAAACGCATGCGCTGGGGTGCCTCACGCACTGAATTTGTTCGCCCCATACACTGGATCGTCATAGTCTATGGTGAAGAAACCCTTCACGAAAATATTTTTGGCATGGACTCTGCCAACATTTCCCGCGGTCACCGCTTTCATCGCAATATTTCCATCGTCATTAACCGGGCTGGTGACTATGAGGCTATCTTGAAAGACGAAGGTAAAATCATTGCTGATTACAGTAAGCGACAAGCCATCATAAGCCAACAACTCGTCGTCCTTGGCGATCAACTCGGCGGCCAGGTTATTGTCGACCCCGACCTGCTTGATGAGGTCACCTCACTGGTGGAGTGGCCGGTCGCGCTTGCAGGTAGCTTTGAAGAGCGTTTCTTAAAAGTGCCATCTGAAGCATTGATCTCATCAATGAAGGAACATCAAAAGTACTTCCATATTATGGATACTAACGGCAAGCTTATGCCGATATTTATCACTGTTGCCAACATCGAGAGCAGCGATCCGCAAAAAGTAATTGATGGCAATGAGCGCGTTATTCGTCCCCGCCTGAGTGATGCTGCTTTCTTTTTTGAAACTGATTGCAAAACCACTCTGGCTGACCGACGTGAGAAATTACGCAGTATTGTATTTCAGAAAAAACTGGGAACCATCTACGACAAAACATCACGCTTAAGCCGCCTGTGCGCTGAGCTGGCAACCATGCTCAATGTCGATCCTGGCCAAGCTACACGTGCCGCCGAGCTTAGTAAAAGTGATCTTGTCACCGATATGGTCCTTGAGTTTGACGATATGCAGGGTATTGCTGGTTACTACTATGCTCAGAATGACGGTGAAGCCGAAGACGTCGCACTGGCCATGAATGAACAATACCTGCCTCGCTTTGCCGGTGACCAATTACCGAACAGCATGTGTGGAACAATTTTAGCGTTGGCAGACCGTCTCGATACCATCACCGGGATTTTCGGTATTGGTCAAATACCTACAGGCTCAAAAGATCCCTTTGCCCTGCGCCGAGCTTCACTGGGTGTTCTGCGCATACTGGTTGAGAAGGGCTTGGCACTTGACTTACGCGTGCTGGTAAAAAGCGCACTTTCTGCCCACCCGGATATACAAAATAGCGAAAGCCTCGTCGACACCGTCCAAGATTATATTCTAGAACGCCTCCGCGCAGGCTACGAAGATCGCGGCATCGTTACCGAAGTTTTCCTCGCGGTCAGCGCTAAAGGCTTAAGCACCCCCCTAGATATTGAACATCGCGTCAATGCCGTGCAGGCATTTACCTTCTTGCCTGAAGCCGCCGCACTCGCTGCCGCCAACAAACGAGTATCCAATATCCTCGCTAAGGTAGATGGTGTCATAAGCGATCAGATTGATTCCACACTGTTATGTGAAGAAGCGGAAATACAATTAGCCACAAATCTTCAGGATCAAAAAATCATTGTTGCGCCTTTGTTCGCTGAAGCTCGCTATGAAGAGGGCCTAAAGTCCCTGGCCTGTCTGCAACAAAGTGTCGATGCTTTTTTCGACACGGTAATGGTGAATGTTGACGATTCTGCTCTGCGTGACAATCGCTTGGCCTTGCTTAAACAGCTGCAGGGATTATTTTTAGACGTGGCTGATATTTCACTATTGGTACCGGCCAAATAGTCGTAAAACTTAACTCTGGCTTTTCCACTAATGGCTAAAGACACTTTTGAAAGGATTTCTGAATGGCCTTGCTAGCCCACTGGATACTCGTCATTCGCTCCGCCTTATTTTTTGCTGGCGTCGGACTTATAACGATATTCATAAGCATCAGCGGTATGGCCTTTACCTGGTTCTTATCCTTTAATTTACGTGGTAGATATTTTGTTCTAGGCAATAAAGCCATTATCTTTTGGTTGCGAATCTGCTGTGGTGTTAAAACTGAGGTACGCGGGTCCTTACCTCCAGATGGGCTCTATGTTGCCATGGCAAAACATCAAAGCCAGTGGGAAACCTTTTATTTACAGTGGTATTTATTCCCTGTCGTTACCGTCGTGAAGCTTGAGCTTTTTAAGCTTCCCTTTTTTGGTTGGGCGCTTAAATTTATCAATGCCATCGGTATTGACCGCAGTAATCCGCGGGCCGCCATGCGACAAATTTTAGAGCAGGGCATCAACCGCCTAGAAAACCAGTCTAGTGTATTGATATTCCCGGAAGGCACCCGAACCATGCCTGGAGTTCGGGGACGCTATGCCCGCAGCGGTTCTGAAATAGCTATCGCCGCCGGCGTCCCGGTTATCCCTATAGCCCACAATGCCGGCGGTTTATGGCCACCAAAAAGCCTGTTAATTAAATCTGGCACCATTACCCTAGTTATCGGTCAGCCCATCAGTACCTTGGGCCGAAATAGCCGTGATGTCACCAAGGAAGTGGAAGATTGGATTGAGCAGCGATGTGCTGATTTAATCCACATTTGATCAATTTCTTCACCAGTTGTATTTTCGGATAGCCATTATTCTAAACAAAAAAAACCCGCCATGACTTACGTCAGGCGGGTTTTTAAGCCTGAATTTAGATATCCAGGTTCGCAACTTTCAGTGCATTAGTTTCAATAAACTCACGCCTTGGCTCAACATGATCACCCATTAGCGTGGTAAAGATTTGATCCGCGGCTACCGCATCTTCAATGGTCACTCTTAGCATGCGGCGCTCTTCTGGGTCCATAGTGGTTTCCCAAAGCTGTTCTGGGTTCATTTCGCCCAGCCCTTTATAGCGCTGAAAGTTGAGGCCACGTTCAGCCTGAGCTATTAACCAAGTAATCACCTCGGCGAAATCGCTAACTTCCAAAAGCTTTTCACCACGCTTGACATAGGCGCCAACTTCCAGCAAGCCATCTAGACTCTGACCCAAGGCGATAATCGCATGATAGTCCGCAGACTTGAAGAAATCACGCCCGAAAAGATAGTGACTACTCACTCCATGAGAAATTATATCGATAGCTGGCAGGAATATATGCAGCTCAGGATCTTCAACAATCTGAACATCATAGCGGTGTTGCTGATCTTTTTGCTCTAGTTCGATAGTGACTTCAGCCAGCGCTTCGGTCCATTTCTTAACCGTACTCTGATCAGCCAAATCCTCAACGGATAACTGCGGCAGATAAGTCAATTCACGTAATACCGCCGGTGGGTACAAGCGAGACAAGCGAGTAATAATTGCCTCAACGCGACGGTATTGATTCACCAATTCTTCCAGTGCAGTACCACTAATAGGTGCTGCATCAGGGTTAACATGCAGAGCAGCACCATCTAACGCAGACTGGGTAAGGTAAGCCGCTAAAGCTGCTTCATCTTTTAAATATTGATGTTGCTTACCACGTCCAATTTTAAACAGCGGTGGCTGGGCAATAAAAATATGACCATTTTCTATTAACGACGGCATTTGCCTAAAGAAGAAGGTAAGCAGTAGGGTACGAATATGCGAACCATCGACGTCAGCATCGGTCATGATAATTATGCTGTGGTAGCGCAGCTTTTCCAGATTGAACTCGTCTTTACCAATACCACAGCCCAGTGCGGTAACGATGGTGCCAACTTCAACTGAAGAGATCATCTTGTCAAAACGGGCTTTTTCAACATTTAAAATTTTACCTTTGAGGGGTAATATCGCCTGGGTGCGGCGATCGCGCCCCTGCTTAGCCGAGCCACCAGCAGAATCACCCTCGACGAGGTAAATCTCCGAAAGCGCCGGGTCCTTCTCTTGGCAATCCGCCAACTTTCCAGGTAAACCAGCAATATCTAACGCGCCTTTACGGCGGGTCATTTCACGCGCTTTTCGCGCTGCTTCGCGAGCGCGCGCAGCATCCAGCATTTTTTGCACTATCAACTTGGCTTCGCTTGGGCTTTCGAGCAAAAATTCACCAAACTTTGCCGTCATGGCCTGCTCAACGATAGCTTTCACTTCACTGGACACCAATTTATCCTTCGTTTGCGAAGAGAATTTTGGATCTGGGACTTTGACTGAAACTACCGCGGTTAGTCCCTCACGGGCATCGTCACCCGTTGTTGCAATTTTAGCTTTTTTTGCCAAGCCTTCTTTTTCAATATAGGTGTTCAAATTGCGGGTCAAACCAGCACGGAAGCCGGCCAAGTGAGTGCCGCCATCACGCTGGGGGATATTGTTGGTAAAGCAGTATAGGTTTTCCTGAAAACCATCATTCCACTGCAGGGCCACTTCAACAACAACACCGTCTTGCTCTGTAGTAAAATGAAACACTTTGTTTACAGGTGTTTTATTGGTATTCAAATATGCAACGAAGGCACTTAGGCCACCTTCGTAGCAAAAATCTTCCGCTTTACCATCGCGCTCATCAAGCAAACTGATTTTAATGCCCGAGTTCAGGAAGGCCAGTTCACGGACTCGCTTGGCTAGCAAGTCAAAATGAAATTCAATATTGGTAAATGTCTCTGCCGAAGGTTTAAAGCGAATCTCGGTACCAGATCGCTCAGTGTCGCCTATTATCTTAAGGGCCTCCTGAGGTACACCATGCTTATAAACTTGCTCATGAACCTTACCGCCACGGCGAATGGTTAAACGCAACTCTTCAGACAAGGCATTAACCACCGACACACCCACACCGTGAAGCCCGCCCGATACCTTGTAGGTGTTGTCATCAAACTTACCACCAGCATGGAGAACCGTCATGATAACCTCAGCTGCAGTTACCCCTTCATCGTGCATTTCTGTCGGTATACCGCGACCATCATCGGTCACAGACACTGATTCATCAGCGTGTATTGTGATCTGAATTTTACTGCAGTGGCCGGCAAGCGCCTCATCAATAGAGTTGTCGACAACCTCGAAGACCATATGGTGCAAGCCAGAACCATCATCCGTATCACCGATATACATACCTGGCCGCTTTCGCACGGCATCGAGACCTTTCAGGACTTTGATACTGGATGAATCGTAAGCTTTATTCTCTGTCATCTGTTAAAACCTCTTGCACCTGACCAGCAGGCAACGAGTTATTGATTAGCCGTAGCAATTGCTACAAAAAAACACTTTCATTATTCAGTGCCAAACCTTATAGCTCAGCAATACAGCCATGTTCCACGTGAAACCTTTTTATGTCCCGACCCATGCACCAGGCTAAATCCAAATCACCGCGCTGCACCGAGGTAGCAAATACCTGCGCGTTTAAAGCCACAAGGGCGGCGAAGACTGACTCACAACGCGCGGGGTCTAACTCAGCAGCCAAATCATCTATCAAAAAAACGGTCTCAATAGACTGCTCTGCAAGGACCTTAGACTGCGCCAACTTCAAAGCACACACCACGGTCTTAATTTGCCCCCTGGATAACACATCCCCAGCAGGAAACTTACCGCAGTAAATATTTATATCTGCTCTATGCGGCCCGTACCGAGTATAACCACTACGGAGGTCTTGCTGCGCCTCAGTTTTAAGCACCTCAGCAAAACCCATATTATTATCTCCCGACTTCCAACCCACATCAAAGCTGAAGCTCAAGGCATCTGCTGGCGCACCAGGCTCTTTTGTTAGAGCAGGGTGATCCAGCAACTCTCTATAAACATCATCAAAGGCTTTAGCCAAGACACTAAAATGCCGAACTCTTGCTGATGTTATCACTTCAGCAGAAGCCGCCAGCTCGACATCCCAAGCCTGAAGGCTTAATGTGTCTATATTACCACGTCTGAGCAAGGAATTACGCTGTTGTAGCGCTTTACGATAACGCGGCCAGTGTTCATGGAAGCCAGAATGTTTCACGTGGAACACTCCCCAATCGAGAAACTGCCGCCGCACTCCAGGGCCGCCTTCAAGCAACTCAAAACTAGCCGGATTAATAACCTGCACAGGTAATACGCCAGCCAACTCTCCAACAGAAGAGAGCTTCTCACCGTTCAATTTAACAAGAACAGCATCCTGTAGAGAGCGCTTAATACCAATAGTTGACGCATGATTTAGCCGCTGTTGAGGACTAAACTCACCGCGAACAATCAACGAATTCTCACCAAAGGCGATAACCGTCTTCATTTTTCGTGATCTGAAGCTTCGTGTTAAAGCCAGGGTGTGGATAGCCTCCAGTACACTAGTTTTACCACTACCATTAAGACCATGAAAAAAATTAAACTCAGCCAAGCCAGACAATTCAACTGAAGCCAAATTCCTGAAGTTTTGAATGTTTAATTTCTGTATACGCACAGCGTGTTTACTAAGCCTGGTACGTCGGTAAATTGGCAATAACTGGAGGGGGGAGGGATGAGCCAGTATTTACAAATATA
>JBLHPB010000058.1:0-16985 GCA_047624025.1 Zhongshania sp.
TAACTTTGTGACCCACGGTGACGTCCTCACCAATATACATGGGAAAACCATCATCGGCATGCAGCACCGAGCCATCCTGAATATTGCTGCGCGCACCGACAATAATGTCGTCAACATCACCGCGAATAACCACATTAAACCAAATACTGACATCTTCCTTGAGCACTACCGAGCCAACCACCGTGGCATTATCGGCCAAAAAATGGCCGCTGCCTTCTAACTGTACTTTGCGATCACCTAATTCATACAACATGCTATATCCTCAATATCTGGCCATTAACGTGCAGCTTATCACCGCCGAGCAACAGAAAACGCACACTAAATCTGTGTTGTGGCAAAAAATTCAAACGCCGGCTCTTCATAGGGATGCGATGCCAACAAGGCATCGCGCACCACAGCGGCTTGCTCGCGTGAACAAAGCAACTCCACCCGGTATTCCGCCACTTCCTCCAATTCACCCTGGACACCTAAAAAAGGCTGACTGCCCGGCATTGGCCGAAATTGACCCTGCCCCAAGACCTGCCAAGCGCATTGCTCATAATTACCCTGCCGACCCGCGCCAGCATTAAACACCGCTACTTTCACGGTATCGACGTGCGCCTCGGGCACAAAGAAAACAAGCTTAAGCATCTGACTCATGACTTATTCCGTTTTAAGATTAAATCTACTCAGGTAACTGCTCGGGGCGCGCTTCCTGACTGGCGTAATATTCCGCAGCAAATTGCGCCAAGCGGCCCTCTTCAATCGCCTTGCGAATCGCCGTCATATGATTCTGGTAATAGCGCAAATTGTGAATGGTATTTAATTCCGAGCCGAGAATTTCTTTGCACTTATCAAGATGGTGCAAATAGGCCCGCGAGAAATTCTGGCAAGTGTAGCAATCACAATTGGCATCCAGCGGCGCGGTACTGGTTTTGTGTGCCGCGTTGCGAATTTTAATCACCCCGGTCGAGGTAAACAAATGACCATTGCGGGCATTGCGAGTTGGCATTACACAGTCAAACATATCCACACCGCGCATCACCGCCTCAAGAATGTCCGAGGGCTTACCCACCCCCATCAAATACCGAGGCTTATCAGTGGGCATATAATCTGCCAGAGAATTTAACACCTTAAGCATTTCATCCTTGGGTTCGCCAACAGACAAACCGCCAATGGCATAGCCGTCAAAACCAATATCGTTTAGCCCCGCCAGCGACTCACGGCGTAAATCTGGGTACATGCCGCCCTGTACAATACCAAATAATGCGGCATCATTGCCCTGATGTGCAATCTTGCTGCGCTTACCCCAGCGCAGGGATAACTCCATGGATTCACGAGCTTCTTTTTCTGTGGCCGGGTACGGTGTGCACTCATCAAAAATCATTACAATATCCGAGCCCAGATCGCGTTGAATCTGCATCGAGGTTTCAGGGTCGAGATACACCGGACTGCCATCGACTGGCGATTTAAAAGACACTCCCGCTTCAGTGATTTTCCGCAGCTTACCTAAACTCCAGACTTGAAAGCCGCCGGAGTCTGTCAGAATCGGGCCTGTCCAACCAATAAAATCATGCAAGCTACCGTGGGCTTTAACCACTTCAGTACCGGGCCGCAGGCTGAGATGAAAAGTATTGCCAAGAATAATTTCCGCACCAATCTCGTGAATATCCCTAGGCAACATGCCCTTCACCGTGCCGTAGGTACCCACGGGCATAAACGCTGGGGTCTCAACCTTACCTCGTGGGAATTGCAAACTGCCCCGTCGCGCCAGACCATCGCTGGCCTTTAGCTCAAACTTCATACGACATTCACTCATAAGTGCTTCCTATGTTCTTAAATCGGGGTAGTGGCGTTGCGGGCGGGAAACACCAGCATGGCATCGCCATAACTAAAAAAGCGGTACTGCTCGGCTACGGCTTCGCGGTAGGCATTGAGTACCGCATCCTGACCAGCAAAGGCACTGATCAACATAATCAGAGTCGACTCGGGCAGATGGAAATTGGTAACAATCAAATCGACACTGGTAAATTGATAACCGGGATAGATAAAAATCCGACTGTCACCGGCAAAAGCGGCAATGTCGCCGCTCTGCGAGGCAGACTCCAAACTGCGCACACTAGTAGTCCCCACCGCAACCACCCGCCCGCCTCGTGAGCGGGTCGCACGCACTTGCTCGGCAACTGCCTCACTGACCTCAATATATTCGGCGTGCATCTGGTGATCGCGAATATCATCGGCGCGCACCGGCTGAAAGGTACCCGCACCAACGTGCAGGGTCACAAAAGCAATCTCAACGCCCTTGTCAGCGCAGTGCTGCATTAGCGTCTCGGTAAAATGCAGCCCTGCTGTTGGTGCCGCCACCGCACCGTCACGACTGGCGTAGACGGTCTGATAACGCTCACGATCATCGGCGGCATCTTCACGCTCTATATAGGGAGGCAATGGCATATGGCCTAGGCGGTCTAACACTTTCAATACTGGCTCGGTAAAAGCCAGTTCAAATAGCGCACCCTGGCGACCCAGCACTTGCACGCTATCGTCACCCGGCTCGGCCTCATTACTGGCCGCCAGCAATAATCTTGCGCCAGCTTTGGGCGATTTACTGGACCGCACATGAGCCAACACGCGGTGCTCATCAATAACGCGCTCAACCAATATCTCGATGCGGCCGCCAGTCTCTTTACAGGCAAACACGCGCGCGGGAATCACCCGAGTATTATTGAATACCAGTAAATCACCTGCGCGCAGATAATCTGGCAAGGCTTTAAATTGCCGATGCTCACACCGCTGCTCCGCATTTAAAACCAACAGCCGACTAGCGTCGCGCTCTGGCATGGGATAATAGGCGATAAGGCTTTCGGGAAGCTCAAAATGGAAATCGCTGCGCCGCATAATGTCTGCTTTCAACTGGAAAGGCGCAAGATTAGCGGAATTTGCCAGCAGACTCCACCTAGACGGAAAAATGCACACAAATGGAGAACGACGGCTTTATTTTAAAAAAATTGCCCTGGTCGATTGACCCCAGAGAAAAGCTTGCTATAATCGCGCCCCTATCACATGCCGGTGTGGTGAAATTGGTATACACGAGGGATTCAAAATCCCTTGCCGAAAGGCGTGGCGGTTCGAGTCCGCCCACCGGTACCATGTGACTAATAAAATCAACTAGTTACATGTGCACCCTGTTAAAACCCAACCTTATACCCAACATAAAATCCCACCTTACAATTAAGTAGAATTCTTCTTTCACGCCTCCATGTTTTGCGTTGCCGACAAAATACGCTTTTCTCTGCTCAAGACAACAAAGTGGGCAAAGGGTATGCTTACAACCCAGCTTAAACTCGGCGAATCTTTTTCCGTTAGTTACGATATTACAGTTCACATTAGGCGCAGTTAGGGTCTCGATAGATGCACTACACGAACTAGACATTCAGCAGCACCATACCGCCGACACAGCCCCGCCGCTGATCGAAGTAGGGTATTTTAAAAACTTAGGCCTAGCCCATCCGTCGACCTCGACGCCTACGGCAACAAGTACATCTAATATATCCAAGGTAGCATCCTTTTTTACTAGTGAGGGGCTAATGCCAGCCACCATGCGCGGCTACGGAATGAAGGCGAAGCCGCAATGCAATAGGAGTGGCCGAGCCTGGCCTTGTTATGCGGTACTCGTCAGTTAAGCACCGTGACTGTAGCCAATCTACAGTGGCTATCACAGCTGCAATTTTTCTCTATCAGATCATTGATACTTTTATTAACCGATAGCTACTTCCCATCCATTGACCTTCACCAACCACAGCCTGGGAAATCCAGATGCCTGTCACGTTCTGGTTGCGGACGCTCAGAAATCCCGAATCGGATGGAAGTTGGTGGATTTTTCTAAAGCCTCAATGCCTAAAGCACTTACGGCACTTGAGGCGACGCCTGTTTTTGCGAAAGCAAAATGGGCGACGAGTTGAACGTCCGCTGCAATGACTTATTGGGCGTCAACTCTCCCCAAGGCAGCCATTTTAGCCCTTTGACCTTGACACGAAATATAGTCATAGTCTAAAAATCCAAAAGATCAGCCACCCTCGCTGCAACCATATCAACGGAGATTCGTTTGAATCTAATGTTACGAAGCTCGTTCGCGCTACTGTCAATTTTGTCAATTTCAAGTGTTTCTTATCCTACAAACGGCCAGCAGCCAACAGACACCAATTCCGGCAATATCCCCTCGAAAGGGCTACCCTCGCCCCAAAACTTTACACCCACGCTTGTTAACGACATCAAACCAAAGGCGATCCCCCTGCAGCAACAAAAGGCGTCCGTACAATCGATTGAGCAGACTAGGGAGATTAAGCCGGAAACACCTACAAAAGAAAACGACAAAATAGGTGAACGCATACACAAGGCCTCAGTGCTACAAACGCCAGCTACTTCTCTGGCTCCCCATCCGCAGGAAGAAAAAAGTTTATCGGCTGGAGGCATCGCTTATAGCAAAAGCGATCTCATTGACGGCAAGCCTCAATTGATTCAATCAACGCCTTTGTCACCCAATTGGATCGAATGGTTGACTGTCTTTATAGCTGCACTTGCAGCAATTGCTGGATTTGGCGCGTGGAATGCACAGAATACGTGGTGGACTCGTCGATACAGTGGTTTAAGCACCAACCTCGCAGGCTGGAATGGCACGCAGCCACCGCCAAACGGCGACTTGAAGATTACTCCACATGCTTATGAAGGAAAAATCATTCGCCTTCACCGGATTTCGCTAACAATTTTTGGAGCAACCGGCGGGCCAGTTCCTAAAGGCGAGGAAGTACAGTTCATCATTACTGGCGGACTCAGCAAGGGAGTTCGGCTATATAACTACACGGCCGCCATTGAGCTAAACACGTTCCAAGATGGGCGCGGCTATCAAGTCAGAAACACTATGCCAACCACGCCTGGTTTCCCTACCTACCAAGCCCAAGGCATTGGCTTTTCTGGCCAAATTTTCGGAGAGGAGCGATTGCCAATTGAGATCCGAGTGAGGAATTTAGGGGCATCTGAGCTATTTGTATCCTGTGACATTGAGTACCACGAGAGGGTCACGCCCTTTATGCGAGTGGTCTTGTCGCCTTCTAAAAATTTGCTCCAGAAAATACGATATCGCTTTCAAAACTATTTCAAAAAGCGACCTTAGCGGTCAAAGACACCATGACAATAAGGGTCAAATTTGGAACCAATTATCACTTACCGCCCAACGCAGCCAGCAGGCGGTAATTTGCAGCGGGGCTAAAAGCGCAACCTAAAGTGGGTCGCGCTGCCTTGTATGTCCGCTAATGTGACGCTATAGCCAGAACCTTAGTGTTCACACTGTATTTCCTTTAGTGTAAAGCGGACGGTCAAAAATAAGTATTCCGACGAAGCCCGTAGGCTTTTATGCAGCCTCAATGCCCATAGTTATTGAGCGCCCGTGTTGTTGTAGAGGCGGTAATCTCACCACTAATCAGGTAGGCAAATTTACTATGCCACTACACCTACAGGTAGTTTTAACAGCACCGTGGCTCTACTGTTTTTATTACTTCTACAGAGTTATGATTTTGGTATGGGCGTCCACGCCAGAAACACGGCGAGCTACTCCCTTAGACAACTTCACCAACATGATAAGGTTAGCCGCATGGATGACCCAGATTATGAATACTTAAAGATACCCGACTATTTAATACCAAAGCCCGGCCCCTATCGTGTCGGCCCATTCTCATTACCGGCCTCTATCGTCCATTGCTGGGCGCTGACCGTGTTCTATCCGCTATACCGTGAAAAGTGTCGCTGGTCATACTTACTGGAGGCGTGAAGGGGTTTATTATGTGCGGGGCATTTGAACAACATTTGAGCGCTATGCAAGACTGGGGAAATTTGCTCCAAGATTGGCCCATCTCACAGGAAGCGTTATTTAACATCCGCCCTACCACTCAAGCAGGCACACTTGATGCTGAGGGGTTTAAACTGCGGCGGTGGTCGTTACTCACAAAGTGGGCAAAAGAACCAAAGCTCAAGTACAGTACTTTCAACGCACGATCCGAGACACTAACCGAAAAACCCACTTTCCGCGATGCTTGGCGATGGTCACAACGATGCATAGTACCGGCGTCTGCTTATTTTGAATGGGCAGAAGCAGTGCCATCGCGTGTACTCAGAAGATACTAAGCCGCTACTCTTTGGCGGACTGTGGGAAACATGGGGGCATGGTGATACGACGGTCGAGAGCTTCACCGTGATAACCACCTCCGCGATACCCGAGATAGAGTGGGTGCATCATCGCACGCCGCTTTTAATCTCCGAGGCAATGGTAGGTAGTTGATTAACTGGATCGGTAGACGACGCCGCCGAACTTTTGAAAAATAATAAAGATATTTATTTGGCAGCTAGAGCCATCGCCAGCCCACCAAAAACCGCCTGATAACACACATAGCAAAGCCAGGCCGGGGGTACTTATGGGGGTAATTTTTAAAAACCTAATCAATACCTTAAATTAACTATTAAAGTGACGCCGGACTCAAAGACCAAAACAGCGACTGACCGCTAATGTGACGCTAGAGAGCCAAACATCTCCGCATCTAATGGGGCACTTCCTGAGCTGGTAAAAAGCGGACTGCGCTCAAGGGATAGCTAAACGTGCCCAACAAGGCAGCTAGCTGCCTTACTGCTGAATTGGGCTGGACCTAATTTCCAGTGAAATATCCTGTACCGCAATTTCACCACCTTGCTTCGGGTATCGCGGTGCTAACTCACTCCCTTCGTATGCCACAACCCTAAAATCAATATTGACGCGGTGCAGGCCATCGCCTTTTGCAATAGTCTGAAATTGGCCGTCGACTAAGGGCCTGTAATTCGACATTTCTTCAGCGATGATTTCAATGCCAGTGCGCTGAACTGGCGCCCCCCCGACTAGGCTCGCCGACCAGACACGCACCTCTTGGCCGGCCTGTTGCGGTATCAGCCGCACTTTACTCGCTTGAGTGCAGGTGATTCTAAGCGATATGTTCGAGGATGAGGGCAACGTTTCTACTGCACCAGAAAAGACCTGAATTCTGGTGAGTTCCTGAAGGTTATTAACCCAGCAACCTCCTGGGTTTAACAACTTTGGCGGCTTCTCTGATTGCGGGTCGTAATCTACTAACTCATCACCATACTCATCGGCCAATGTAATACCGGGAAGATCCAAACCTGCCCCTGGAGGAAGTTGCCTCAGTAAATCTGTCATCAGAGTCAATCGGGGATCCGTTGGCGTGCTGAGTACTTGGACTGTATCGCGCGCACTCGACGCATAATCCCCAGCGCCACCGCGAGAAGTAGCGTCTACTGCTGCCGGTGCCGTCGGATAAATCCGCAGCGGTATCTCACCGTCCAGCACAGCCCCCAGTCCGAAGACCGAAAATGAAATCCATTGCATCGCAAATGCGATCGCTATTCTGCGCATAGTGCGCTCCTTCATTTAATCGGCTTCGCCGTGATCACATTATTATCAATGTGCCCGACCGGCACGTCGGCAACAAAGCGCCCAAACTCGGTCTCAATCGTGATAAGCCCCGGCATTACATTTTGCAAATTCACATGGCGCCCATCATAAACTTGCTTATTACCGCCTACTACAATTGAAGAACCCGCAGCCAGTTGCTCAATCGCGATACGAACATCAATACCCACAACATCAAAATGAAGACGAGCACTCTGACCGGGGTAAACGGCAACTGACTGAATATCGCTATCCACATAGACACCCAAGGGCAAGCCGTTTACATCCGCTTGAACCACATGCCGAGAAAAGCCACTGATAGGAACCACTGCACTGCCCTTCGCACCCGTTGTCATCCATTCGGCGCCAGCCTTAAACGGCAAGTCAGGTTCACTGCTAGTCACCGTTAACAGGCCTGTGCGCCCAGAAACCCTCGGGCTCAACCGCATATTCAATGAGCTATCTAATAGCAGTGAACCAGTAACGAGCCCTGACGTTACTTGCTCGGCTGCAGAACTCTGATATTGCAGGCCAATATCGGCAATAGGCGCCTCAATATTTACCCGCAATGACGACCTAGCTGGCTCAGGCCCGACACCGTCTAAGTAGGAAACCGATTCAGCATGGTCGGCGGTGAAGTTTACTCGCCGATCCCACATTGACGCGCGCACATACGCCCCACTCTCGAATTGCTTATTATCTTCCTGGTAGCGGGACTTTAAACCTGCGCTAACATCTTTACCAAATCGGTAAGAAAATCGCAGCAAATATAGCGGGTCACTAAACTCAGAATCACTCACACTTGCACTAATTCGCGCCTTACCTAACCGGTATTCTACAGTTCCACCAATACCTTTATCGTCGTCAATATCGTAGCCATTCGCAGTAACGCTCCACTGGCTAGCAGTTAGGCCCCCGAACATGCGGTAGCCTTTGTGAGATAAATTTTCTTGCGCTGCGCTGCGTAAACCCTCGTCGTTAAAAAAGAAGCCGCCCATACTCAGCACCATCTTATTCGGCATTAAAAAACCGTTCGACCAAAATGCTCGTGAAGTTTGACTACTACCAAAGCTGTCCTCATGCTCTGCAGCGCTGAGTTCAATTTTCCCTAAACCTCGCAAGCGAGCGGTTAACCCCAGCCTTGCCAACCAATAATCATCGCCAAATTGAGCCGTTGTGCTGCGCGGATCTTCCTCGGTGTAGTCGGCCCACGTACCTGATAGCCCGAGCGCCAGCCAGTGAGTTAAGCCAATCCGCACAAAACCATC
Organism: Zhongshania sp.; assembly: GCA_047624025.1. GTDB lineage: Bacteria > Pseudomonadota > Gammaproteobacteria > Pseudomonadales > Spongiibacteraceae > Spongiibacter. Next base: position 8,731 of record JBLHPB010000058.1, read on the forward strand.
CGCCACCGGCGCGTCCGCCAAACCAAAACGTTCACTATTAAAATTACCGGCCGTCACCGCAAAATCAAACTGCCCTGGATTGAGTAAGTCCCTATCCTCATAAAGGTCGAGCTCTATCACTTTTTCACTGCCCGTAATATCGGTGACCACTACCGCGACACGCCCAGATGCATTAGGACGGTAATCGGTTAGCCTGACCTCGCCCGGATTCTGCATTTCCTGTTGGCGCCGTTTTTGGCCGTTAACGAACAAACTCACCGTCGAGGGCCGCTCAACATCTGCGTAAAAGCTGAGCATCGGCGAGCTTGAAATATCAGGACTAATACTAAAATCACGAGCCAGTCGAATACCAATAATTGACTGACCAACCTGATTATAGGCTTGCAGTGAACGCACCTCGCCCAGCTGCAGCGATAGCGCTGGGCCAACAAAATAACGCGTCAGCTTCGTATCCAGCGCATAGCTTTCACTTCCAACGCCGCTCTCATGGCCTATTATCCAGCCACTTTCCAGCACGCCAAGCGGCCCCAAGCTCACACTTGGCTCTAGAATATAAGCTTGGCGTGAAGCCTGGCTGTCAGACTCCCGCGCCAACACTGAATAGTTAAGGATAAAAGCCGCGCCGTTTTGAACTGCGACTGTCTCCCGTGGTTTGCCGCTGAATAGTTCGGTAACTTTATGCAGCCCAGGCGCCACGGCCAAGGCGACGCCGGCGCGAAGATGATCCTCCTCAACGGCACCAACATCCGTCAGCTTAATGCAGTCCACGCAACCGGCAGCAGCAACTGCTGGCAGTGCGGCTAACTTGGCAGGAGAAATGGACTTAATCGCCGCCAATTCCTCCCGCTCAATTAGCAAACCGAATGGCGACTCAATTAGCACTACTACACCAAGACGCTGATTATCAGCATTAAGATTCACTAATTTATCGGCATATCCAAGCGAGCTTACCAATGCCAGCAATACCAGAGCCGCGCGAATCATTGAATGTCTATCGCGGCGTGATTTTTTGCTAGAAACCGAAACGGCGGCGCCACGCCGCGTGTTTCTACTAGGGCTTGTTCCCCGGGCAAAATAGTCAACTTGAGTTGCGCTATAACATCTCCACGCTGCATCTTATTAATTCGCAAAGCCGCCTGACCATTATTTGATATCAGCACGCCCCGAACACTGCCATCGGCATTCAACACCAACTCCGTATTGGCGCGTGGCTCGGCGCCATTAGGCACATAAGACACCGGAATACTGACTGCCGTGCGCAGCGAAATTCGTCCGCTTGCGCCATCAGGGATTGAGATTGGCGCCTCAATTTCGGCTAAGCTTTTGTAGCGATAGTCCAACCAGAAGAAAGACGGCAGAATGGCTGCATCACCATTAATCCCGCGCACCATTAAACGAATGGTCTGCCTCTCACCGGGCTCAAGCCGTGTTCGGGGAGGATAAATAAGTAATTGCTGACCGACTGAGCGCTCATTGCGTGCACGGCTATCAAACTCAAGTTCGATAGGCTCAGCTCCCTCATTCGTGAAAACGACGGCAGTGGTTTTGTGCCGAGGAGAAAACTCAATCCAATTATGCGAAAAACCAATCTGGGCATTAACAGCGCCAGTGAGCACACAGCAAAACCAAAGCAGTAGGCCACGCCGTACTTGTAAATAAGGAGTCATATTATTTTAAATAGTATGTGATTGAAATTGGAGGGGTATTAACTGTGCAATAAATTGGAGGCCGAGGCCTCCAATAATCACTCTATCTGCTTGTTAGCATTAGTTGATGTAGACGTACAACGTTTCGCCTTCAGCAGTAAATGTACCACCTTTCTCCGTCTCCGGACCCAGCGTCACCTGAGCCTTCAGTGCGACACTTTGAGAAGGGTCGCTATTAAGCGTCTTGGTGGTGGAGGCCGGTGTATCGTCTTCAAACACAACACTAGCGTCCAAGTTTACCGGAAAGCCACTGGTATCGCCGTCATAATTGCTCTCAAAGGTAGTCGCTACTGTTGAGTTTGGACTCAATACATCATCTACGGTAGAGAAAGTTACCTGAAGCGCTTCTGAGCGCTCGGCACCGCATGTGAAACTGACCGTAGAAACCGCTTCCGAATCGTAGGTTGCGCTGGGGCCGTTTGACGCAATGGTCGCCTGATCAATTGCGAAAGTGAAGTCAAAGGAAGCCGGCAATGAAACCGAACAAGTATCTTGAGCTGGAGCGATAGTACCAGAAATACTCAAAGGCGCATCAGTATCGCTGGACTCACCACCACCACCACCATCACCGCCAGCAAGCGCACCTTCAACTGCTGGCTGGCAGGTAGTCCCGGCGTCAGCCGATGCACAACCTTCACTTATCGACGTCAACATTGCGGCTGGATCCGGAGCGTCTCCGCTTGGGATATTATCAAAAAGTAATTCTAACGGCGCAGTAGTAATTAGTGTAGCAATACCACCATCGATTGCGGGACCAATAGTTGGAATAGATGTCACGCCAGGTGATGTCCCATCACCCATAACTGCATCCGCTGCGCCAGCAAGAGCACCTGGAACCATATAATCATCAGCTTCGTCATAACCGCGAATCGCATCGCCGGTTTCGCTAGCGTAGGCCACATTACCGGCCAACAGCAGACTGACCGATGCAACACCCATTAACCACATTTTCTTGTTCTTATGCATAAACTACCTCTACATATAATTTTTTTTATTTGACCAAAGGTCGCGGCTTTTTACCCTCAGGCGAGGATAAAAAAGTTGCCGTTCCTTAGGCCCGTAGCATGCGATAAATCTGTCCCAAGAGAATTTCGAGCAGACTTTTGGGCAGTAAGCCACACACCCCAGTAATGTCTTATCCTCAATTAAACAAGACATAGCCTGCGACGTTACCACCGACCTTTAATACAAACTATAGATTATACATAAGCTTTTTAATACTGTGCTCTGGTTAACAAAACCGGACACATTAATTTGCTAACTCCTCATATTGAACCGGCTACTGTGGCTAACGCCAATGGCACAATATTTTATTCCAAGCAGAGAATGACTACGATCTTTCACCCACTAAAGTGCTTCCATCTTATATGGTAAAATATGGAAGAATAGCAGCAGTAAAAATATATCCACCATTCGGATCATCTGCGCAGGAAGGGCATAGCCTGCCATGGACAGGAGTATCAAATTGGTTTAATGATACATTGTCATTCCTTCATAGGTATTGCACTAAATCCAATACTTAACAAAGCGCGACAGCCTTACGGCTGCTGCTTTGCTTGGCATTAATGCCTCGCTCTATAGTCTTTGAACTCAGCCTAGCATGGCTGTAGCGTGCGTGACGTTGACTTAATTTCCAGCCTTTGAGCGTCCACCAGCAGAAGGTGACGACCCCCGCTTCTTACAGTGAACTCTCCAGATTTCTGAGGAGCTATGGAAATCAGTTCCCCCACTTTTGTTTAATGCCTTACTTGAAACGTGTGCTTTTTTATAGACAATAATTACTAAAGAATTAATCAAAATTTGAACGAGCAAGGACTTTGCAATGCCATCATTTATCAGCATACATGAGGCTACTATACCGGCGCTAATACCCGCCCCCTAAACCTCGCCCTTATCTCGTCCCCATCGCGAAGCACACTGGTAGTTAACACAAAATGAGCATAAGGTTTCATAAGACTTCAAATACTTGCAGTACAAATAACCCATGTTTTTAGCATGCGTCAAGATGTCAGAATACTCAAGCACCGCCCTCAATCGCTCCAGTCCGGCATATAGCACACTGGGGAATCTGCAGCAGCAATTGCCTTTTTACATGCCGTACCCGCAGCTATTGAAGCCAGGGAGACAAATAAATAAATAAATCACTCACTCTGCACCTTATCTCAACTTTTCCCGACAGTTAAACTGAGGTCAATCAACAAACCTCCGCGAAGCCTGCAGAGGTTTACACAACTTGTTTTGATCGTACATTTTACGCAGACCTCATGCTCTAGCTAGTCAAATCGACTGTAACGCTGGGCCAGCTGCGTCTGCACCCCTATATTTCTCGGTTTGTGTTGGAATATTTATGGCCCTACACATGGTAACTTAGTAAGGCTTACTCATTGAGTAATAAGCCAACCCCACTAAAGTGCACTTTTGTCGACTCTATGAGTAGGCAAAATCAAGCGTCATGATTCAATTAAAATTTTTTGCCGACTCTATGAGTAGGCAAAATTAAGCATTGGCATCTATTTGAGTAGTGGGCGTTTTGCAAAGCGCCTTCCCTTCCATGCTGAATTTTCGCAGCGGCACAGTTGTCGGCCGCACATTCAACCTTTTACCCGGACACTCATCCAAGCTTTGCCAAGTAATTGCATATAAACTGCATCGTGAGCCGGGATTTTCAAATACACCGTCCCTCGACTTAATAATCAGGTTCGCAGCTAGCAGCTCCTTAATCGCCACGCTTATGGTCGCCTCACGCTTCCACCCCCGATTTCTTAACACAGACAACGCAACGGTTAGATCTCCGTTATTTTTCCCTCGATACTGAAATGCCAACTCAAACAATAACGCCTTAGCCTTATAAGAAAGCCCCGCATAGTCACTTGTCTTCATTACTATACGCGGCACCCCTGCAAAGCCTCCCGAAAAGCTGGTACCGACTTTCTTATTAGCCATTACGCAACACCGTTAATAGGATCTAACTCTCGCACAGCAGCTATTGCCAACTCACCGAAGCTTTGATCGCCAAACTCACCCAATCCAAGCACAGCGCGCTTCTGCGCATCGTTGACGTTATCAGCATCAACAGTAATAGGAATGGTTATTTCCTGCCTGACTTCCACTAAATAACGAGCCATTACATACCCCCCATGGTGTCTTTGGGGCGGAAAGTTTTTTCTAAGGCTTCAATGTCTGGCAAAGGCCAGCGTGTAGAACCATTAATTTTTATTGGATCAGGTAATTTGCCTTCGGCGCGCCAACGCCAAATGGTTGATCGGGATACATCCCACCGTCCGGCTAAGGCTTTAACAGAAAAAAATTGTGGTGTTAGATTTGATTGCATCGGAAATCGTCCAATTGGTTAGTGATAGGACGAAGTCTTAGGCATTCCCAGTATCAATAAAAGGTAGGTGGATTCAATTTACCCACCTGTGGATTAAAGTTAAATTAAGACTGATTCCATTCCTTCGGAAGTGGGATGTGAAACTCGTCACCGTCAAAGCCCCCGTCTTCCGTGGCCTCAAAACTAGGGGGTAGGTTTTCATTACCCTCTGGTGGGTTACGCTCAGGAGTTTTAGGCGCGCCACCTCCAGTGCTCCAATTTGCTACCTTCGCGAGCTCCCCGATGGTAGTTTTCATTGCATCGCCGGCCTCATTAACAAGATCAAATTCCGCCGCGTGAGCAGTTAACCAAGCATCCAAATTGCTCTTTATTGATTTACCATTGTCGCGGTACTGGGCTTCAGCCTGCAAGGCCTGCCAAGCATGGATCGCTGCGGCGAGTTTTGGCGAGTAGCAAGGGTGATCTTTATTCAAGTAATCTGGTGAATCTGGTGAAGCAGGCAACATATGACTGCGCCAATTAGCTGGTGGGCCTTGCGTTTTCAGGCCTGCAGATGACCCTTGCTTATTCAACCCTGCTCGTGAAGTAGGCTTACCGGTAACGAAAGAAGCATTCGAGTGGCCCTTCGTAGACAACCATTCCTTCAAGCTATCCACCTCCACCAACGACTCGTAATAATCTATAGATGACCCAACATTTACGCTTGAGGAGCTCAGTAACTGAATCTTCCCATTGACACGTTCCGTTCTTATGGCAGCGGTGACCGCTGTTTTCATCGCCTCATACCCAGGCGGACGTTTTTCAAGATCCCAGTTCTCAACGTATTCCCATATATCAGGGTTTTCATACTCACACAAAAGCAACGCAGCCTGTACGATATTTAACTCATCGCACAACCTCCACAAATCCAAACTCCTCATCACAGCCCTTCCTATGCGCCTTCATAAAGTAGCCACCTCAAGCCGGTGAAGGTTTCCGGCCTGTCCCCCGTCGGGTAAGAGGTGGCAATTCAATTGCGTGTTATTGTTTTATCGATTAACCCCGCATTTTGGTTCCTATGGAAACAACATCACCAGCCGGGACTGGGCCAGTAATGCAGAACCTTTCATAATCAGCCATCATCTGACGGCGTTTTGCGACCAGCTTGTCACGCGCGTAAGCAGCTCTAGTGGCGTCGGTTCCTACGTGTGCGAGTGCCAATTCTGAAACTTCATCGGCATAATCTGTGTACTCCCTCGCCCAATCCTTGAATGTGCTACGAAAACCGTGAACGGTTATACTCGGCGCAAACTTCTTCGCTAGATCCGACACACTTACATCACTTATCTCACCACCAGTGGTACCAGTAAACACGAGCTCAGACTCGCGCGGCAAACTGTTAAGCATGCTTACCAAGGCGTTACACAGCGGCACAACATGACATTTGCCTTCTTTCATTTCCCCGCCGGGAATTGTCCACGCCTTTGCAGTTAAATCGATTTGCTCCCAGCGCGCAGCCCTCGCCTCTCCTGGCCTTGCCCCCGTGAGTATCGTAAACTCCAATACTAATGCAGCGAGGGTTTCACACGACCGCAATTTCCTCATAAATGCCGGTAACTCAACTACTGGCAAAGCCTCTCGATGCTTGGTTGGACTGATTTTACTAGGCTTGGTATAGATATGATCAAGATTGCCAGACCATCGCGCGGGATTTTGAGCTGTTCGCAGGCCTTTGACAGTCGCGAGGTCGATAATTTTCTCTATATATAACCTAAGGCGATTCGCTGTCTCCGTCTTAGTTTTCCAGATTGGGTCTAAAACCTTCTGAATATGAACTAGCTCAATGTCCGCGGTCAGCATCTGACCTAACGTTGGGTAAGCGTAAACCTCAAACATCCTTTCAATTTTTTGAATGCGCTTGCCAACACCCTTACCACCAAAGTCATCCGCTTTCTTTTTAACAAACTCTGCCGCCACCTCACTAAATGTCACGGCTTTCACTCTGTCCGAAGCCGCTTTAGAACGCAATCTACGGCGCTCGTCAATGGGGTTATATACCTCACCGATTTTCTCAGCGGCTTTTATACGCGCTTTAATCTCAGCAGCATTTGCCCTAGCATTTGCTAATGAAATCTCTGGAAAGCTTCCTAAGCCAATATCAGGCCGCCTACCCGCAACAACCGTGCGAAGTATCCACGACGCCGAAGCTTCACTTTTTACTTGTAGAGCCAAGCCCGCTACCCCGCCAACGGGGTGCCAACCGACTTTCCGTCGAAGCGACATTACTTGCTTATGTGATAACTCAACAGCTCTCTTCGGCAAAACCCAACATCCTACTCAACATAAAAACTAGAATAGAATAGTATTAAAAAATACAAGCCAAGACAATCGAGAAAATTATACTTATAATTATCAATCACTTAATTAAAAACATCAGACAGAATTGGCCAGCATAGGACAAAGGTTCGAGTCCGCCCACCGGTACCATATTAAAAACCCAGCTCATTGAGCTGGGTTTTTTTATGTCAAAAATATGGCTCTACTCCACTACTGAAGAAGAGCCGGCGGCTGCATTAACATCACCGGAGGAAGTTGCCAGCTACCGCTGAGAAATTCAGCACGGGGTGAATAGAGACGTAAGGTTAAGGCAAACTGCCCAACTGGTGCGGGCAACCAATTGGCATCACTTACACTCGGCGCGTCTTTTTGAATAAGAATATCAAGTGAACCATCTGCATTGAAATTTAACTTATCCCGATCCCCAATGGCATACCGCTCGATAGCGTTACCAACCAGAAATCCCTGCACGTCATAAAGTGTCAGTGACCAAAATGCATCCACGGGTGGTGTCTGGCCCGGTTCAAAATGGATTCTATAAGAGGACCTTCCACTTAAAGGCTGTTTGTTCATGTCCGCGACGGCATTTGGGTAACTGGCCTCTTCTGGTGGCAATGCCCCCAGCCCAATCATCGACACGGCCGCCCTTATCGAATAATTGACGCCGTAGCTGCCAATATCACTTCTAATCACCGACCAGCCATTTTCCGTTGCGCGATCTGCGGCGAGTTGCTCAGCTATTTTTTCTTGCGTTATAGCAATAGCCAAACCAAGTAAACGACGCTGAATGAAATTGACCTTGCTGGAATCAAATGGCTCGCCCGGGGCCACCCCAATGCTCTCAAGCGAAGCCAACATAACAGTGTCAACCGCTGGCGGGTACTGCTCTGCCATCAAGCTCG
>JBLHPB010000059.1:0-16882 GCA_047624025.1 Zhongshania sp.
GCGTAATAAGCTGCTATTTTCAAGCGTTTAGAGCGTAGGGAATAACTGGGAACCGGAGGCGCAGGCCTCCGGTTTTTTTTCGTCTAGAATTTAGCTCGCGCGGTGAATTATGAACTTGAGTTTTTATGGTTAAAAGTAATGGTGTGAGGAAATGAGGTAATCAATTGTGATCGCTGATAACATCGGCTTAGCTAGCTTTCCTTCATGACTAATAATGATGTTCAATCGAGGGTATGAGTATGTCCACCAGTAGAACCCATTTCCGTACCTGTAATTTATGTGAGGCCATGTGCGGCATCGCCATTACCCTTGAAGACAATAAAATCACCTCGATCAAGGGTGATGTGGATGATCCCTTTAGTCGCGGTCATATTTGCCCCAAAGCCATTGCTCTACAAGACCTATACGAAGACCCAGACCGTATCCGCCAGCCAATGCAGAAGGTCGATGGTGAGTGGCAGCCACTGAGCTGGGATGACGCCCTAGATAAAGTAGCAGCAAGAATTGCGACATTACAAGCTGAGCATGGTAGCGATGCTTTGGGTGTGTATCTGGGCAATCCCAATGTCCACAACACCGGCGCCATGTTAATGAGCGGTGGGGTGTTGCGGGCGCTAAAAACTAAGAATAAATTTTCGGCAACATCGGTGGATCAGCTACCCCACCATATTGTGTCGTGGAAGTTATTTGGTCATCAGCTCCGTATTCCAGTGCCCGATATCGATAATACCGATCATTTTCTGATTTTCGGCGCCAATCCGCTGGCCTCTAACGGAAGTATTATGAGTGTGGCGGATGTCAAAAAGCGCCTCAAAGACGTGACTAAGCGTGGCAAGGTTGTCGTGGTTGATCCCCGCCGGACGGCCACGGCGGAGCTGGCCAATGCCCACCATTTTATAAAGCCAGGTAGTGATGTACTGGTTTTACTGGCGATGATGAATGTGTTGTTTAGTGAGAATTTGGTTAATACGGGTAGCCTTAAAGAACATCTTGATCAAGATCCAGCCGAGCTTGCAGGCTTTTTTAAGGACTTTGAGCCTGAGCGAGTTGCTGCCATAACCGGCATGTCTGCCGAGGTAATTCGGGCCATGGTTCGAGATTTCTGCACTGCGAAAGCGCCGGTGATGTACGGTCGTTTGGGTGTCTCGGTACAGGAATTTGGCACCCTGACCCAATACCTCATTATGCTGTTTAATATTCTCAGCGGCCGCTTAGACAGTGTTGGTGGTTTGATGTTTAGCAAACCGGCAGTGGATATTCTCGCCGAAAGTGGACGCGGCAATATGGGCCGTTTCCACAGTCGAGTGCGTGGTCTGCCGGAATTTAATGGTGAGTTGCCGGTGGCGGCGCTGGCCGAAGAAATTAGCACGCCGGGCAAGGGGCAGATCAAGGGTATGTTGCTGGTAGCGGGTAACCCTGTATTGTCTACGCCCAATGGTGAGCAGCTAGATCGCGCTTTTGAAAAATTAGATTTACTGGTGGCGGTTGATTTTTATATCAATGAAAGTAGTCGTCATGCCGACTTTATTCTGCCGCCGGTTAGCCCGCTGGAGCGCGAGCACTACGATGTGATCTTTAATGTTTTGGCGGTACGAAATAATGCACGCTATGCTGAGGCTTTATTTCCCCGTGGTAAAGATGCTCGGCATGATTGGGAGATACTGGCAGGTTTGCAGGATCGATTACAGCCGGCCCACAATCTTAAAGAGAAGATCGCGCGTCGAACTATGCGGCGTTTGGGGCCATCGGGGCTGATCGATGTTTTATTGCGTAAAGGGCCCTACGGGGGTGGCAAAAACCCCTTTGCGGGTTTGAGTCTGGCCAAGCTGAAAAAGTCACCACACGGCATTGATTTAGGCGCTTTACAGCCAGCGATGCCAGGTTGCCTCTATCATCGCGATGGTAAAATTCATTTGGAAACTGGTTTTTTTCTAAAGGATATTGACCGGGTTAAGAGCCGATTCTTTAATCGCGATTCTCGGCCCGATGAGTTTCTCTTGATTGGCCGTCGTGATGTGCGCAGTAACAATTCCTGGCTGCACAATAGTCATCGCTTGGTGAAGGGCAAGTCGCGCTGCACGGCATTGATTAACCCTGAAGACGCTAATCATTTGGGGATAGAGGATGGCCAGTTACTTCGCGTTAGTTCACGAGTCGGTAGCATTGAGGTGGCCGCAGCCGTTAGCGATGAAATGATGGTGGGGGTGATCAGTATTCCTCACGGCTGGGGGCATCACCGCAAGGGTACCCAATGGCAAGAAGCCGAGGCTCATGCGGGGGTCAGTGTGAATGACTTAACCGATGAAATGCATATTGATGAGCTGTCGGGGAATGCGGTGTTAAATGGGGTGCCGGTGACTGTCACAGCGGTATTGGACGCTGTCGCAGTGAATGCCTGAGACTAAAAGTTTTAAAGCCCAGGCCTCAGGATTTTTTACCTGAGCGCTGGCTGCGAATATACAGGGCTTCGACTTTTTGTCTTGCCCAGGGCGTGCGACGCAGAAATTTCAGGCTGGAAGATACGCTGGGGTCGTCAGTAAAGCATTTAATTTTAATACGACGTCCCAATTCTTCCCAACCGAACTGCGCCTCAAGTCGGGTGATGATCATTTCTAGGGTCAATCCGTGCATGGGGTCTTTGGCAGCGGGGCTGGCTGCTAGGGTTTTGGGGCCCGAACCCTTTTTATCCTGTTCAGACATCGGCGTCAGGCGCAGTGTCTGCATCATCGCTCTGTGTTGAAGGCTCACTATCTTCGGCGCGTTTGACCCGAATTTTAAAGCCACCAATAATGCTGCCATTGAGGTTAATCATCGCCGCCTTGGCCTCGCCGGGCTTGGGCATATTCACGAACCCAAAACCCTTAGACAGATTGGCGTCTTCGTCGCGAACCAGCCGCAATGACTGCACCGCCCCATAGGCTTCAAACAAGTCGAGAAGCTCAGCTTCAGTAGTAGTGCGGTTAAGATTGCGAATCAATAATTTCATGGCTAGACCGTTTCGTTGATATGGCGCGGATTATAGCCTGTATCCGGTTTCCCTGCGCGGGCAATTGTGTATCTGGGTGGTTCTTGTATGTCGATCCAATACTTTAGATAAATATGCGCAGATTTACATAAGCTTATTTAGTTTAACTAGGGATTATATGCAAGATTTTCAGCTAGCACTTGATATGGCCCTAGGCGCCAAAATAACCTACCATCAATGTATATTTCCCTTACATCACGGCACCACATGTCTGTTTTAAATTCTCCCCTCGTGTTAAAAACTACCGACCAGTCTGAGCAACTTGCCGCGCGCCTACAATTGCCGATGGTAGGGGAGTGGAGTGATAACCCCGAACAGCTCTATGTTTTCTTTGATGATGGTCGCTTGGTGGTGGGCTTGTCACCAGTCAATCGCGAACATCCGGTGGCGGTGGATTTTGTTCAGGCGCTTCGCAATCGTCATCCCGGTAAGGAATTATTGATTAAAGCAGTAGGTGGCAGTCGCAACCATGCGTCGGTGGTGGATGCTACGGCGGGGCTGGGTCGAGATAGCTTGGTAATGGCCAGCCATGGTTGTTCCGTTACCTTGTGCGAGCGTATGCCGGTGGTGGCGGCTTTACTTGAAGATGGGCTACTGCGTGCCCGCAATGAGTGGGATACCGCAGACATTGCCAGTCGAATGACTGTGCACGCTGCTAGTGCGTTTGATTATTTACAGCATTTGGCTGAAGACAGTTACCCTGATGTGGTTTATCTCGACCCTATGTTTCCGGTGTCCGGGAAATCGGCGCTGGTGAAAAAAGAAATGCGCCTGTTTCATTCCTTGGTGGGATTAGATGATGACAGTGATGCCTTGTTGGATCTTGCCTTGCAGCGGGCTAAACACCGAGTGGTGGTGAAGCGCCCACCGAAGGCAGCCTACCTTGCCGATCGCAAGCCGCAATTGTCGGTGGCGGGCAAGGCAGTGCGCTTTGATATCTATACTTTAAGGGCGTTTGCTAAGTAACCGGCTAAGCCAGCAGTTCCTTCAGCATGCCTTCATACATCAGTGATAATTTATCTAGATCCTCAGCTTTCACGCATTCGTCGACTTTGTGAATGGTTGCGTTTACGGGTCCCAGTTCAACTACCTGAGCGCCAGTGGGCGCGATGAAGCGACCATCTGAAGTGCCGCCAGCAGTCGATAGAATAGTGTCGGTACCCGTCACCGCTTTAATCGCAGTCTGGGCAGCTTCAACCAGTGGGCCTTCAGCGGTAAGGAAGGGCTGGCCGCTTAAATTCCAGTCGATGCTGTAGTCCAAATCAAATTCATCCAAAATAGCCGCGGTGCGTTGCTTTAAAATATCGGCCGTCAACTCAGTAGAAAAACGGAAATTAAAGACGACTTCTAGTTCGCCGGGAATGACATTGGTGGCTCCGGTGCCGCTGTTGATATTGGAAATTTGGAAAGAGGTGGCAGGAAAGAAATCATTGCCTTCGTCCCATTGCTCATTCGTCAATGCGGCTAGGGCCGGAGCGGTGAGATGAATGGGGTTTTTGGCTAAATGGGGGTAAGCGACGTGTCCTTGTATGCCGCGCACAGTCATGATCGCACCCAGTGAGCCGCGGCGGCCATTTTTAATGACGTCGCCGACATGGTCAGTGGACGAGGGCTCGCCGACTAGGCACCAGGTGATTTTCTCGTTTTGTTGTTCCAGCCATTCCACCACTTTGACCGTGCCATTAATTGCCGGGCCTTCTTCATCGCTGGTGATTAAAAAAGCGATGCGACCGCTGTGACGGGGGTGGGCTGCTACAAAATTTTCGCAGGCGGTTATCATGGCCGCTAGGCTGCCCTTCATATCGGCGGCGCCGCGACCACGCAGCATGCCATCTTGGATGACAGCCTCAAAGGGCTGGGTCTGCCAGTTGGCGGCTGGGCCGGTGGGAACCACGTCAGTATGACCGGCAAAGCAGAAGATAGGGCCATCGCTGCCGTGTACTGCCCAGAAATTATCGACATCGCCAAAGCGTAATGACTGGCAGTGGAAACCGATTTTTTCAAGGCGAGCCATCATAATAGTCTGGCAGTCGGCATCGGCTGGGGTGACGGAGGGACGTTCAATCAGTTCGCAGGCTAACTGCAAAGTGGGGGAAAGGCTTGTCATAGTGTGGTATCGGCTTCTGTTTGACTATTGGAGCGTGCGGCCTAGTGCCGACGGTGTAAGGGGATATTCTAACAGAAACTTTAGGGACTGACCGAATCACTCACCACCGAGCTAATTGAGTGGAAATGTCATAGTGACCGACCGTCAGCTTGGCTATGATAGTTTTTAGCATGGCGTTATAGCGTCAATTTTATGCAAAGAATAAAGATGAGAGGAAGGGTTATGACTACGGATTTGGATGTCGCGGTGGCCGCTGCAGAATTTGATTTTGCCGATCAGGATATCCCAACGCGGTTGCGCCATTGGGCGCGGGTGAAGCCCGACCATCCTTTTATGATTTGGGAGCCGCGTTCAGGGCAAGATCGCCGTTGGACGTATAATGCCTTTGATGAAGAAACTGGGAAAATTGCTGCTGGTCTCTATGCCAAGGGTATTCGCAAGCACGATAAAGTCGTAATACACGCAGAAAATTGTCCAGAAATGGTATTGGCTTGGTATGCACTGGCTAAAATTGGTGCGGTTGGTGTCACCACTAATACTCGCAGTGTGGGTGGTGAAATTGCTTATTTTGCCGACCATACCGAGGCGGTGGCAGCCATTACTCAGCCCAAGTTTTATCAGGAAGTGCGTCAGAACGCTAAAAATGTAAAGTGGATTGCGGTGACAGAGGACAACTCCGGTGAGGCGGCTGAAGAGGCCGTGGACGGCGCTGAGCTCTTTAGCAGCTTGTATGGCGATGCTGGGAGCCTACCGGCACGCTCAGCTGAGCCGATGCTGCCAGCAGGAATTATGTTTACCTCAGGAACTACCTCGCTGCCTAAGGCTGTGGTTCATACCCATGCCAATGCGCTGTGGTCCGGCGCCATGGGTTCGCAGAGTATGGGTATGGACACCAACAGTGTGTACTTGGGGTTCTTACCCTTCTTTCATGTAAATTGCCAAAGCTGGGCGTTCTGGGGTTCGCTGGGTATGGGTGGCACTGCGGTGTTGATGCCTAAATTCTCAGCCAGTCGCTTTTGGGAGATTATTGAAAAACATCAAGTCACTCACTGCTCAATGATTCCCTTTGTGTTTAAGGCCATTGGGGCGCAGCCCGTGCCAGAAAAGCACAGTCTCAAAGTGATGCCGATGGGGATTATCTGGAAGGAAATTGAAGGTTGGTTGAAAGCCAAGCCCTTTGCGAGCTGGGGTATGACCGAAACCGTTACCCATGCCACGCGCTCAGATTTCCACAATGACTGGCCACAAGGCTCTATCGGCAAACCGACGCCCGGCTATCATTTGGCCGTGGTCAATCCAGAAACTGGGGCGATGTGTCAAAAAGGCGAAATTGGCGAGCTGTGGGTACATGGCACCCGCGGTGTAAATCTGTTTCTGGAATACTATAAAAACCCCGAGGCGATGGCCAAATCCTTTACCCCCAATGGCTGGTTTAAAACCGGTGACATGGTTAGTGTTGGTGACGAGGGCAACTTCTATTTCACAGACCGTGATAAAGATGCCTTAAAAGTGGGTGGTGAAAATGTTTCTGCTCGTCAGGTGGAAGAGGTCTGCATGCAGACGCCAGGCGGCGGCATCGGCGAGATTGCTATTGTGGCTAAATCTCATGAGATGCTAGATATGGTGCCAGTGGCTTTTGTCATTAAGGGCTGGGGGGCACCCGAAAATGATGAGGATCTAGCCAGGGCCATCATCGATCACTGCAAAGCCAATTTGGCTGATTTTAAAGTGCCAAGAGCGGTGTATTTTGTTGAGGATTTTCCACGGGCAACGCTGGATAAAGTTGCTAAAAATAAGCTGCGTGAAATAGCAGACGAAATGCCTGCGGTATAGTCTTAGGGTTACGCTCTACTACAAATAAAGGTCGCATTGCGGCCTTTATTTAAAGCCGTCATAAAACCATCCCTAAAATGTCATTAGTCCCCTATAGCATTCTCATTGTCGCTGAGTTGGCGGCTTATCTGCTTCAGTGTAAGGGGGAGGCTTATGGATCGTTACATCAAGCAACACGGCACATATTCTATTCAATATCAGCAAAGTCTGAGAGCTGAGATTTCTCGGCAGGTAGATAAGTTTTTAAACAGTGGCGGAAAAATAGAACAGTTAAACGGGCCGCAGTTTCAGCCCGGTCGTGCGGTTCGCATCAGTAATGCATTAATTACCGAAGCGGTGTAAGTGTAAGTGGCATTGAATAATAAGAAAGCGCTGTTAAGCCCTGTCGTTAGGTGGGCTTAGCAAGCGCCTTTTGCTGTATATGTGCCTTAAAAGATGAGTAGGCAAGCTCTGGTCGCCATAATGATTAGCGCGACTGATGTTAAGAGAAATAGGCTGAAGCGCACCATAACCACATTTGTAGTGGCGTGAACGAGGCTGTGAGCAATACGGCCACCAACATAAAACCACGCCAGCATTAGGTTAAAACCTTCCCCTGCACCTAGCAGCGCCAGGACGATGGCCGTGGCATAGAAAATGGTGGGTTGCTCCATCAGGTGATTGTAGTTGTCGGCCTTCCACTGAATATGGGGTGGCATTTGTTTACCCAAATCGCTGGTGCGCTGGCCAGCATCGCGACCGAGCTTTAATTTGGGAATGGCGGGTAGACGGGTTGTCGCCATCCAAAACATCATCACAAAGCTCCACATTACCAGTACCATAATGGGCGCGAAAATCGCCGAGGGTTCAATCATAATGATTTCCTTTTTATTAAAGACACGAATTTATGTAAGCGGTATTGTCGCCTGAGTAAAAAGCGAATAACAATATCGCTTCAATAATCGCTTGGGAAGTATGGTAAATATGCGGAGCCAGTTAGGGCTGGCTTAGTGAACTTTGCGCTCGCTAGCCTTGCCCTTGCGCTTGCCCTTAGGGCTGGCAAGTTCAAACTCGATCCAATTCATATTATTACCGGGCAAATAACCCACGCTGCGCAGTTTATCGCGAATCAATTGCTTTAAGGCTAAGCCTTCGAGGCTAGTGCTTAGCGTCTTTAGGTCCGCGTCGGCATCAAATACGCAGCGCACCATAAGGCTTTGCTGGATGTTACCGTAGTCCAGTTCATGGCTGAGCCAGCGAAAATCGGCAATTGTGCTCAAGGCTTCGTCACAGGCTTCCGTTAACACTTCGATGATGTCGTTTTCGGCTTTCTTGTCTTTTTTGCGCATAGTACTGGCTAATCTAGGTGGGTCTGGTCGCCCAGTATAGGGGATATACGGGTGGTGAGCTAAAATTCGAGGTGCGAGCCTGAAACAGCACTTAGTTCGCCATCAGCGGCCTGAGCTTTGGGGTAGATGTTTTCCATGTGAATTGCGGGTTGAGTCCTTATGAAAATAACAAGGGTTTTAGGCGTTATGGTGGCGTCTGGTTTACTACTGGCGACAACGCCAGCAATGGCCAAGCAAGAGGGTAAGTCTTTGCCTCCGGGCTTACAAAAGAAAGTGGCAGAGGGCCGATCGTTACCACCAAGTTGGCAGAAAAAGTTAGCCGTGGGCCATCATTGAGATAGGGATGTTTTCAGTCACGGGCATATAATCCAGCCACTAGATAATGACGGCCACGTCACTATTTAAGTCGAAAATCAGCGGCTGCGCCTACTCGCCGCAACCTTAAAAATAATTGAAATTTTGCGCTAAGAGCGTAGATCGTAAACAGTCGATTAAACGAGGTGGTAAATGAATACTCACGGAAAAATAAATTATGTCGAGCTGGCTGCGGCGGAGCTTG
The DNA here is from genome assembly GCA_047624025.1 of Zhongshania sp. GTDB lineage: Bacteria > Pseudomonadota > Gammaproteobacteria > Pseudomonadales > Spongiibacteraceae > Spongiibacter. Next base: position 8,853 of record JBLHPB010000059.1, read on the forward strand.
ACGCCACCAAGGGCTTTTTTATCAAGGCCTTCGGCTGGTCTTTTGCCGACTATGGCGCGGAGTATACGGCTTTTTCCGATGCTGGCCTGGAGGGTGGTTTTTACCGGGCGCCGCTCAAAGCGCGAGCCGAGAACGGCAGTGCACTGGTGGTTTTATACAGTGACAATTTGGCAGAGACTCGAAATCAAGTGGTTGTTGCCGGGGGCATCATACTGAAAGAGATGTATGAGTTTCCTGGCGGCCGCCGCTTTCACTTTGCCGAACCCAGTGGCAATGAGTTTGCCGCTTGGTCTGAACCGGCCTGCGCTATACCGATTTAGGTTTGGTTTTCTAATGGCAGTGGGCTTGCCGCCGCTTTTTGCTCATTGCCATAAACCTCATCCACCCATTCTGGGTGTTTATAGAGTATGCGCAGGTCTTTGTGCTGCCACACATCCCGAAACAACTCTAGCCAGCCATGTACTTGCAGATAAAAGGGGTCATAAGGCTTGGCGGGCATATGGGTAACACCGTACTTGATCACGCCAGCCTCATCTTCGTTGCGGTAAGTGCCAAACAGTTTGTCCCAAAAGATAAAGATACCACCAAAATTGCGGTCTATTTGCTCGGGATTGCTGCCGTGGTGAACGCGGTGGTGTGATGGTGTGTTCATAAACTTTTCCAGTACTCCCAGCTTGCGAATCTGCTCGGTGTGAAGAAAGAATTGATAAACTAAATTACCCTCAATCGCGAACAGCACCCAGTTTTTGTCGAATCCGATCAGGGCAGCGGGAATCCACCACAATACCCAGCTGCCGGAGAAGGCAAAAGTGAAGTTTTGGCGCAGTGCGGTGGAGAAATTCATGTGTTCTGAGGAGTGATGAGTGATATGACCACTCCAGAACCAGCGGACTTTATGCATCATATAGTGGTTAACGAAGAAGCAAAAATCGATAAAGACAATCAGCGCCAAAATACTGAACAGCGAAGCAGCTGGATTCCACTGCAGCCCCCACTGGGCCACCCATAAATAAAAACTCTGGATAAACAACGCCACGGCGATGCCATCAACTACTTTGTATGAAAATCCGGCCGTCAAATTCGCCAAAGTTTCCCGAAAATGATAGACCCCGCTGAGTCCTTTACTGCGCACATAGAGATATTCTGCAGCAATGATGGCGATAAAAAGGGCGCCAAAGGCACTGACAAAAAATAGGGCGTGAAGGACGTCTTGCATTTGGCTATCTCACGGTAGTGATGTTCATTTTTCAATATTAGCCCGTAATCGGTCAAATTGATTGACATTTCGATACTCTATTTTGACATTTACTGCCACATTACCCATGATGATTCATTTCTCTTGTCAGGTCTAATCGATGCTTGCCCAATTACAGCTTAGTGGAGATCTAGCCAGTTTACTGCGCGATTATCTTGAGCAGGAACAGGATATCCACTGCGAGCTGTACACCCATTTGCAGGGCTTTGGCAGCCGCAGCCGTATCAGTTTTGCGCAGTGGTGGATGCTGCTGGATAAATTGCAGTTACGCTTTCCCGAGCGTCATATTGGCCTTGAACTTGGTCAAAAAGTTCGAGCCAAACACCTTGGAGTACTGGGTTATTTAACTTTGGCCAGCGATACCGTTGTCGAAGCCCTGCTTGAGTTTCAGCGCTATCAAGCTTTACTGCATGACGGCGATAAGGCCAGTGTGGACTTGCGGGACGAGCGGATGGTCTTGTACTGGAGTGCCGAGTTCGGACCATCCAGCCGACTCTCGGATGAGGTTCTGGTGGTGGGCTTGTTAAGTTTTGTTCGTGCTATGACCGGCTTGGCCACCCTGCCGGCCTTGGCGGTTGAGTTCAGCTTTGCTGCACCAGTCAATATTGACACTTACACTTACGCCGCAGTGTTGGGGGTTGTCCCGCACTTTTCGCAAGCACGTACTGCGCTACACTTTCCCGCGGCTTATTTATCGCTGCCGGTAAGTAACAGCGATCCTGGTTTAAAGGTTTTATTAGCCCGTCAGGCGCAAGCCTCGTTGGCGGTGTTACCACAAAGTGAAGGTTTCATTTCGGCCTTACGCAGTGCTTTATTAAGGTCAATGCAGAGTAATCGCGCCACTGCTGGCGCGGTTGCCAATATGCTACATATGTCGGAGCGAACCCTGTTTCGACGTCTCGCCGAACAGGGTCTTACCTTTAAAACTGTATTGGCACAAACTCGTATGCAATTGGCCAAAGAGTATCTGCAAGATGGGGATTTGCGATTGGATGAGATTGCCTTATTGCTGGGCTATTCCGAACAGAGTGCCTTTAACCGGGCATTCAAGCGCGAAACAGCCACCACTCCGGGGCAATTTCAGCGCCTTAGCTTCAATGCTGATTGATGTTGGCTTTGTTGAAATTGTCTCGTAAAGTTTCCAGCCGCCGACGGTTAACACCAAAATCATAGTAACCCACGCGCGATGAACTGCGTATCTCAACGAGATTTTTGTCTGGGTAGTAGCGCAATTCCACATCATCTTTAAAGCGTAAAATCGCGCTACTTACCGATACGTGAAGGTAATGAACATTTTGCGCAACAAGCATCGTGCGAGGCATTGTCAATAGTGTGTCTTGGAGGAGTTGCCACTCTGCCCGAGTCTGGGCGTTTATTGCGGGTATGGTCTGTTCAGATTCCACTGCTAAACTGGAAACGCAATGCGGTGCAGTGGGGCAGGGAGGGAATTGAGTGCGCTCAGCGGGTAAGACACTACAGGCACTTATCGCGATAAAGCTCAGTGCGACGGTTAATCGTTTCAACACAGTAGTATCCCCTGATTAAATGGCTTATACGCAATGCCGCGCAAAGTGGAGTTATATTTTTTGCAAAGCACTTAGCAGTGGTGAATGAGCTTTAAATCAACATTGGAATTTGCATCTGAAAACCACAGCGAGTCTTCGTCCAAGGTGCACTGCAATTTCATGCTTCGCTGGGCCATGGCGGTCAGTATAGCGGAATCTTCAATACTCACTTCAATGATCCGAATATTGCCGTATTGTTTGATTTTACTGCCGTGTTCGTCCCACCACATCTGCGCAGTGCGGCCGCCGTAGATTAAAATCACTACTTGTTTGGCAATGGCTCTAGCTTTACGTACGCGTTTTTCGCTGGGCAGACCTAGTTCAATCCATAAGTCAATTTCGCCGGTCAGGGATTTTAACCACAGATCTGGCTCATTATCGGTGCTCAAGCCCTTGGTGAATTCTAGGTGCTCCTCGGCGTATAGCGCAAAGGCGAGAATCCGCAGCATCATTCGCTCATCCGTTTCGGAAGGGTGACGGGCGACAGTGAACTGATGGGTTTGGTAATAATGTCGACGAATATCACTGATATCGAGGGTGGTTTTAAACAGGGTGGCATTCAGGGCCATGATCGGACTCACTAATTGTAGTAGCGGCTATTCTACGCTGCTTTCGGATTTAAAAGGCGTTAAGGCCGATAATAACCAGCGCGTAGCGCAGTGCTTTACCTAGGCCAACTAATATAAAAAAAGGCAGTAAGGGTATGCGCATCATACCGGCAATCACGGTGAGGGCATCTCCGCCTATTGGCATCCACGACATCAGTAATGTCCATTTGCCGTAGCGGTTAAACCAGTTCTGGGCGCGTAACAAATCAGCTTTACGGGCGGGGAACCAACGCCGATCTGAGTATTGGCTGAATTTTTTACCGAGCCACCAGTTTACCCCTGCGCCTAGGGTGTTTCCCGCCGTTGCCGCTAGCCATAGCCAGCCGGGATTTAGCCCAGCGCGAAGTTGGGCGACCAGTAATATTTCTGAATAAAAAGGCAGTAAGGTTGCCGCGCCAAAGGCGGTGGCAAACATGAGTAAATAGGCGCTAATCATGCCTGCGAGCACTCTACCAAATGTTTGAATAAGCGCAGTTGCTGACTTTGCTGGGGCAGATATTCCGGGTGCCATTGCACGCCAATTCGACAGTCTTGGCGGGGGTCTTCTATCGCCTGAATAATCTGGTCGGCATCGCGCGCGGCAACGTCTAAACCCTCACCTAAGTCCTTGACTGCTTGGTGGTGCAAGCTGTTAATTTTACCCTGAGGGCTGCCCAAAATTTGTAGTAGCTTACTGTCTTTCTCGATGAACAGGGTTTTACGCGGTAGTAGCATACGTTTATGGGAGGTCAGCCGGCGCTGTTCAAGCAAATCAATATGCAGCTTACCACCCAGTGACACATTGAGTAATTGCGCGCCGCGACAAATACCCAATACCGGCAAATTTCGACTCAAACTATAGTCGAGAGCAATCAATTCAAAACGATCTCTTTTTGGATTAATCGGTGCCTTGTCGGGTGCATCACGCATGTACAGGCGTTGATCAATATCGTCGCCGCCGCTGATAATCATGCCGTTCAAATTTTGGGGGATAACACAGCGCTGCGGCGTTAGGCGATAAGCCTCTGCGCCACAGCGCCACAATGCCCAGCGGATAAACCACCAGGCCAGTGGTAGATGAGTATCGTCGCCAGTGACCCCTATCAGAGGCCTATTCACAATAGCTCCGGAATCAACCACTGACGCACACTTTGCGACCAATTAGTGAATAAATTTGCAGTGGGATTGTCTAGGTAGTGACTGTAGGCCTTACACACTTCTTCTAGACGAGGCTTGTCCATGGCCAGATTGTCTACTTGTAGCCAGTCGCGATAGGGGTGGATTAGCCCCCATTGGGGATTGTCTATCAGGCTATTCGGTAGACGATAGTGCAGGGTGGGTCTGGCTTTAACGCGATCATCGTCAATACGAGCGCGCAAGCGTTTTTCGTCAATATGGGCAAACAGTGGCAGCATATCCAAGGCGCGGTTGCGGGTGGGGTTATAGTCCAGATAGTCATCTATCAAGGCGGCAATGTCGGGTTGATAACCGGGCTTGAGGATCAGCCGCATATAGTCTTTGCCAAAAGGGTCAACATAGGAGGTAAGTCGGCGGCTGAAGTCGACATCACAGCGTATCTTTAACCAATCGAACAAGCATAAAAATGCCCGTAAATAATCGCGTATCGTGTCAGCTTCACAATCTGGCATTTCAGGGTTGAGTTGCAAGCCAAAGGCGTTTTTGGCTGAGGCATGGGTACCTTGGGCATCACTGTCGCGCAAGGTATTAAACAGGTCTTCCAGTTGCCACAAATCACTCATCGCGATAGGCGGTGCAACGACTTCAAAGGGCACTAATTGTTTAGCTATGGCACCAACAATGGCTTCGGCCAGTTCTTCTAAATCATTGCTGTCTGCGGACTTGTGGCGCTCACGGCTGAGGCGCTTGATGTAGGAAAAATCCAGCTCTACGCCGAACTTCCCTAGTTGACCATCGACGACATTAATCTCGTAATCGGATACTACTTCAGCCGATCCGCCAAATTGCTTGATAATGACATCGACAATGTCATTGATTTCCATGCCGGTAAATTCAATCTCTACGCCTAGACGCCGCTCATTCTCGGCGCTGGTATTGCGCTGCATAGGCAGTGGCCACAATTGCTTGCGGTAGTTCGCCAGGGACTTACTCATTGGTGTCTCCGATAATATGGGCAAGAGGTAATAAACTTTCGCTGTGCTGACAAATGACTTGGAATAGGGTCAGTAGTGGTACTGCAAGCAGAAGAGCGGGGGCACCCCACAGGTATCCCAGTGGCATTGCAATGATGGTGATAGGGTTTGAAAAACTCACCGCACTGACGATGCTGAGCAGAATAACTGTCAGGCTCACGCCCAAATAGGGGGTGTAGCGCAATAACGCCGCAATGCTTCCCCATAGGGCTGAATCGGGAAAATCCAGCTTCCACAGCACTAGGGTGGCGATACTCCCCACCAGTAAATTCTTGGCGGTAATGGTGAGTAGGTAACGGGACATCTGGGTTTGTGCATGCTGGGCCATGCGCGTTACCACAGTCTTGTCGCGCGGGCTTGGCAAACTGTGAATAAATCGCCGCATCAGCGACTCTCCCGACCTCAGCAGGAAGAATAAGAGAATAATACTGAGGCCACCGTAAACACTGAAGTTTTTTGCAATTCCCCCCAGTTCGGCTCGCCATCCGGCATCGGCAATGATCACTTTGTTTAATCTGGACTCGCCAGCGCTGGTGCTGAGTTCATTGACTAGGCTGTCTATGCTGTGGGGCAATTTTAGTGTCTGTAAACGGCTGGCAGCGGGACTAAGCTGTAGCGTGAAAATCAGTGCCAAGGTGATTGGCAGCACAAGATCCCGAGCTAGCTGCAGGGTCAAGAGCACGGCAAGTACGGCAATGATCTTAAGTGGCCAGTCACTTTGTTTTAGGGGTGCGGCTGACATATTCTGTTGTTGTTTTTTCATCAGTTTACTGGAGTTTGAGCTTAGCTTTTTTCGCGAGGGCCATTAACCCACCAGATGATGAGGCCAATAACGGGTAAGAATAAAATTAATAATACCCACAGCAATTTACTGCTGGGTGGGCGCTGACTTTGGATGATATTAAGGATGGCCCAGATGTCGGCGATGAAAATTAATAAGCCGAACAGGCTGGTAATTTGTAAGTCCATATTATTCCCCTTTAACCGACGCATACTAAACAGGTAGGCAATATTGTAAGTTGGCACAAAGTCCCAATTTAATACAGTAATTGCTTATATGAGTGAATAGAGTATTTTGACGCGGGTGAGTTCAAAAATTGCGCCAATACGCCCCGCTAGAAGAGGCGTATTGGCGACCAGCAATGATTAATTGTTGGCGTGTAGCATCTCGTTCAGGGCAATGGCAGATTTATTGGTTAAGACTTCAATTGCACCATTTTTGGAATTGCGGCGGAATAGTAAGTCAGAAGCCCCGGACAGATCCCGCGCCTTAGTGGTGCCCGCTACTGCGCCATTGGCATCAATCATGGTGATGATGGAGCCGGCCGTAATATACAGGCCAGCCTCAATCGTGCAGCGGTCGCCGAGGGGAATGCCGACACCGGCATTGGCGCCGATCAGGCACTCTTTGCCAACCGAGATAATAATATTATTGCCGCCAGACAGGGTGCCCATGGTAGAGCAGCCACCGCCTAGATCAGAGCCTGCGCCAACCATAACCCCAGCAGAAATCCGGCCTTCGATCATGCCCGGTCCTTCGGTGCCAGCATTAAAGTTTACAAAGCCCTCATGCATAATGGTGGTGCCTTCGCCCAGATAAGCGCCAAGGCGCACGCGGGCAGTGTGGGCAATACGCACACCGGTGGGGACTACGTAGTTGGTCATTTTAGGGAATTTATCTACCGACATCACTTCCAGTATTTCGCCTTTGAGGCGGGCTTGCAGCTGCTGCTCGGCTAATTCACTGAGATCTACCGCGCCTTTATTGGTCCAGGCCACATTGGGTAGGGCGGCAAACAATCCGGTCAAATTGATGCTGTGCGGCTTGACTAAACGGTGAGAAAGTAAATGTAGCTTGAGATAGGCTTCGGGCACCGATGTTGGTGCATCGTCGCTCTCTAGAATAGTCACTACCAAGGGCTGTGTGCTGCTGGCGAGCTGCACAGCAATCTCAGCCTGTTGGCTATTGCCAGAGGCTTCCAGGCTCTCGGCAATTTGCGCCAGTTGTTCTTTGTTGACGGCAATGGCGGCGTTGCCTTCTACCGGCGTTAAAATGGCGAGCACCGCGGTGCAAAGTTCAGCGCTAGGTGCAAGTAGGGGGCGTGAGTAAAAGGTGTCTAGCCACTCGCCTTTGCGATTTTGAGTGCCGAGGCCGAGGCCGAATGCGAAATATGTTTGGCTCATTAAAAATTCTCTTTTCAGTGCTTAAAGGGTGTGATGGGTAAACAGGGATTGATAATCCGCCGTTTTAAAACCCAGATGAAGGGCGCTGCCGGTATCCAGTAGAGGGCGTTTCATCAAGGTTGGGTGTTCAAGTAGGAGCGTTACGGCGCTGTGCTGATCGAGTGTCTCCCGCTGTTCAGAGCTGAGCTGCTTCCATGTGGTGCTGCGTTTATTGACTAATTTGTCAACGCCGAGCTGTTTTAACCAGTCACTCAGTTGCTCCGCTTGC
>JBLHPB010000060.1:0-16550 GCA_047624025.1 Zhongshania sp.
GTTTAACGGCCGGGTCATTGCCGCACTGGCAAGCGACACCGAGCGCATGAATTTTAACGGCAAGGTTTGCTATGCGGCGGAATTAGCGGAGCACTATGGCGTGAGCGATATTGATGGCCGCCAACCGCCATCGCCCCGAGCCATGTTTGGTGAGACCACTAGCTTCAGCGATGTGATGATCAACTAGTCTCTAAATGGCTTTTACGGTCGTTTCACTAAGAGTTGAATCTGAGCTGTCATCCATTTGGGGTATTAGGCTTGGCCGCTCAATTGGTTAGAATTAGGACTCAAACTAGCGCATTGAGCAGCGTTGCGGTCGATGTCTGATCGAGGTATCCATCACGGGAGCACAATGAATGGCAACACAGGTAGCGGGTTTACCAGAAGGCCAGTACGCAGATTTAAACAATGGTCAGCGTTTGCACTACTTAGACTTGGGCAAGGGCCCAGTGGTGGTGTTTCTGCATGGCAGCGGCAGCGGCGCCAGTGGTCACAGTAATTTCAAATATAATTACCCTTATTTGGTCGCGCAGGGCTATCGGGTTATCGTTCCAGATTTGATTGGCTACGGTTATTCGGATAAGCCCGAAGACGTCCAGTACCATCTCGATTTTTTTGTGGAATGCATTAAGCAATTATTGCTCAGTATAGGCATTGATCGCTGCAGCTTGATTGGTAATTCTCTGGGCGGTGCTATCGCCATCAAATTTACCCTCGACAATCCCTCCACAGTTGAAAAACTGGTGTTGATGGCACCGGGTGGGCTCGAAGAGCAAGCCGACTATTTCCAAATGCCTGGCATGCAGGTGATGAAAGAGGTCTTTACTTCTGGACCGATGGAGCCTGCGCGTTTGGAAGATTTTATTCGCCGCGGTCTAGTCTTCGACGACAGCGTGGTCGACGAGCAGTTGATCAATGAGCGCTGGGGCATTTTTCAGCAACAGAATAGTCAGGTAATCACCTCGATGGTGGTGCCAAATATGAGTGCCCGTTTGTCAGAAATAAACTGTCCAATTCTGGCCTTTTGGGGTGTGAATGAGAAAATGATGCCGGAAACTGGTATTCAAACGCTGGCAAAAAACTGCCCTAATATTCGCCTCACCCTGGTCTCACAATGTGGTCACTGGGTAATGGTAGAGCATCGCGATATGTTTAATCGCAACACGGTGGATTTTTTGAAAAATGGCTGAATTACAGAAGCAGACAATTGAACAACTCGGCAATGACTTGTACGAGGCAATGCGCAGCTTTACATCTATTGCGCCTCTGATTGAACAGCATCCGGACATCACTTTGGATGATGCCTATTATGTTTCCCTGCAAATGCTTAAGCGTCGTGTTGAAGACGATGGTGAAGTGGTTGTAGGTAAAAAAATTGGCGTCACTAGCAAGGTTGTCCAGGACATGCTGGGCGTGCATCAGCCAGATTTCGGTTTTCTCACCGATGCCATGGAGTATGCCAATGGCGCGGATGTGCCAGTGGCGGGCAATATGATTCAGCCTCGCGCTGAGGCCGAAATTGGCTTTAAATTAAAAGCGGATTTACAGGGGCCGGGCGTCACCGAGGCCGATGTGCTGGCGGCTACTGAATGCATTATGCCGTGTTTTGAAATTGTCGATTCACGCATTAAAGATTGGAATATTCGTATACAGGATACCGTGGCAGATAATGCCTCCTGCGGTGTCTTTGTGCTGGGCGATGCCAGTGCCGACCCTCGCGACTTTGATTTACCCAATCTCAAAATCACCGTGTGGAAAAACGGTGAATTGCTAAGTGAAGGTCTGGGTAGCGCCGTGCAGGGCAACCCTCTCACCGCAGTAGCTTGGCTGGCCAATACCTTGGGCCGCTTCGGTATTCCTTTTAAAGCGGGTGAAGTCATTTTATCCGGTTCATTGGTGCCGCTGGAGTCGGTGGTTGCTGGCGACAAGATGACCATGGAATTACACGGAATTGGTAAGGCGGCAGTGCAGTTCGTCTAGTTCCCAGATTGTTATAGCGTATTGAACCAAGAGAGTGGAAATAATGGCTGAAAAAATTAAAGCGGCGATCATTGGTCCGGGCAATATCGGTACAGATTTGCTGATGAAAGCGCTGCGTTCGGAATTTATTGAGCCAGTGTGGATGGTGGGTGTTGATCCAGATTCACCGGGTTTGTCTCGCGCTGCAGAAATGGGTTTGAAGACCACCGCAGATGGCGTTGACGGTATGATAGAAACTATGCGTACCGATGGTGTGCAGATTTGCTTTGATGCTACCTCGGCCTATGTTCACGCCGAGAATTCGCGCAAGGTCAACGAGCAGGGCGCGATGATGATTGATCTGACGCCAGCGGCAATTGGACCTTTCTGTGTGCCGCCGGTAAATTTAAAAGAAGCACTGCAAGCCGGTTGCATGAACGTGAATATGGTGACTTGCGGCGGTCAGGCGACTATTCCCATGGTTGCGGCGGTTTCACGCGTTCAAGCGGTTAGCTACGGAGAGATTGTGGCCACGGTCAGCTCGCGCTCAGTGGGCCCCGGCACCCGTAAAAATATTGATGAGTTTACCCGGACTACTGCCGGTGCTGTTGAGAAAGTCGGCGGCGCCGCTAAGGGCAAGGCGATTATTGTAATCAACCCCGCTGAGCCGCCATTAATGATGCGCGATACTATTCACTGCTTAACAGTGGATACGCCGGATCAGGAGGCTATTACCGCTTCAGTGCTGGAGATGGTCAAAGAAGTGCAGAAATATGTACCAGGTTACCGTCTGAAAAATGGGCCGGTATTTGATGGCAATCGGGTGTCGGTATTTATGGAGGTGGAAGGCCTAGGTGACTTCCTGCCTAAATATGCGGGTAACCTCGATATTATGACCGCAGCGGGTTTACGCACCGCTGAAATGTTCGCCGAAGAAATATTGGCAGGCCGTCTGACATTGAAGCCGACGGCGGCTTAAGGGGATACGAGAATGGATTTACGCGGTAAAAAAGTCGTTTTACACGATATGTGTCTGCGCGATGGTATGCATGCCAAGCAGCACCAAATTTCCTTAGAAGAAATGATGTCTATCGCCAAGGGCTTGGACGAGGCGGGTATGCCGCTAATCGAAGTCACTCACGGCGATGGTCTGGGCGGCGCATCGGTCAATTACGGTTTTCCAGCACACTCAGATGAAGAGTATTTGAAGGCAGTTGTTGGTGTGGTAAAAAACGCCAAAATTTCTGCACTCTTGTTGCCGGGTATCGGCACGGTTGACCATCTAAAAATGGCGGCTGATTTGGGTGTGACGACCATTCGCGTGGCGACCCACTGCACCGAAGCTGATGTTTCTGAACAGCATATTGGTATGGCATCACAGATGGGCCTTGATACTGTCGGCTTCTTGATGATGACCCATATGATTGAGGCCGAGCAGATCGTTGAGCAGGCCAAACTGATGGAGTCCTATGGTGCCAATTGTATTTATTGCACCGACTCGGCGGGCTATTTACTGCCGGACCAGGTTAGGGAGCGTATTGCGCTACTTCGTCGCGAATTGAAACCAGAAACGGAACTGGGTTTTCACGCTCACCACAACCTGAGTTTAGGTGTGATGAATTCACTGGTAGCGGTGGAGGCGGGTGCTAATCGTATTGATGGCTCGGTAGCTGGCTTGGGTGCTGGTGCCGGTAATACCCCACTGGAAGTGCTGGTGGCGGTGATGGATCGCATGGGTGTTAATCACGGTGTTGATCTATACAAGATCATGGACGTGGCTGAGGATTTGGTTACTCCGATTATGGATAGTCCGATTCGTATTGATCGCGACTCGCTAACATTGGGTTATGCCGGCGTTTATTCCTCATTCCTGCTGTTTGCTAAACGCGCCGCAGAGAAATACGGCGTGTCCTCACGAGATATTCTGATTGAGCTTGGACGCCGTCGCACCGTTGGCGGCCAGGAAGATATGATCGAAGATTTGGCGCTGGATATGGCCAAAGAACGCGGCTTAATCTAAGTCTTCCATTTTGACGCAGCCACCCTCTTTCGAGGGCTGCTGCTGTATGTCTTTTATATAACCCGTTCTCGGTTATACTAGCGACCCAAATAAAAAATATGGGCTGTTATCCGCCGCTATGCTTATTGATCCCGCCTTTGACGAAGTAATCGCCACTATTTACCAAGGTCCTTTGGAAGAAGAGCCTTGGCAGGATTTTCTGCTGGTTTTGTGTAAATTGATGAAAGCGGTTTCAGTCACCCTAGTATTGAACCCGCCTTCGGATAAAGGTCGCGGCGTATTGCGGGTTGTGGGCGGCAGTGTCGAAAGTATTGCGCGCTACCAAGAGCGCCTGTTTGCCATGGACCCGTTTCAGTCACTGCGTCCTGGCGAAGTTAAAAGCTTGATGGAAATGGTCCCGGGCGACGATTGGCTCGACAGTGAATTGTACAAACTGTGCATGAAACCTGCTGGGCTCTATGATTCACTGGGTGTTGATATTGTCGTTCCCGACGAAATGAATGCCGGTTTGCGAGTGGCGCGTGGCGAGCATTCCGCCAGTTTTGATCAGGCTGATCGTGATTTACTCTATGCCTTAGTGCCTCATTTGGAGCGAGCATTACGTCTACATGTACGGCTTAATAAAATTGAGTCAGAGCGTGCGCTTTACGCCGGTGCAGTGGAAAGTTTGTCATTGGCGACTATTATTCTAGATGAGAATGGTCGTGTGCTCAGTTGTAATCGTATGGCCGAGTATCTGATCATTCGTGAGCCGGATGTCAGGATTGAAGATGGCCAGTTATTATTGGGCGATCAGGCCACCACCAAAAAATTGCAGCGCCTGATTGATCGTATATTGGCCCATCGCGTTGGTGATGAACCCACCGTGGTGGAAGCTATGCGGGTGACGCGCGATGGCGACTTTTCCGATCTCGGCGTGATCGCAAGACCGGTACCAGTTACCGAATGGTCTGAGGGGAAATCAGTTCCCACCGTTGCCATCTTTATCAGTGACCCAGAATACGGCGCAGAAGCCCCGGTTGCGGTTATTATTCAGCTTTTCGGTTTTACCCCCACCGAAGCGCAATTGTCTTTATTGTTGGCGGACGGTCTCAGTCTCGATGAGGCCTCAGCGGCACTGGGTATGAGTCGTAACACGGCGCGTACCCACCTGCGTTCTATCTTTTCCAAGACCGGTGTCAGCAGGCAGACCTTATTGGTACGATTAATTTTGAAAAGTGTTGCCCAGCTGGCCGATTAAATTTGCTGTGCTGGTGTTTTCATCGTCGCTGGAGGAATCAACATGGCTATTCTCGAAAATAAAGTCGCAGTGGTTACGGGTGGTGGTCAGGGTGTTGGCGCCGGTATTGCCCTAGCTTTGGCCGCCGAGGGGGTGACCGTTGCGGTGCTGGGGCGTACTTTAGCCACTCTGGAAGCAACCTGTGCAGAAATTCATCACCGTGGCGGAGAGGCCCAGGCCTTTGTCTGTGACGTCACTGACGGCGATGATATCGATGCCGCTGTTTTAGAGATTGTTGACGAATTTGGTGGTGTCGACATTCTGGTCAATAACGCTCAATTTGTTGCCAAGGGTCGCCTCTTAGAAGTCGATGAAGCTGAATACCAAGAGGGCATGGATTCCGGCCCTTTGGCCACTCTTCGCTTAATGAAAGCCTGCTATCCCTTTCTGCGTGGCGATGGCAGCATCGTCAATTTAGCCAGCTCGGTGGCAATGCGCAGTGACCCCTCTGGTTATGGCGCCTACGCAGCGGCCAAAGAGGCTATTCGCGCCTTGAGCCGAGCGGCCGCCTGCGAATGGGGCGATGACAATATTCGCGTCAACTGCATCATGCCGCTGGCCATGTCACCCGCTATGAGCGGCTGGGTGGAAAGCGGTGGTGACGACGTAGAAGACTTTCTGAACTCGGTACCGCTGGGTAGAGTGGGTGAATGCGAAGAGGATATCGGTCGGGTGGTGGTGTTTCTTTGCGGCCCAGACGCCGCCTACATCACCGGCCATACAATGCCGGTTGATGGTGGCCAAGCCTTTTTGCGCTAAGTTAATGACGGCGTGCTACCTTAATTGAAGATTCCTTCGTTTAATTGAGGTGAGCTGGTGTTTCACCATTTCATTTTGTATTCCACGCCCAGCGCCAGATTATTCTCGTCGCTGCGGCGGTATTCATTGATGCGATATTCCGCCACCGCATACAAATTCTCCACAATCCGATAGCCCAACTGTGCCTCGCCGACAATAGGGTTGGCGGGGATGTTGGCGGGTAGATATTCATTAAAAGTGTGATCAATAAACCCCCCCAAATACAATCTGTCGCTAAGATAGGGAAATTTCAGATTAAAAGAGTGCTCCATTTGCCAAACGTGGCTGTCGCCGTCGTCTATCTGTACTAGGTGCAGATTGAGCGCATAGCGCAGATGGATTTGCTCAAATATCGATTTGAGCTGGGGGCTGTCATTGAGCCGCCAGCGACCGCCAAAACGCAGGCGATCATTGTCATCACCGCTGCGCATATTGTATTGCACGGTTAAATCAAAGGGCGAGTTGTCGGTAATCTGCCAGCGCAGATTTTGCTCTGTGTAATAGCTGGTGGTGTCACTAAGCTCGCTGTCGGCGGTCTGGTTGCCAATATTGAATAAGCTGAAATAAGAAAAACGATTCGCTAAATTGGCGGCAATATTGAGCGTCAAAACACTGTCGTTATTGACGTCGGAGAGGTAAGGGTAGATATTGAAATCGAGGAAACCGGACTGAGTGTTCCGAGATTCACCGGCACTAACAATGCCGGCGCTAAGGAGCAGAGCTGAGTAAGCGACCAATATTTTTTGATGACTGATGCTCAATGTTTGGCTCGCTATGTGGGCTTATTTATCTAACAACATAGCACAGCAGCGGTAGATTTCTAGTAAGGGCTGATTATAGTTGAGTTTTAAGCGGCAACTCAGTGGTGTTCTTAATCTCAGTTACCGCAATATGGGAGTGCAGCTCGCGGATCATCGGTAGCGCTAGCAGGCGATCGCGAACAAAACTCTCGTAATTACGGATGTCTTTCACAATAATTTTCAGCATATAGTCCCAGATACCCGTCATGGTGTAGCATTCTACTACCTCATCAAAATTGCGCACCGAGGATTCAAACTCAACCAGGTTTTGTCGTCCCGAGGTGGTTAGATTGACGGTGGCAAAAACCACTAGATCCATGCCGAGTGCCTGCCGATCCAGCAGTGCGACTTTTTTGTGGATAATACCGTCTTGTTCTATTTTGTTAATACGCCGCCAGCAGGGTGACTGCGACATACCGACCAGATCGGCGACCTCGGTCGAGGTCTTGCTGGCATCGCTTTGCAGAATTTGCAAAATTTTGATGTCCTGTCGACTCAGTTTATTGCCCATGTCTGCTAACCTCTGTGATTTCGTATTCTTGCCTTATTGTCTCGTTACTATGTTTTACAATCAATATTATGGTCTTATTTATTCGTATTTTTAGAATTTTATGGATATTTTTTGCTAATTTTTTATGTAAATTGGTCTCAATAAGATAATTGTTTCCTAAGCGCAGCAGTAAAATTTGAGCTATCACTTAATGACTAAATAGCGAGTATTTGGCCATGACGCTCTCAAAACACGCGCGCACAATTTCACTGGATGACAAATATCGTCTCGACAGTAGTCGTGCCTATATGACGGGCATCGAGGCATTGGTTCGCTTACCCATGCTGCAGCACCAGCGCGATATTGAAAAAGGCTTAAACACCGCCGGATTTATTTCTGGCTATCGGGGTTCGCCACTGGGTAATTTGGATCAGGCTTTATGGCAGGCTAGGCCCTTTCTCGATGAACACCATATTCAGTTTGTACCCGGTGTGAATGAAGATATGGCCGCTACGGCAGTGCGTGGCAGCCAAGAGGTGGGCCTGTTTCCCGGGGTCAAATATGATGGCGTATTCGGCATGTGGTATGGCAAGGGGCCGGGGGTGGATCGCAGCATGGATGCCATTAAACACGCCAATGCCGTAGGTACATCTAAATTTGGCGGGGTGTTAGCGGTGGCCGGTGATGATCACGCGGCTAAATCATCTACTTTGCCACATCAGTCTGAGCATATGTTTATTGGTGCTTCGATGCCGGTACTGGCACCGGCTAATGTGCAGGAGGTCTTGGATCTGGGGATTTACGGCTGGGAGCTGTCGCGCTACTCCGGTTGCTGGGTGGGTTTAAAGGCGATTACTGAAAATATGGATTCGGCGATCTCCGCCGAAATAGATTCCCACCGTGTCAAAATTATCATCCCGGAAGATTTTGAACTACCACTGGACGGCGTTCATGCCCGTTGGCCAGACACGCCGCTGGCCCAGGAGCTGCGCTTAAATAAATACAAAATTTACGCGGCCCGCGCTTTTGCCCGCGCTAATAATCTCAATCGCATTGTTATTGATAGTCCTAAGGCCCGGCTGGGCATTGTCACCAGTGGCAAGTCCTATCTGGATGTGATGCAAGCCCTAGAAGATTTGGGTATCGACAAGCAGCAGGCCGCGGCTATAGGTTTACGAGTTTATAAAGTGGGTATGCCTTGGCCCCTGGAACCACTGACCACGCATGGGTTTGCCAAGGGTTTGGAAGAAATACTGGTCGTGGAAGAAAAACGCTCCATTATTGAGGATCAAATCACTGGGCAATTGTATAACTGGCCGGTGGAGGATCGGCCACGTGTTATTGGCGAATATGATGAACTGGGTCAGGATTTATTGCCCAACCTCAGTGAGCTGACACCCGCGATGGTGGCGCGAGCGATTGCGGCCCGCATACGCCGTTTTTATAAAAGTGAGGAAATTGAAAAACGTTTGGCCTTTTATCGCCAAAAAGAACAGTCCATTGCCAATAAGCATGGGGTGATTAACCGCAGCCCGCATTATTGCTCGGGCTGTCCCCACAATACGTCTACGCAAGTGCCCGAAGGTAGTATTGTTTTGGGCGGTATTGGCTGCCATTACATGAGTACCTGGATGCCGTCGCGCCCCGCGATCACGTTTACCCAAATGGGCGGCGAGGGTGTGACTTGGGTAGGTCAGGCCGCGTTTACAGAAAACAAACACGTTTTTCAAAACTTGGGGGATGGCACTTATTTCCATTCAGGTATTTTGGCTATTCGCCAGGCGGTATCTGCTGGGGTGAACATCACCTACAAAATACTCTACAACGACGCCGTGGCCATGACTGGAGGGCAGCCGGTAGACGGCAGTTTGACCGTCGAACAATTGATCTTACAGCTGCGCGGTGAAGGCATTAAACGTATTGCGCTGGTTTCAGACCATCCAGAGCAATATCATTTTGATCGTCACGAGGGCTTTACCGTCAACCATCGCGATGAGCTATTGCCTATTGAGGAAGAACTGCGTGAGGTGGCGGGAACCTCGGTATTAATTTACGAGCAAACCTGCGCGGCAGAGAAGCGTCGCCGTCGTAAAAAAGGTCTGCTGGAAGATCCCAATCGCCGTGTTTTTATTAACGAAGCAGTCTGTGAAGGCTGTGGTGACTGCGGTAAAAAATCCAACTGCCTGTCTGTACTACCCAAAGAAACTGAACTCGGGCGTAAACGTCAAATCGACCAGAGTGCTTGTAATAAGGATTATTCCTGCGTAAAGGGTTTTTGTCCCAGTTTTGTGTCGGTGATTGGTGGTCAACTGAAAAAATCCAATGCCGCCGTCCATAGCAGTGGTTTTGCTGCGTTGACGGAGCCAGAAATACCATCCTTGGCTCGACCTTGGAATATGGTGGTGACGGGAGTGGGAGGTACCGGTGTTCTCACCATCACCGCAGTGCTAGCGATGGCGGCCCATATTGAAGGCAAGGGCTGCGCGACCATGAACCAAACCGGCTTAGCACAGAAATTTGGCCCAGTGGTAAGCCATTTACGTATCGCCCAGGCACAAGACGATATTAATGCTGTGCGTATTCCCGCCGGCGATGCGGACCTGTTACTGGGTTGTGATCTTGTGGTGGCGGCATCTGACGAAGCCATTGCTAAGGTTAATATAGAGCGCAGTGTGGCGGTGATTAATGACACCGAAATGACAACCGCTGAATTTGTCTACAATCGCGATGCTGTCTTTCCCGGCGAAACCATGAAGAAATTAATAGAGGATGAAGTGGGGCAGGGCAAGGTTGATTTTGTTGAGGCAACCGCCTTGGCTACCCATCTATTGGGGGACACCCTAGCGACCAATTTCTTTATGCTCGGCTACGCTTTTCAGAAAGGTTATATTCCTGTGAGTTCCGACGCAATTGAGCACGCCATTGATCTCAATGGCGTTGCCATCGATTTTAATAAGCAGGCATTTATGTGGGGGCGTCGGGCGGTGGTAGATATTGCAGCGGTCATGAAGGCTGCCGGAGTGAGTATTGAGCATTGGGCGCCTTTAGAAAAACTCGATGACATTATCGATTTCCGCTATCGCCAGCTTTGCGACTACCAAGATGCTCACTACGCCAATCAATATCGCCAGCTTGTCGACAGAGTGAGGGCCAAAGAGCAGTCGATATCGGTATCGTCCGAAATTATCAGCGAGGCAGTGGCTCGTTCTCTCTATAAATTGATGTCCTACAAAGATGAATACGAGGTAGCGCGACTCTATAGCAATGGTGAATTTATGAAGAAGCTACGCGACAGTTTTGAAGGTGATTTTAAGTTGCAATTCCATTTGGCGCCGCCGCTATTGTCAAAAGTTGGCGCAGATGGTCACCCCAGCAAGCGGGTATTTTCAGGCTGGATGCTAAAGGTCTTTGCGATTCTTGCTCGGTTTAAGACCCTTCGCGGTTCGCGCTGGGATATATTTGGCTACAGCCCAGAGCGAAAAATGGAAAGAGCGCTTATTGATGAGTTTAAGCAGAATTTGGATGCAATCCTAGTGGAATTGAAACCGGATAAGCTAGCGCTGGCGGCTGAAATTATTAGTTTGGTCGATGATGTGCGTGGCTTTGGTCATGTCAAAGAGCAGGCCATCACAGAGTATCGCGCGAGCCGCCAGCAACTGATGCAAAAGTTGAAAAGTAAGGAAACTCAGTTTGTAGAAATTGTGAATCTTGCTTAATCGCTATTTGGGGAAATGTGTAAAAAATTTAGGTGGTGGTAATGTCTGTATTTGATTCGCCTTCCTTCGATCAGCACGAGTTGGTGGCTTTTCACGCTGATGAGCGTAGTGGTTTGCGTGCCATTGTGGCAATTCACAATAGCAATCTGGGGCCAGCGTTAGGGGGTTGTCGATTTTTTCCGTATGCTAGCGATGCGGAGGCACTGGAAGATGTGCTGCGCTTGTCTAGAGGCATGAGCTATAAGTCCGCGCTGGCCGGCTTGCCCTTAGGCGGAGGCAAGGCCGTCATTATAGGTAATCCACAGGCAGATAAAACCCGGGCGCGAATGCTGGCAATGGGTGATTTTGTGGACAGTCTGGGCGGTCGATATATCACTGCCGAAGACTCTGGCACCAGTGTCGCGGATATGAAAGTCATTGCTGAGCGCAGCTCCTATGTATCGGGTGTAATAGCTACCGGCCAATTTGGTGGCGACCCTTCGCCGTATACCGCCCAAGGTGTGTTTGTTGGTATTGGCGCGGCGCTAGCCTATCGCCGGGGCAGTGATGATATGTGCGGTATACGCGTGGCGGTACAAGGGGCTGGTGCAGTCGGGAGGCACTTGATTTCTAAGTTAATCGCTGCGGGAGCGACGGTTTTTGTTGCCGATGTCAATAGCGATAACCTTAGTTTAGCTAAAAAACTCGGCGCCAGTGAAATTGCTGTAGATCAGATATTATCAATGTCAGTGGACGTACTAGCACCTTGCGCGATGGGTGCAGTGATCAATAGTGACAGTGTTGAAATGATTAATGCTGACATTATTGCAGGTGCAGCAAACAACCAACTCGCTACCGCTGAGCAAGGTGAGCGGCTGCGGCAGCGAGGTATTCTGTACGCTCCAGATTTTGCCATCAATGCCGGTGGTATTATCGACGTCTATTATCAGTGGGTTGAAGGTAGTTCCGCCTCGACGGCAGGTCACGTGGCTGGGATTGCCGAAACTCTGCACGAAATATTTCTGTGTGCCGCCGCCAGTGCCAAGCCTGCCGCAGTCATTGCCGAGCGCCTCGCGGAACAGCAATTTAAGGGATCGAGCACGGTGGATGCGGCGTGAGTTTTTACTGAGAGCTCGTCGCGGTCGAGAAGCAAAGCATCTAATTCGATATATAGCTGAAATAGGCATAATATCAAAACATAATTTGAACTTTATCCCTAACTTAATAAGATGTAATGACCTTGTTTGCTCCGCGTTTATGCTCAGTGATTAATAACTATTAGGCCTAATGGCGTAAGCACAGTAGATGTTTAACGAGGGTGGTAATACCAGCACAACTGAGCAGGCCCTAGCCCCAGCATTAAAACCACTAAAAACGCATTCTAGGATGTTGCGCGGCTTGTTTGCACTGGCGCTGATGTATGCCCTCTATTTTGCGCAAAGTCTGTTAATGCCCTTGCTAGTCACGTTGTTGATTACCTAGCTGCTTAGCCCTCTGGTTGCGCTACTTAAGCGTCTTTAGATTCCCCGCGCAATATCGGCACTGCTATTACTAATAATTTTGCTTGGGCCTTTTACTATATTGAAGATTGAGCTGGCAAAACTCGCACAGAGATGGATTAAATTATTGCCCAAGCTAACATTGCAGATCACGGAATAAGTTGATTCTATTAGTGACGCGATGCAAGGTAGCGAAACAGTCAATGCCAACCCACTGCCTAAGACTTGATCAGGTTTTACTTTCTTTGGGCTATTCTCTGACGACCAGTAAGAAGAAAAGCTCCAGCAGGCACTTCAGGCTCAACAGAGTAAGGATGATGCTAATAATTTGTGGTCGAAAAAATCAAACAGACCAGGGTGGAGGCAGTAGTCTCATTGCTAGGTGCCACACCGGTAGTTTTGGTACAGCTAATGACAGGACTTATTCAAAATGGAGAGGGACTTTGGCCGGTGATGGTTTCACCGCTGCGGGGGTGCTCAAATTCCAAGGTTTCTGCATGCAGTTGCAGGCGCTTGGCCATAGCCAAGGTTCGGGGGCTGCCGTACAGATCGCAGCCCAGAATAGGGTGGCCAATTTCACGGCTGTGGATTCGTAATTGGTGGGTGCGTCCGGTTTCAGGGCTGAATTCAACCCGGCTTCGAGCGGGTTCATTGAATCGCTCGGTGACTCGATAGTGGCTGCGGGCGGCTTTGCCAGCAAGCGAGCAAATTTTCTGGCGTGGGAAAAGCTCAGGGGCTTTGGCAATGGCAAAGTCTATAATTCCGCCGTCCTCTACCAGTAGACCATCCAATATCGCAATATAAGTTTTGCGCATTCGCCGGGCTTGGAACTGTCGGGTTAGAGCGGCATTTATTTCTTTGTTTAGTGCCATTAACATAATACCCGAAGTGCCAAAATCTAGGCGATGGGCGAGGGTGATATCGGGAAACTCCTTTGTCATTCGGTAGTGAACGGAATCTTGATTTAGCGGGTTTTTTCCTGACAAACTCAACAGCCCGCTGGGCTTGTTGATGAGCACAATATCGTCGTCACGATAGAGGATGTCAATTTTCTCTCGGCAGGGCGGCGCGATAAACGTGTCGACGATTTGAATCATGATAGGTGGCGCTTGCGGATGGATTAGTCGGGCATTGTAGCAGAGGCTGAAGCGAGGATTTTGGCAGACTGCAAAGCAGCCTGCCAAACTAAAGTTTTAAGCGCAGTTAGTTTTAAGCGTTAGCTTTTTAAATACCACGGAATTGTGATCTTCCAAATCTCTTTCAGGCTCTTCGGCCAGGGTAATATTGGGGAAGCGCTTAAACATTTCGCTAAGCGTCAAATACAGCTGACGCTTAGCCAGTGCCGCACCGATACAAAAGCGAGGGCCATAGCCAAACAATACATCGGGGTTAAACACCCGACGTACATCAAGCTTCTCAGGGTTTTGATAATGTTTAGGGTCGTGGTCTTTTAGGTGGGGCATCATTAGCACCATTTGACCTTTTTTTACTTGTTGACCCAGCAAATCCATATCCGCGGGAGCATAACGCGCAAAGCCCATTTTAGAGTTGCCGGCCCAGCGGCTGATTTCACTAAAAGCATTGGAGAAGGTGTCGGCGGTTTCCATCGCAAAGGGAATTTGGTCTGGGCTTTTCAGTAAAGCGTATACCGACCACTGCTGTGCCACGAGGGTGGTGTCAGCGCCGGCGCCAATTAGGGCAAGTATCAGGGTAATTACATCCCATTCATTAAAACCTTCGTTTTCTGATTCAATTTTTAGCAGTGCGCTGAGAAAGTCACCCTCCTGAGGGTTTTTGCGACGTTCCGCAATGACTATCTGCAAAATATCGATCGCCTTGTTGCTGTCATCTTGGGCGCGTAGACGACGCTCTTCCGAGATAGTGGGGTTCCAAGTTTCAGTAAAAGTCTTGGTGACTCGTTTCATTTCCGGCCAGTATTTTTCCGGTATGCCGATCATCGCCGTGATGGAAATAAAGGGGATGTGAGTAGCGACTTTATCAATGTAATCGAAGCTTTCGGGTTCACCTAGGTCGTTAAAGAGTTTTTGCACATGGGGTTCAATACGGCGCTGGATATTGTCGACCACATTGCGGGAAAAGGCTGGGGCGGTGATTTTACGCACCAGACGGTGGTGAATTGGGTCGTCGAGCAAGCTGTGGCCCACCAGCGCTTTTTCGAAATTACTCCAGTTTGCTTCTTCGGTGGGGCGGACTGGTGCAAATTCCCAATCGTAGAAGTCTGATGACAGATACTCGCGCTTCCAGCAATCCATGATGTCAGGCATCTGAGTCATGACCCACGCCTGCCAAGGGGCGTACCACACTAGCGGGCCGCGCTCTGCCATTGCAATACATTGTGGCCCAGGGTTTTCGCTATAAGCCTTCGAGTTGGGGTCGAATAGTGTTTCTATGGGGGGCAGAGACTCTTGTGTTTGCGACATGATGTTCTTCCTGTGCAGAGGCGGAATTGGCACCGCAATTTATTGTGTAAGTATAGCGGCCGAAATTGATTGTGATAACCGCACTTGCAAAAAAATATACTCCAGTGTAATTTTATTCTCAAGTAACTTAATTATTAAAATCATGACAGGAAGAGATTTAGATGCAGTCATTTAACGATAAAGTCGCCGTCATTACTGGTGGTGCCAGCGGAGTAGGCCGTGCTTTGGCGCTACAATTAGCGGCTGAGGGAGCCAAAATTGCCATTGCCGATATCGAAACCTCTGCGCTGGAGCGCACCGTGGCGGAATTGCGTGAATTGGGTTGCCAGTGCATGGGTCAGCGCGCCGATGTTACTGATCCAGAGTCAATGAAAAGCCTAGTGGCTGCGGTTGTGAAAGAGTTTGGTGCCATACACCTGGTCTTTGCCAATGCGGGCGTGGGTACCGGTGAAGCGGGTAATATGTGGGATTACGAGGTTAATGATTGGGAATGGGGCTTGCGGGTCAATACCTGGGGGCTTATCTACACTATCAACGCGTTTATGCCGCAGCTAGTGGCGCAAAACGAAGAGGCTCACTTTGTGGTGACGGGCTCTGGTAACGGTGCGTTCCTGATGATGCCAGATACACCGATCTATACCGCCAGCAAGGCAGCAGCGCAGGCAATTACCGAGAATCTGCATTTTCAGCTCCAAGCCCTTCAATCTCCAGTTAAGGTCAACGCGCTGTTTCCCGGCCCGAATGTGGTGAATACCGGCATTTTTAATTCTGAGCGCAACCGACCCACACATTTGCCGGGTAACCCCGACAAACCCGATTCAGGCATCCATTCGGTTGAAGATATGAAGGCGATCATGGCTCAGTACGATATGACCTTAGAAACCACCGAGCCATCAGAGGTCGCGGCAACGGCGCTGGCCGGAATTAAGGCGGAGCAGTTCTGGATAGCGCCGATGACAGACAAGGCCAAAGCGGCATTTATCGCTCGAATGGAGGGGGTTCTTAACGGGGTTACGCCAACGGCGCCAAATGTCCTGTAATCCGCGCTTATTCGCATGCTTTGTTGGCAACGCCTTGGTCGAATGACTCTGCTTGCGTTATTATCGTGGCTTAAAATGAGGGTTAGGGGTGGATATCTTGCCATTGGCACAGTTAGGACGCAGAGAGCGAAAGAAAAAAGCGGTTCGTGAAAAAATCTGTGAGCAAACCCTGCGCTTGATATCTTGCTATGGCGTCGATGGGCTGACCATCGACGCCATTTGCGATTGTGTCGATATTGCTAAAAAGACCTTTTACAACTACTACAGTTCCAAGCATGAGCTGCTGGTTGATATATGCCAGTCGGATTTACTTCAGCGTACCGATGATCGAGTCACCGAGGCGCTGGAACTAGACCTTGATCTTGGTAATCAGCTCTCACATGTCTTGTTACTTTTAGCGGCACGGAATTCTAATATCAGCAAGCTGGAGCGTGAACTGATTGGTTATGTGATTAGCTCCATGTCGACCAATCTCAGCCAGGGTGCGGCACAGCTCGCGTTTTTGACCAATAGCTTTTATCGCCTTTAT
>JBLHPB010000061.1:0-16330 GCA_047624025.1 Zhongshania sp.
CTAATGCTGAGGTGTTTGAGTTTGGTAGCCGTTTAAGTACGGGTAGTTATGGCCGGCGCAACGCAAAATTTAATGCCAATATCCCTTGGGCCGAGGACGCAATAGCAACGCGTCTGGCGGTCAATTTTAAGCGCAGTGATGGCTATATAGAAAACGTTAGCTCAAACCATAATTTGTTTGATGAAGATCGCATGGCTTTTTCCCAGCGCACGATGTGGTTTTTGAGCGATACCACTGAGTTGGACTTCTTCAGTTTTTTTAGTCGCATTGATGAGCGCGGCACGCCGTATAGTTGTCGTTTTCAGAATAGCGGCGCAATTCTGACTCAGGGCGTTTACCGCGGAGAGGGTGGAGATGATTTAAAAGCTGCCTGCGATGCAAGTACGGCGCTGGGTAAAGATTTCAAAGTCAGTCAGAACGACGACGATGCGGTATATGCCCTCGATAATCAAATGCACGCATTGACGCTACGTATGCCGTTGTGGGGCATGGATATGGAGAGCATTACAAGTTATGCCTTCCAAGATAATATCCGTATTAGTGGTGATTCAGATGGCACCTCGGTGCGCAGTGTGGGTGTCGGTTCCAATGCGGGTATTTTAGTTTTTCAGGGTGGTGGCATGAATGCCCCAGAGGCAGAGCGTAATCAATTTACCCAGGAATTAAAGTTTAACGGCAGCTTTATTGAAGACAGTTTGAAGCTAACCTTTGGTGTTTTTTATGCGCGTGAAGAGCTGATCAATACCCTTGATGGCACCGATGTTGGTGATAATGGTCTGGTGGGGATTCCCCCCAGTGCGGCATCGCCACAGCCATTACCTTTTTCCGCGCCCTCAAATGCTCTTTTGCCGGTGCAAGCCAATACCGCTTCGCTCGCGGATTATGAAAATGAAACCAAGGCGGTGTTTGTGCAGGGCTCATGGGATGTCAGAGATTGGCTGCAACTTACCCTAGGTTTGCGATATACCGAGGAAAGCCGCCATAGCGTCCACACGATGATAGTGCCTGACTTTGATGAATACGCGAATCGACTTAATGCACAAATTGGCAGTGATCCAGCCATTGTGACTCCCGTTGCTCACGGTATGGATGGCATATTTAGTCCGGTCAGCCGCGATCAATATTTTGCTTATCAGGCGCCATTAGTGCCCTTGCTATTTTTACCCTCCATTGTTGGCAATACCACGTTTTCAGAGACGACGCCGTTATTAACGGTGAACTTTATTGCGCCCGATGAACTAATTCAGCAATGGCATATGGACAGTTTTATTGCCTACGCGACCGTGAGTGATGGATTTAAATCAGGTGGCCTAGACGTGCGCTCGACCCAGACCGGTTCCAACATCCAGCAATTTGAACCTGAGCAAGTACGCAATACTGAGCTAGGGGTGAAAATTGATACATTCGACCGTCGTCTACGATTCAATTTCGCGATTTACCAGCTCGACTATACCGACTTGCAGGTTGCGCTATATGAGCGGGGCAGCACTCAGACCGAGGTGGTGCAATTTACCGGTAATGCGGGTCAAGCCGTGGTTGATGGTTTTGAAATTGAGTTAACTGCCTTGTTGGGTAACTGGACTATTAATGCCAATGCCGCCTACACCGATGGTGATTTTATTGAATATGATTTGGGCACCAATACGGCGGATGGTTTTGCGATTGTCGATCGCAGTGATGAGGCATTCCCGCAAGTTCCTCAGAATGTCCGGGGATTGGTTGTGCAATATGACTGGTTAAGCGCCATGGGCAGAGTGTCACCAAGTCTGCAGTATTATTATTCGGATGAGATCTTCATTGGTACTGACTACTTAAGTGGCGACTACGACAGTTCTTTTATTGACCAATACGAAACTTTTGATGGCCGCGTTCTATGGCAAGTAAATGAACGCTTAAGTCTAAGCGCCTTTGTTAATAATATTAAAGACGATGCCTATTTTGTCGGTGGAATTGCCGTAACCAGCGTGATTGGCGTGGCCAATCGGGTGCCGGGCGCACCGCGCCATTTTGGTCTTGAATTAAGCTACCAGCTTCAGTAAGGGTGTTGTCATGAAAAAGATTTTCCTTGGTCTAATTTTAATATTGTTGATTACCCTTGCGATTGTGGTGTGGCGAGGACTGAATTTTGTTCAGCCACCACTACCCGTACCCGCTGCTGTCGATGTCAGCTGGGATGAGGCTAGTGCAGTGGAAAACCTTACGGGGGCTTTAAAAATAGCGACGGTATCGGTGAGTATAGATGTGCCGCCTAATGCCCAGGCATTTGCTGAGTTTCACCGTTATTTGGCGTCGCGCTACCCACTAGTATTTACCCAGCTGGACATTGAGCTGGTCGCAGAGCACTCGCTATTGATTCGTTGGCAGGGTGAGAATAATGCACAGACCCCGATCATGTTTTTGGCCCATCAAGATGTGGTGCCTGTAACGTTGGGCAGTGAGGCGTCTTGGGCTTACCCACCGTTTGCTGCTCAAGTCGCTGACGGATTTATATGGGGCCGAGGGGCGCTTGATGATAAGGCGAGTTTGATTGCTTTGCTGGAATCTGCTGAGCGTTTACTGGGCGAAGGTTTTAGTCCTGAGCGAACCATCTATTTTGGTTTTGGCCACGATGAAGAAATTGGCGGCTTGGGTGCCCAAGCAATGGCGGCCTTACTCGCCCAACGCAATGTTCGGCTGGGTTTTCTATTGGATGAGGGCGGTTTTGTTACCAAGGGCTTGATTCCCGGTGTCGAGGGGCGGGTGGCGTTGATTGGTCCCGCGGAAAAAGGCTATACCAGCTTGAGGCTCACGGCGGTTGGCAAGGGCGGTCACGCCTCGATGCCGCCAAAACATACAGCATTAGGTCGGGTGGCAAGAGCGATCAGTCGTTTGGAAAAGCATCCGTTTCCTGCTGATTTGACATATACCCGCGACACCCTAAAGGCCCTGGGCGAGAAAGCACCCTTTATCCAGCGTTTGATTTTTGCCAATCTTTGGTTGTTTGAGAAGTTAGCGGTCAGTGTGATGAGTGATAACCCGGCTACTAATGCTGGTATTCGTACGACCACAGCGGCAACGATGATGTCGGCTGGAGTTAAAGACAATGTATTGCCGCAGACTGCTGAGGCAGTAGTCAATTTTCGAATATTACCCGGTGATACCGTCGATTCTGTTGTCGACTTCGTGAATGCGATTATTGATGACGACCAAGTGAAGGTCTCCTTGTACAGTGAGTTTTCAAATGATCCCTCCAATGTGTCACCAATTGAAGGTGCGGGATACTCCGTGTTGAGTGAGGTCATTACTCAGATACGTCCAGATACGGTGGTGGCGCCGCGCCTAGTGGTTGGCGCCACTGATGCCCGTCATTATGAGTCCATTGCAGATGCCAGCTATCGGTTTTTGGCTCTGGAGGTGGGGCCGGATGAGTTGGCTGGGATGCACGGCACTAATGAGAGAGTCTCGGTGGCGAGTTTTATGGATTCCATGAAGATGTATTATTTATTGATGCAGCGAGCTGCTGAGTTGTAAATTTTTTGAGCGTGTGCCGAGAGTTTTTAAGATAGAGTTAGCTTTCCTCAAGCATTTAAACTGCCTGAGGAAAGCCCATTATTCAGGCCTAATTATTTCAAGTGTTTTTGAAATTCAGTCGACATCGAAATCACGCCATCGTTGAAATAGGCTTCGTGATTCTTCTCAACTTTCTTCAATTGATAAGCGTAGTTAACTAGCATCCCCGCAGATTGTTTCATGCCGTTAGCCGAGCGATCGCCAAGCCAGTTCAGCCGAGAAATTTGTGCGCCGTTACCTAAATGAAAGCGGGCAACCGGATCTAAAGGTTCAGTGCCTTTTTTGGCTTTGCTCAGGTATTGAGCGCAAAGCTTGGTCAGCACCGGACGTAATGCTTCGCAGCTTGGTTCGTCATCCGCCCAGCCCTTTTGACTTAAAAGACTTAGCACTTCCCGGTCTTCTGTTTCAGTAATGTTACTGTCTGTGAGTTTTAGTTCGGCTTTTAACCAGCGTAGAAAACCGGGAATAGGGGAGAGTGTGGCAAACTGCTTGAGCTGTTCAAATTCATTACGTAATTCCACGACTACCTGTTTTATCAGGAAGTTACCAAAAGAAATGCCCTTCAGGCCCTCCTGGCAATTGCTTATGCTGTAGAAAATGGCGGTATCAAAATCGTCAGTTTGGTCAGCGTTGATCTTACTGGTTGTGGGTTTTTCTACTCGTGAGTCGTCGGGTTTGGCGAGCAGTTCCTGCACATTACCAGCAATGCCTTTGACCAATGCTACTTCAACAAAAATGAGGGGCTCATCTTCCAATGCGGGATGGAAAAAAGCAAAGCAGCGCCGGTCATCAGCCAGACGACGACGGAGGTCGTCCCAGCCACTCATCTCGTGAACTGCCTCATAGGCGATAAGTTTTTCCAGAATATGGGCTGGGGTTCGCCAGCTAATTTGTTCTAGGGTCAAAAAGCCACGGTTGAACCAAGAGATCAGTAAGTGTTTAAGATCGTCGTCGATACAGCTGAAATCGGGGTGGTCATGAATAATGGCCAACAGATCCTTGCGTATCTGAATCAGGGTAGCTGTGCCTTGTGGTGCCATATTGATACAACGAAACAGGTGAAGGCGTGGCGCCTCTATGGCGTGGCGTAAGTCTCGGTAAGTGTTGCTATCCGGTTTTAGCTTATAGGCTTCGGAGCTTTCAATAATCGCTTGGGGGTCGGGACTGAAATCCTCGTAAAGCAAGTGGAAAAACCCTAAGCGCTCATCTGAATCAAGTGCCTGATAGGTTTTGACAACTTGATGGGCAATCGCGGTACCCATGGCTTCACCTTTGCTAGTGCATAGCTCATGACACAGATTTGAGAGTGATAAGTAGTTATCCTGGCGCGATTTCTTTGGCAGTAATTCACGACCTGCTTCGGCAACTGAGCTGACCCATTCGTTAAACTTTGTCATTGATGATGTCTTTTTCCTAATCTAGGTGGCGCTGTAAGAAATTTTTTAGGAGCTTGGATGCATGGATTACTCGATAATGCCACAACGCTAAAACCTAATTTAGCTTACCAATATAGTTCATCTAGGCATTGTATTCAGTAAATCTGGGGGCTTCTACTGTCTTTAAATATTTGCCATAATCTTTTTTTTGGTCATTATTGGTGTTTTTTTAAGTGGGTGTGACATCAGGTAAGCCATCCAAAAAGAGATGCGCGTAGACTGGGGTAGGTCTAGACACCATAATTACTAATAGCGCTGCCATACAATAAAAATGAGGCTGCAATGAAAAAGCGTATTATATCTAGCGTGATGCTGGTGGCGATTATCATCGCGACGGTAACCAACCGTAATGAACTAAAAACCTGGGTTTTGCAAAATGGCGAAGCTTGGGTACTGCGCAATGCCGAGCATCTTCCCTTGGCGCGAGCTGGTGAGTATTTATTTGACCAGCATTGTGCCGATTGTCATGACAATCCCGCTATGCATGCACCAACGCGTCAGGCTCTGTCGGCACTTGCCAAAGAGGATCTGATGATTGCCATGGAATTTGGCAAAATGCAGCCTATGGCGGCACACCTCAGTAAACAAAAGCGCGGTTTGATCGCGCACTATCTGGCGGGTAGCGCCACCGGCCAATACGATTGGCTACCAGGCGCAATGTGCAACTCTGAACCGGAACAAAGTCAGCGCCCGATACTGGGCAGTTGGGGGTTGGGGTTGGAAAATCGCCGCTTTGCCTCAAATCAGCAAACTACCATCCGTCGCGATAATGTTGGCAGTTTAAGATTGGCTTGGAGTTTTGCTTTTCCCCGAGTCAGTGATATGCGCTCGCAACCGGCAGTGATCGGAGAGCGGATATACGTGGGTGATAAGGCGGGTAAACTGTTTGTGCTGAACCGTCACAGTGGCTGTGTAATCACACATCGCAAAATGATAAGCGGCATACGCTCCACCATTTCGGTGGCGACTTTAAACGACTCGCGGCAATTGCTGATCTTTGCTGACTCACTCGCGACCATTTACGCCCTTGATCCCGACACCCTGGAAATCGTCTGGCAGCAATCGGCAAGATTGAATGACTACTCGGTCATTTCAGGCTCCATCAGTTTTCACGATAATAAATTATTCGTGCCGGTGTCCTTGTTTGAGGTGGCGGCGGCGGGCAGTGAGAGTCATGTCTGCTGTACATCTCACGGTGGTGTTGTGGCATTAAATGCAGCGAACGGTTCAAAAGTTTGGACTTGGCACGCGACAGCGGAGGCAAGCTTACAGGGTGAAAATCGCGCCGGTCAGGATCGCTATGGGCCTTCGGGGGCGGCGGTTTGGTCTAGCCCAACTATTGATGTTAAGCGTAACCGACTCTATATCGGTACTGGTGAGAACCTCACCCGGCCAGCGACGGATACCAGTGATGCGATTATTGCGCTGGATTTGGACAGCGGTGAATTGCTGTGGAAGTTTCAGGCGATCAGCGAGGATGTTTGGAATGCCGGATGCTTGAACGATGGCGCCAACTGCCCAAGTGATCCGGGTGAGGACTTCGATTTTGGTGCCTCGGTGATCATGGCAACACTCAGCAATGGACGACAAATGCTGTTCGCCGGACAAAAATCCGGTGAAGTCTTTGCTCTGGATCCAGACGCTGACGATGAGGGTCGAGTAGTGTGGCGTCAACGTTTAAGCCAGGGCACCAGTAATGGCGGTATTCATTGGGGCATGGCTTTGGCCGGCGATAGCCTTTATGTGCCGGTGTCTGACCCCGAGCGTGAGCAGTCGGGGTATGTGCCGCGTCCAGGCTTGTATGCCCTCGATGGTGAAACCGGTAGTTTGCTATGGCAGCATGCGGTCAGCCGGAATTGTGAATTTGATTATGGTAAACGACCTTTAGTCGGTTTAGAAAATAATCGCGCGGGTGGCAAAGTCGATCCGGCAGATTTGTATCAATGCAGTTTTTATTACGGACTGTCGGCAGCGGTAACGGCGACCGCTGAGCTGGTTTTTAGCGCTGGTTTAGATGGTGAAATACGTGTATTTGATCGCCACAGCGGTGAGGTGTTGTGGTCGCAAAATACCGCGCAGCCAGTTTCTGCTAGTAATGGCATTAAGGGGCATGGTGGCGCGATAGATGTCGGGGGGCAAATTGTGGTGGGTGATTGGCTCTATGTCAGTTCTGGCTATAGTATGTTCGGGCAGTTGCCCGGCAATGTATTGTTAGCTTATAAAATTGATAATTAAAAATAATAATGATGACCATGTATTCTCGATGGTCGCAGGGGGTGGAAAATGAAAAGAATAATGCCATTGCTAGTAACGTGTTTGGTATTTGATTCGGCTATTGCTGCACCAGTGCTCGAAGAGGTCGTGGTGACCGCGCAAAAACGCAGCGAGAGTTTACAGGATGTGCCTGTTGCCGTATCGGCTTTATCTGCTGATGACTTACAGGAGTCAGGTTTCCGAGATATCAGTGATGTGTCAGCCTTGGTGCCGTCTTTGTATATCCTCACTACCGAGCAACCAATGAGCACGGCGGTGCGGATTCGCGGTATTGGTAACGCGGCCAATGTGCCGACTTTTGAGCCTGCGGTAGCCTTGTATATTGACGGTGCATTTCGCTCGCGTTCGGGTATTGGCCTAGGTGATATCGTCGATGTGCAGTCTATTGAAGTATTGAAAGGACCGCAAAGCACCTTATACGGTAAAAACGCCTCTGCGGGATTGATTGCGGTGACGTCGGCAGGGCCGAGTCGCGAGTTAGAGGCGATGGCCGAATTTACCTATGCCAGTGATGACCTTCATCAACTCAAGGGCTATGTCAGTGGGCCGCTAACTGAAAAGATGGCGGGACGACTGAGTGGTAGTACCACCAAACGTGGCAATTTAACTAAAAACCTTAGCGGCCCGGATAGCGGTAATTTAAATGACGTCGCCTTGCGTGGCCAGCTGCAATACGACTTCACTGACCGCTGGACGGGACGCCTGATCGCGGGTTGGCTGGAGCGTGATATGAACGCCATGGCGGCAGACGTTTATTACAGCGCGCGAACCCGAGAAATGATCAGTCAGGCTGGCTACGATATTCGCAATAATGATCCTCTTGATCATGTCGTTGAACACAATTTAAAGCCCCTGATTAAACAGGATTCCAGTGATGCGATACTCAATGTGCAGTACAGCGGCGAGGCTTACAGCTTCACTTCAATCAGCAGTTTCGATATGTATGACTCTGAAAAGTACATGTATAACGTCGAACTCATGCCGATCAATATCGCCAGTAATTTTGATAAGCACGCGGGCGAATCAATTTCTCAGGAATTCCGTATAGCGTCGGAAGGTAGTGAAAGCCTGCGCTGGATGACAGGACTTTACTATTACTATAATGACTTTCAGCGTGGTGATTGGGATCGGCCGTTTCTGCGCATGGAAGATCAAGTTGAAGAATACGGTACTATCGTTGCGCAATATTTTGTTGGCGCGACCGTACCTCTGCCTACGCCATCGCCAGTGCAAACACCTATCCTAGGGGTAGAGGGTGACGAGGGCTATTATCGCGCCGAGCAGCAAACTACCAGTTACGGTATCTTTGCTCAAGCTGATTTTGACCTCAGTGAAAAATGGAATTTGAGTCTTGGTCTGCGCTATTCCGACGAAGCTAAAGACGGTTATATCGCTACTTACAACACCACTCAAAATGGCTGCTCGGCGCCCTTTGATACCAATCCAGTTTGCTCAGTGTCGCCCAATGTCGATCCCTATAACGCCTCT
The DNA here is from genome assembly GCA_047624025.1 of Zhongshania sp. GTDB lineage: Bacteria > Pseudomonadota > Gammaproteobacteria > Pseudomonadales > Spongiibacteraceae > Spongiibacter. The sequence continues at coordinate 8,748 of JBLHPB010000061.1, forward strand.
GATAGTTGGTCGGCCACTACCGGCAAAACCAGTCTGAGTTATTTTGCAACGCCGGACATAATGTTGTATCTGACTTATTCCACCGGCTTTAAGGCCGGTGGCTACAACCTGGAGTCTGGCACGGTACCGACAGAGCTGCGTACTTTTGATCCGGAAGACGTACAAAACTTTGAATTCGGCTGGAAGGCCGAATTTTGGGATCAGCGCGCTCGCCTTAACGGTGCAATTTTTCACACTATCTACGACGGTCAGCAAAATGCGTCATTTGTCGGTTTAACTTTTGTGGTCAATAGCGCTGATCAGGTGGTCATGGATGGTGCTGAAATTGAAGCCTTGTTTCTGTTGTCAGATCGCTTTACGGCAAGCTTAAGCGCCACAGTCTTGGATGTGGTTTACGAGAGCTATGACGGCGGTCAGTGCTATTACGGCCGCGAACCCGACAATGAATTCGGGCAGTGTGATCTCAGTGGCGAGAAATTACCGTTTACGCCAAGCTTGGCGGGTAATGCTTCACTGCGCTACAACCAACCGCTATTTACCGGTGAACTTTATAGTCGCTTAGCTTATCGCTATCAGGGTTCGACAGCTTATATCCCAGACCTTGATCCACGTCACTATGAGCCGGCCTACGGTATTGTCGACGCACGTCTCGGCTGGCGCGGCAGCAATGTTGATCTGGCGGTGTGGGTGAAAAACCTCACAGATGAACAGTATGCCTCGGCGATTGGTCCGGCGACGTTTCACGCGGTATTTGACGCCAATGTTGGGTCCAGTGAAGGTTCCTATCAGGCTTTCTTGGGTGATCCGCGCAGTGTAGGTATTACCCTGCGTTTGAACTACTGATTTACGATTGGACAACGTTATGCGAAATACATTAAACAAGCTTATTTACATGTGTGCCTTATTACTCGCTTCTGAGCAGCTTTTTGCCATGCAGTTAGTGGTTGCAGATGATGCTAGTAAGCCTCTAGCGACGGTGATGGTCACGCAACGATTGGTGGCTCCGTCAGCTCTTAATTTGAGTGATGACGGCTACCCACCCAATGGTGTTAGTAATGTCGCTGCATTGGAAAGTACCCGGTTTACTGATGACCAGGGTCTTGTCACCTTCCCTGATGGCGGTGATGGCTACCGCTATCGTCTGCGCAAGCCAGGTTACAAAGATTTGCAGTTGCCGAGTAGTGGCAGTCGCGTCGAGGTTCAAATGGCGCGGGAATTAGACCCCGTTGCACTCGCGGCACAGAAGCCGGCGAATGTCTGGCTGTCGCAATTGGAGCTGGGCGGTGGGCCGGAGTTGCGCAAACACTTCTTCCTTAACTGCGCGTTTTGTCATCAGCAGGCCTCGCCATTTATGCGGGTGGAGCGTACGCCAGATCAGTGGTTGGAAATTATCGATCGCATGGGTGTCTACGGTGCACGTATTGCCGGTGATTTAAGGCAACCGTTGGCAGACGGACTGGCTTCAGGCTATGCCAAATTGAATGCTAATGACGACAAGTTACCAGCGGCCCGCACTTGGGATGCGGAGCTGGCAACGGCGAGTTATAGGGAATGGCCAATTGGTGACGGTTTTTCACAGATGCATGATTTTATTTTGCACCCAAACGGCATGGTCTATGTCGGTGATAATTTGCAGGATCGAATTTATGAAGTGAATCCAAATAATGGCCAATATACGGTTTATAAAGTACCCCACGAAGAGGATGATAAGCTCGGTGGTTTTCTGGGAAATAGATTTAAAGCCTATGGCAAGTTAAATAATTATATGGGTGTGCATTCTTTTGCGGTGTCGCCAAAAGATGGCCATATATTTATTACGCCCTCTATGCAGCGCGCACTTTTAGAGTTCGATCCTCACACCAAAACCTTTACTAGCCATCCGATGAAACATGGCTTTTATCCTCATACGATTCGTACCGACACTGAAGACCGGGTGTGGTTTACCTTAGCTTTGTCATCCCAAGTTGCCATGTTTGATCGCGTTAGCAAGGAATTTACCTACTACGATATACCGCCACGCAATTTTAAAGAATGGCTGACTATTAAAGTATTGCCATTGATTTTTTATATCAACCCAGAGTATCGACCCATGCCATCAGTGGATCGTGAATCTAGCGGCTTGCCGATGCCTTATGGTATTGATGTCGCCCCTGATGGTCGAGTGTGGTTTGCACGTTTGTATGCCAACGATATTGGTTTCATCGATCCGCAAAGTGGTGAACTGACCATGATTGATGTCAGCGTCAATGGTCCGCGCCGCCTGCGTGTAGATGCCGATAACAAGGTGTGGATGGTGGCGTTTCAAGATGGCTTGCTGGCGAAATATGATCCCGAGTTGGGCGTCTTAACTCAATATGAATTACCACTGCGCAGTGAAATTCCCTATGCTTTGAATGTCGATCGTGAACGGCGTGCGGTGTGGGTGAATGGTAATCAGTCCGATACCATCTTACGGTTTGATATCGACGCAGAGACTTGGCAGGTCTACCCCATGTCACGGCAACGCACCTTTACTCGAGATATTGAAATTGCCGAGGACGGTTCTGTGTTCACCAGCAACTCTCACTTTCCAAGTTGGCAAATTGAAGATGCTCAGCCCACCCTGATCCATATACAGCCTTATGCGCAATGAAGTATTGGTGCTTACTTTTTATTTGCAGTGGGTTTGGGCATTGTGTGGCAGCACAGGATTGGCCCTACTACCGTGGTGATCAAGGCGGCAGCGGCTTCTCCTCGCTTCAGCAGATTAATAGCGACAATGTTTCGGGTCTGCAGATGGCGTGGCAATACCGCAGCGGCGAGGCAGTGCAATTTGCCGAGCAGTTGCCACGCAGTGCATTGGAAGCCACGCCAATTTTATTGCCAGAAGCCGCCGGTGGTCATCTGGTGTTTTGTACCGCATTTAATCAAGTCATTGCGTTAAATCCTCAAACAGGTGTAGAGCAGTGGCGTTTTAATCCCCAAATTACCCTTGCTGGTGAAAGGCCATTTAAATGCCGAGGTGTCGCATGGTGGTCGGATGCGGGAGCGCCAGAGGCGCACTGTGCGCATCGTATTTTGACCGCCACTCACGACCGCCGCTTGATTGCTTTAAATGCCAGTGATGGCAGCCTTTGCCAGAATTTTGGTGAGGGTGGCACGGTTAAGCTTTATAGCGAGGAAGAGGGCTTTGTGCCCGGCGATATTGGCAGCGCGTCCCCGCCGGTGATCATCAATAACACCATTGTGGTCGGTTCGGCGGTGGTGGATTTTGTGCGCGCTCATACTCCGCGCGGCACGGTAAAGGCATTTGATGTGCGCAGTGGCGCGCCGCGTTGGCAGTTTGAACCGATTCCGCTTGATGGTAAGGCCGCGAATGCGGATCAGTGGCCAGAGGATGCCGTGGCGGTGTCGGGCGGCGCCAATGCCTGGGCACCATTGTCGGTGGATGAGTCACGTGACCTAGTGTTTATTCCGACTGGCGCGCCCTCGCCGGATTACTACGGTGCACTTCGGCCCGGCGATAATCGCTACGCCAATTCCCTTGTGGTATTGCGCGGCAGCACGGGCGAAATGGTGTGGCATTTCCAGTTTGTGCATCACGATGTTTGGGATTACGACACGCCGTCGCAGCCGATGCTAATTGATTTACGTCGCGACGGAAAAAGTATTCCTGCGGTGGTGCAGCTGACCAAGCAGGGTTTCGTGTTTGTTTTTCATCGTGACACCGGTGAGCCGCTATTTCCTATTACCGAGATACCAGTGTCGCAGCGTTCAGTGAAGGGCGAGCAGTTGTCGCCCACTCAGCCGACGTCAGCCGCACTGCCAAGTCTGATGGCGCAGCAATTACGGCCGGAGGATGCCTGGGGTTTAACGCCATTGGATAGAGGCGTCTGCAAGAAAAAAATAGCGGCCCTGCATAATGATGGTTTATTTACGGCATTGCAGGAACAGCCAACCTTAATGATGCCCGGTAGCCTCGGCGGCGCAAACTGGGGTGGCGGAGTGTTTTGGCCTGAGCGTCAGCAGTTGGTCGTGAACGTTAATACCACACCGTTTATGGGTTATTTGAAACCGACACTCCGTGAAGAGAGGGGGGAGCATCTTCCCCCCGCCGGCCGCACCATGCGAATTAGCATGGCAGGGACGCCCTATACCGTGGTGGTGGAGAGTTTGCTGTCGCCATTGGGAATTCCCTGTAGCGCCCCGCCGTGGGGTAAGTTGGTGGCGATCGATTTAGCAACTGGTGAAATGAAATGGCAAAGCGCCTTAGGTTCGGTGCACGAAATGGCGCCGGTACCACTGCCCTTTGATATCGACTGGGGTACGCCCAATCTGGGTGGGGCGCTGATGACTGCGGGTAAGTTAGTGTTTATTGGCGCAACGATGGACAGGCGTTTTCGGGTATTTTCCGCTGACACTGGCAAAGTCCTGTGGCAATACAGCTTGCCGGTAGATGCAGTTGCCTCGCCGATGACTTATCAGCGCGGTGGCCGACAGTACGTAGTTATTGCCGCCGGTGGCCATCATATGTATCAGCGCAAAATGGGGGATTATCTCATTGCTTTTGCGCTGCCAGCAGAAGCGCAATCACCAGTATTAAGTAAGCCAGTGAGTGTTGATAGCCTTGATGATTGAATCTGATTTCATCACATTGCGTATAAGCCATATTGGCCTATTATTGAAATAATAGAAAAGTACTCATCGAAGCGTTTGCTTTGAATCTTGTAGAGTGATAAATCGTGAGTTTTCATGAAAATTAATCAAAATACCTTTTCTCGAAGGCTGCTCTCTATTTCTCTGTACTTCACGTTCGCCACGCTTATGGTGGCATCTGCTATTTTTTGGCTTCCCCTGAGCTTTGTGCTTGGCGTGTTTCTCAAGAGTGCGCAATCGGCTACACGGTGTTTATGTTTCATTACAGTGTATTTGTTGTGTGAGTGCGCGGGAATTGTCGCTAGTTTCTGGCTGTGGCTAAAATGCTGTTTTTTTCACGGTAGCCACGAGGACTATTTAACGGCAAATAGTCATTTACAATATTGGTGGGCAGATACACTCAGGCGCGCCGCACAGAGATTATTTCGGCTTAAATTCATTATTGAGGGCGCAGAAGAGGCGCTATATGGTCCCGGTGCGATTCTTTTACCTCGGCATACCAGTATCGGTGATACTGTTTTGCCGATGTCTTTTTATGCAATCCCTCGGGCCCTGCGCGTTCGCTATGTATTAAAAAAAGAACTGTTGCTGGATCCTTGTCTAGATATTGTCGGTAACCGTTTGCCCAATGTCTTCCTCGATCGTGTGGCCGAGGATAAGTGCTCTGAACTTGCCGCCTTACGCAAGTTAGCTTCTGGCGCTGGCGATAATGAAAGCCTAGTGATTTATATTGAAGGGACTCGTTATTCTAAAAGCAAGCGTCAGCGGATTCTAAGCTTGCTTGCCGAAAAAGGCGGAACTGAGGCGCTACGACGTGCTGAGCGCTTGACCAAAATACTACCCCCGCGCCCAGCTGGAGCGTTAGCGTTAATGGCGGGAGCGCCTCACAAAGACCTATTGTTTTGTGCTCACACGGGCTTTGAGGGGTCGGCGAGCTTCGCCACCTTGTTTAATGGTGGTTGGCTAAATACCACCGTGAGATTGCGTTTCTGGCGAATTGCCGCAGCGGATATTCCCGCCGATGAGGGCGAGCGTCGTGAGCTGCTATTGGAGCAGTGGGACAAAATGAATCTAGCGGTTGTCGAGATGAGTGGTGCTGGAAGATAATTGTTCTTGGCCGTTTAGTCTCTCGATGTACTGATACATATTTTATGCAATTCAATGTTACACGGGAGGGCTTTGATTTTCTTTAAGGGTTTGCAATATAATAATGTTTTATATTTTGGTGCCCAGGAGAGGACTTGAACCTCCACCCCCTTGCGAGGACTAGCACCTGAAGCTAGCGTGTCTACCAATTTCACCACCTGGGCAGGAGATGATCAGCATTAATGCTGAGGCGCGCAATTTACTGATAGAAAGTATTTTTGTCAACGGTTGAGTTACACTATAGCAATAGTTTTTAAATTTTCATTGTATAAAGGAAGTCCGACTGAATGGCTAAGCGCCGAAATCTCCCCGATCCCCATGCTGAGCGTGAGGCTTCGAACTACGAAAATCCGGTTCCCAGCCGTGAATATATCCTAGAACAGTTAAAAGATAGCGAGAAGGGCATCAGCCAGGCGCAGCTGCGCCGTCAGCTCGAAATCGAAGGCGAAGAGCAGGAAGAAGGGCTGCGCCGCCGAATTAAGGCAATGTTGCGCGACGGTCAAATAATAGAGGGCCGTCGCGGTCAGTTGCGTGCCATTAGTGGCGGTGACGCCATGGTTGGCAAGGTGCAGGGTCATCGCGATGGCTTTGGCTTTGTGGTGATTGAGGACGAGGATGAAGATGTTTATCTTGCCAATCGCCAAATGCAGCAGGTTTTTGACGGTGACACGGTTAAGGTTGAAGTCACTGGTGTGGATCAGCGCGGTCGCCGTGAAGGTGTGATCGTTGAAGTGCTTGAGCATAATACCCAGCAGTTGGTGGGTAAATTGATGATGCATCGCGGCTTGCCTCAAGTCGTGCCGGAAAATACCCGCATTCAGAATTGGCTGGCGCTGGACGATAACGATGTTGGTAGTGCTAGTGAGGGCGACTATGTCATGGTCGAGCTCACTCAGCAGCCGGGGCCGCGTCAGCAGGCGCGGGGCAGGATTACCGATGTGCTGGGTGATCGGCGTACGGTCGGTGTTGCCACTGAGCTGGCTATCCGCAGCCACGATATTCCCGTTGAGTGGCCTAAAGAGGTTGAGGAAGAAGCGCGGCGCTTTGGTTCGGAGCCGCTGGAAAAAGATAAGTCTCATCGCGTTGATTTGCGCCAGCTGCCGCTGGTAACGATAGACGGTGAAGATGCCCGCGATTTTGATGACGCGGTTTATTGTGAGCCGAAGAAAACCGGCGGCTACCGTTTGTGGGTAGCCATTGCTGATGTTTCCCATTATGTGCAGGTGGGTTCGGCGCTGGATCAGGAGGCCCACAAGCGCGCCACCTCGGTGTATTTTCCTGATCGTGTGGTGCCAATGTTGCCCGAGGCCCTGTCTAACGGCTTGTGCTCTCTGAAGCCGGATGTCGATCGTCTAACTATGGTCTGCGAGATGACCATTAGTGCTAGTGGCAAGCTCAGCGGCTATGTGTTTTACGAGGGCTTGATTCGTTCACATGCCCGACTGACCTATAACGAAGTGGGTGCCTTGCTAGAGTTAGAGGGTGTTGATCCTAGTTATGACAGTGGCAAGCATCAGCATCTAAAGCCGCAGCTGCGCTATTTGCATGACTTGTACAAAGTGTTGCGTGCGGCTCGCTCTGAGCGTGGTGCGATTGACTTTGAAACAGTTGAAACTCGTATTGTATTTGATGATGAAAAGCGGATTGAGGCCATTGTGCCGATTCGTCGTCACGATGCCCATAAGCTAATAGAAGAGTGCATGTTGTGCGCCAATGTGGCTACGGCGCGGGCTTTGGATCGCTCGGGCTTAGAGGCTTTGTACCGTGTGCACAGTGGGCCTAATGAGCAAAAGTTGAAAAAT
>JBLHPB010000062.1:0-16258 GCA_047624025.1 Zhongshania sp.
CATGTTCACTAACTTAAGTAAATCTTTACCGGCAAAGGAATTCACCATGACCATGCAAGTCAATACTCGTCGTCGCAGTTGGCGCAGAATTGCCGATTCAAGGTTGCTTAATGCTCTAGCCGCACCAAATGGCATGGGCCGCTATCTAGAGGCTCTCAACCCAATGTGGGCACTGGATCAGGACCGTCTTCCAGCAAAAGTGATCGCCGTGCGCCACCCCACAGCCGACAGTGTTAGCGTGGCAGTGCGAGCGAATGGCGAGTGGCTAAATTATCGTGCGGGTCAATTTATTCAAGTCTTTGTCCGCATCGACGGGCGCCAATACAGCCGTAGCTATTCACTGAGCCGCGCGCCCGAATCCGGTGTACTACAAATTACCGTAAAAGCTCAAGATCAGGGCCTAGTTTCACAATATCTCAATAGCGGTATTGCCCCCGGCGACATCATTTATATCTCTCAGGCGCAGGGGGATTTCATCCTGCCCATACAACTACCCAAGGCGATTTTGCTGATTGCCGCCGGCAGTGGCATCACCCCAATTTTCGCCATGCTCGAGTCACTTTTTGCCCAAGATTATCGCGGCGGAATAACCCTGCTGTACTACAACCGTAGCCGAGCAAGCAGTATTTTTCGGAATGAATTGCAGGGTCTGGCTAAGCGTCACCCTAACTTTTCATTGCTGGAAGTCTTTAGCCAGAGCGAGCTTAATCCTGATGAAAATATTCCAGGTCAACATAGCGCGTGCATTGGCCACTTTAGTGAAAATCACCTGCTGCATGCCCTGACTATCAACAATACACTGAGTCAACATACCGCCGCGATTATGTTGCCGCAAACCTATGTCTGCGGCCCAGCGCAGTTGATTGACAGTGTCACCAGCCAATACCAAAGTATGTCGCACGCCGACAAACTCCATAGCGAACGCTTTGGCCTCGCCATCCCCGCAGCCAATAAAGACAGTGTTGGCGGCAAAATACAGTTTAGCCGCAGTGCCGTGCTGATTAGCAGTGATGGCCGCACCTTACTGGAACAAGCCGAAGCTTCGGGCCTGCAAGCCCAGTTCGGTTGCCGTATGGGGATTTGTCACCGCTGTAGCTGCCAGAAAACTAGCGGCAGTGTTCGTAATATCAGCAGTGGTGAAATCAGCCATGGCGAAGAATATATTCGCCTGTGCATTTCCCAGCCCATCGGCCCTGTCGAACTGACACTCTAACCGCCAACGAGGACAACAATATGAATCGATCAAACACTAGCCTTACCCTCAGCGCGGAACAACTCGATGGCTTTGGCACTGAAATTGAAGCGATAAAACAGAATGCACTGTCCCAACGTGGCGAGCGGGACGCCCGCTACATTGGCCGCCTAGTACGCTTTCAGCGTAGCCTAGCGGTTGCCTCGCGCATTAGCATATTTGCAGCCTTACCCTTTCTACCTGCTGCCGGGTTTAGCATCGCCAATACAGCCCTGTTTTGGCTGCTGATTTGCGCTGGTGTTCTGGGTCTGGCCGTGTCTAAAATTCTCGACAATATGGAGATCGGTCATAATATTATTCACGGCCAATATGACTGGATTGGCGACCCGCGCTTTCATTCCAAGCACTACGACTGGGACACCAACTGTCCCGCCGACCAGTGGGCACACTCACACAACTACGAACATCACACTTACACCAATATTCTTGGCAAAGATCGCGATATCGGCTACGGCATATTACGTATGGATCCGGCACAGGAATGGGCGCCGGGCAATCTCGGCAATCCCATTTTCGCCACCGCACTGATGCTGTTCTTCGACATGGGTGTTGCCCTGCACGACGTTGAATTTGAGCGTATCCGCAAGGGCCAAAAAACTTTTGCTGAGGCCTGGCCCAAGCTCAAACAATCATTGGCTAAAACCGCTAAAATCTGGAGCAAGGACTTTATTCTTTTTCCCGCCCTCGCTGGCCCACTGTTTCCGCTGGTAATGATCGCCAATGCTGTCGCCAATATCCTGCGTAATATATGGAGCTTTAGTATTATTTTCTGCGGTCATTTCCCCACCGGGGTGCACACCTTTCAGCCCTCGATCTGTGACAATGAATCCAAAGGCCACTGGTATTACCGCCAACTGCTTGGCTCGGCCAATCTCACCGGCGGCAAACTCTTTCACATTATGAGTGGCAATTTATCTCACCAGATCGAACACCACTTATTTCCCGATGTGCCGGCCCACCGCTATGCCGAGCTTGCCGTTGAGGTTCGTACTGTCTGCCAAAAATATGGCCTACCCTATAATAGTGGCCCGTTGTATAAGCAATACGCCACGGTATGGCAAAAGATCTTCGTTCTTGCCCTGCCCTCGCGCAAAACTGTCAGCGCCATCACTAGCTAAAGCCCCACCAAAAATCATGCCTATAGCCACGCCTTAACGTGACTTGTAAACTGGTGACGACTTTTCCACATAAATTGAAACTTCCATGAGCCGTCCCCAAAAAATCCACCGCAGTCGTAGCGACACCTTGATCAATACCCGCCAAGCTCTGTTAGAAGCGGTGCTGGAGCTAATTAATCGCGACAAAAGCTTTGACGCCATCAGCCTGCGCGAAGTCACTCGCGAGGTCGGCATTACGCCAGGTGCGTTTTATCGTCACTTTCCCGACATGGACAGCCTAGGCCTGGAGCTGGTCACCTCATCCTTCAGCACCCTGCGTGCCATGCTGATGGCGGTACGTGCCAATCCGCTGCCAGAAGACCTGATTATTCGCCGTTCAGTGGAAACCTTTGTCACCTATGTGCGCGCAAATCGTCGCCAGTTTCAGTTTATTGCCCGGGAAAACTTTGGTGGTGTGGCCTGTATCCGCAATGCCATCAACGACGAATTCACCCAGTTAGAGCTGGAACTGGCCAGCGATTTAGCGCGGCTAATGCCATCACCTTGGAACGACAGCGACTTACAAATGCTTGCCAATCTAATGATCAGCTCTATGACCCGTGTTGCCACTCAGCAATTAATGCTCAGGCCGCGAGGCGAAGATGACAATACCTTGATAGCCATGGCCGAGAAGCAATTACGCCTTATCGCCCTTGGCGCCAATCAGTGGCAAAGTGCCGAGTTAAACCTCGGCAACACCTCAGGAATTAAAGACTGATGGATTTACAACAGGATCCGCAAATCCTTATCGACGCCGTGAACCAAACCATGCCGTTTGGCAAATACGCCGGTCGCAAACTGCTGGAATTGCCCGAGCCCTATTTGGTGTGGTTCCACAAACAAGGCTTCCCCAAAGGGAAGATCGGCGACCAGCTTGCCCTGATGTATGAAATCAAACTGAATGGGCTTGAGGGTATGCTGCGGCCGCTACTAAAATAAAGGCGCTTCAGCAGCGTCTTGCGGCATTCAAATTTTCAATGATAAGCGCGCTTCAACAACCCCATACTGTCATCATAACAAGCCTGTATTTGGGCTGACTCTCCGGTCTTGTCAAAATGCCTTTGCAGCATCTGCAATGAAATTTCAACATTGCACTTCAAGGCCAGCCCCCGCCCTTCGGGGCTAGCTAGCACAGCCATTAATCGATGATGTACCGCCATTAAACAGTGGCGCTGCAAAGCGACATCACCTATCTGCCAACACGGGTTCGAGGCGTGTCTCTATATCTTTATGTCGTTATGGATATTTACAGCCGGAAAATAGTTTGCGGGCAGGTGCATGACGAGGAGCGCAGCGTCTTGGCGGCGGAATTAATGACCGATAGCTGTCAGCGAGAAGGTGTCAAACGTCATCAAGTCACACTTCATTCTGACAATGGCAGCCCAATGAAAGGGGCCACGATGCTCGCAACATTGCAGCAGCTGGGGATCATGTCGTCGTTCAGTCAGCCATCGGTGAGCAATGACAACCCTTATTCCGAATCCCTGTTTGGCACCTTAAAATATCGCCCCAGCTATCCTGCACAACCGTTTACGGACTTACATGCCGCGCGGGTTTGGGTACACGATTTTTTCGAATGGTATAACAAGGAGCATCTGCATAGCGCAATTAAGTTTGTTACGCCAGTCCAGCGCCATGCAGGAGAAGACGCCAAAATACTTACTTACCGGAAACAGGTGTACGAACAAGCCCGATTAGAGAATTCAATGCGCTGGAGCGGTCATATTAGAAACTGGGAACCGATAAAAGACGTTTATCTTAACCCGGAAAAGCCAGCGGTTGTGGCCGAGGAAAACAAGGCGGAATAAATCAATCTGAGCCGACAACTACCTTGAAAAAAGCCGATAGCAAGTGTATATTTTTAATATGATTGACGGTCTTATTTCGCTTTTAAATGAAAACCACAAAACTTAAGAAATATTATTCTAACGATTATTGCAAGTCGCTCCCGGCGCGCACATCACAGGTGAATGGAAATGTCCAAAAAAGAAGACCTGCTCACGGAAGCTGTCTATAGATCGATTGTCGAAGGCTCACCCATTGCGAAAGTGTTGATCAATCGCGATGGCAAAATTGCATTGGTCAACGCACAGTTGGAGGCCCTTTTTGGCTACACACGTGATGAGCTTCTAGGTAAGCCGATTGAAATCCTTGTACCTAAGGCGGTTAGGTCTCAGCATCCCAGTCATCGGGATCGTTACTTTAAATCGCCAGAACCACGGTATATGGGCGTTGGTCGCGACCTGTCAGGAGCACACAAAGATGGCAGTGAATTCCCAGTAGAGATTGCTCTTAATCCGATTCAGACCTCCCAAGGTGAGTTTGTACTTGGGGCTGTTACAGATATTACCGAGCGGAAGCGTGGTGAGGAAAAATTTCGGGCCGTCGTGGAAGCGTCACCAACTGCAATGATTATGATCAATGAAGTTGGTGACATCGTATTAACCAACGCACAGACGTCGAAATTATTTGGATACACTGCTGAAGAATTGATTGGCCAAAAGGTCGACATCCTTGTGCCAGCCAATGTCAGATCTAGCCATCCAGGGATGCGGAATGGATTTTTTTCCGATCCACAGCCACGTCAGATGGGTGCTGGACGAGATCTGAATGGGCGGCGCAAAGACGGCAGCCTCATGCCCGTCGAGATCGGTTTGAACCCACTGGTTACCAGTGAAGGGAAATTTGCGGTTGCGGCAATCGCCGATATCAGCGAACGCAAGCGAAACGACGAACGGTCTCGTGATGCAATCGCACAGAAACGGGAATCGGAATACGCTCGTAGCCTTATTGAAGCAAGCTTGGATCCAATGGTGACCATCAGCCCCGAAGGAAAGATTACTGACGTGAACGAGGGCAGTATCAAGGTAATCGGTGTGGCTAGAGAAAGCTTGATTGGGACTGACTTCTCGGATTATTTTACCGAGCCGGATAAGGCGAGAGAGGGTTACCAGAAGGTATTTGCGAAAGGCTCGGTGACTGACTATCCACTGACTATTCGCCACAAAGACGGCCATCTGACCGATGTATTGTATAACGCCTCGGTATACAAGGACACAGCCGGTAATGGGCTGGGCGTGTTCGCCGCGGCACGTGATGTAACTAAGCAACGAGAAGCCGAGTCTGAGGTTGCCAAACAACGTACCAAAGAAATGGAACGTCTGGCAGAGCTAGAGCGATTCCAGAAGCTAACGGTTGGTCGTGAGTTGAAAATGATAGAACTTAAACAAGAAATAGCGGATTTAAAGAAGAGAGTGAGTGACGCGTGATGAACAGCGGTGAACACGATTCCATATTGTCACGGAATGAGCCGCATAGTCAGAATGTCGTGGATACATATCGCGCTACACAAAATATTCTTAAGGATATTTCAGCAGAACGATCTCGCCATGAAGATTTAATCCGCGCCACTCTAAATATACTCGAAGATTTTAATGATGAAAAAATTAAGCTTCAAAATATGCAAAAAGGCGTGCTTAATATTCTTGAGGATTTCGATCAAGAGCGAAGTAATGTAGAAATCACTAATCGTGCGCTAATTGATGAAATAGCAGTTCGCAAGAAAACCGAGGACGATCTTCGGCGCAGAACAGAGGAACTCAAGCTATCCCATGAAGATGTGGAGAAGTATGCACAGCGGGGCCGCGAAATCAGTATGGCCCGCGATGCTCTCCACAAGCAAGTCAATGAAACGACAAAAGCGAACGAAGTGCTGGTAACAACATTGGCACAACTTAAAGCCGCGCAGGGCCAGTTAATTCAGAGCGAAAAGTTAGCCTCGCTTGGCGGCATGGTTGCTGGTGTTGCCCACGAAATAAATACCCCAATAGGCATCGGGGTGACCGCCGCTTCGACTCTTCAGAATTGGTCTAATGAACTATCCGAAAAATACGAGCGTGGAGAACTCGGCGCGTCTGAATTAAGAGGTTATATTTCAAACTCAAAGAAAGTCAGCGAAGTTATTGTTAAAAACTTACAAAGAGCTGCGAATTTAATTCAAAGCTTCAAGAAAGTGGCTGTAGATCAGTCCAGTGGTGAGAGACGTAGATTTGATATGAATCAATATGTGAGAGAAGTTCTAGCGACTCTTCATCCTGTAATTCGAAAGACGACGCATAAAATCGAAGTTGATAGTCCTGATACGCTATTAGTCGATTCCTATCCTGGCGCCATTGCACAGATTATAACCAACTTTGTCACGAACTCTTTACATCATGGTTTTGAGGGTCATGAGAATGGTGTTATGAAAATTTCATTACGTAAAGAAAATGACCAAGTTGTATTGCTGTTTAGCGATAATGGTCGTGGCATTCTGAGCGAGAATTTGACGCGTATTTATGACCCTTTTTTCACTACCAATCGTGCAGGGGGTGGTAGTGGCTTAGGTTTGCAAATTGTGCACAATCTAGTATCGAGGCTATTGGGTGGTGAAATATATGTCACCAGCACACTAGGAGAAGGTACTCTGTTTACTGTATCTTTCCCGGCTTTTAGTGGTGGACTTATTTAATGGCTGGCGCCCACCATTTCTCGTCATACAAGTGCTTCAACATAAACGCCCAACAATTTGAAAACCTACTACATACTTTCTTTGGCAAAGTCTGCCTAGATATTGAGAGGTAGCCGATGCTGACGGAAGGATGTGCAAGCCGAGGGAGTGGTTTATAGCACCCATACAGGCGATCGAGATGGCAATCCAGTTTCTGATCAATGGTGAGGTCGTTCATTACCGATATGACTTGAATACCGAGCAAGTCGTAGAGAGATGATTCTGCGGCAAAAGCCCGAGCCATCGATTCTTGCCAAACGTGCTCTTGCTCGGCGCCTAAATTCACATAGAGCAATGTTGTAGCCCTATAAGCTCCACTCTAAGTACGTAGCGCCACCCATTCTCGTTTACCCGCCCAAAGTCGCTTAATTCTCAATTGCGATCAAATTCCCCATTAGCGTATAGAAATTGTATTGCCATTGTTTGACTCCTACTAAACACTCGGGCCAACACCAAATGATAATCATTATTATTATTTAAATGATTTTAAGTTATTTGCCCTTGTCGTCGGGAGGATTAAGTCTTGAGCGCAGAGGGCCAAACTTCGATCTTTTTTGCCATTGACCTCAACAAGCGCATTGGAGAAGCTAAACGCTGCCATTTCAAGTCCCTATAGGGATACCTAATAAAAGGATGCAGTATGTCGATACAGTCATTATTTTCATTGCAAGGCGAAGTTGCCCTTGTCACTGGCGCTGGTCGCGGTATTGGCCGCGCAATTGCCATCGCCTTTGCTGAAGCGGGTGCCGCCGTTATTTGCGCTGCCCGCACTCAAGTCGATATTGACGCGACCGCAGAGCAATGTCGCAGTGCTGGGGTTGAAGCCCTCGCAGTGAGCTGTGACGTCAGCGATGAAGCTGCACTGGAAAACCTTGTTAAGGTCAGTGTTGAGAAATTTGCCAAAATTAGCATTCTGGTTAATAACGCTGGCGGGGCTTACCCCAATGACCCATTGAAAACCACCGCCAAAACCTTTAACCGTGATTTTAATTTCAATGTCACCTCGGCCTTTAATCTAACCCGGCTCTGTCATCCTTATCTGCATGCCAGCCAAGGCAAGGTGATTAATATTATCTCCGCCTCATCTCGCTACTCACAGGCGGGCTTTAGTAGTTACGGCACCGCCAAAGCGGCACTCGAACAGCTCACCAAATTGTTGGCTGCCGACTTTGCCCCCACAATTCGGGTTAACGGAATTTCCCCCGGCACCATTCTTACTGATGCTTTGGGCCAATATTTAAATGACGATATACAGGCCAAAATTAGCGAATTAACCCCCATGAAATGCCTTGGTGAACCCCAAGACATTGCTGCAGCTGCTCTCTATCTTGCTTCGCCGGCTTCGCGCTGGGTAACGGGCAAAATCATTGAAGTGGATGGTGGCGCTGAATCCACAACTTGGCCCTTTTAAAATGTAAAACCTGTATTTCAACCACCTGACTACCACAAGTTCGTGCCAGTGGCATTGTGGCAGAGGTCGAGTCCATGTTTATAATTGCGCCCGAATTTAGAAAACTCAGGCTGAGAGATATGAACTCGACAGAATTACAGGTACTTTTCGAACAATATGGTCCGGAAGCGACGGCTATCGGCCTTCGCGCAGCTGGGGCACTGGCCATGCTTTTAATAGGCTATTGGGTGGCCAAATTTGTTGCCGGTCTTATTCGCAAGGGCATGGGCAAGCGAGATATAGATACCACCCTGACTAATTTTATTGCCAAACTGGTTTTCTGCATTCTGTTTGCGCTTTTCGCCATTCCCGCCCTGGCCCACGCCGGCATTCAAACCGCGTCGGTAATTGCTGCACTGGGTGCCGCTGGCCTAGCTGTCGGTTTAGCCCTGCAAGGTTCTCTGGCAAATTTTGCCGCTGGCGTATTACTCATTGCCTTTCGCCCCTGCAAAGTCGGTGACTGGGTAGATGCTGGCGGCTGCTCAGGCACCGTTGAGAGCATCAGTCTGTTCTCCACTATCCTGCTTACCGGTGACTACAAACGCATCATTATCCCCAATGCCAAGGTCATGAGTGACGCCATTACCAATTACAGCGTCATGCCCCGCCGGCGCATTGACTTAATTGTGGGAATTTCCTACGACGCCGATATGCGCGCCGCCAAAGATATTTTACAAAAACTGATTGCCGCCGATGAGCGAATACTGAAAGACCCTGCACCAACGGTCGCGGTATCTGAGCTTGGTAATTCATCAGTGAATCTGGTGTGCCGCCCCTGGGTAAAGACGGCGGATTACTGGCCAACGCGCTGGCAGCTCACTGAAGATATCAAAACTCACTTTGATGAAGCAGGTATTGGCATTCCCTATCCGCAGATGGACGTCCACTTTCACAAGTCTGCATAACAATTTTAAGCTTATTAAGGATCACCATGAAGTATTTACAAGCTAGCTTGGTCGCCAGCCTGGCGACCACCTTGGCCACGAGCTATGTTGCTGCCGATGACAACACGGCGACATGGAAGGGCGATGTCGAATTTGGCTATTATCAGCAGGAAGGTAATAGCGATGAAAGCAGTATGATTGGCAAAACCAGTGGTAAACGCGTCAATCAGAAATGGACCTATGATTTAGCCTTTGAAGGCCAGAACACTGAATCCGCTGGTGTGCGCTCAGCAGAGCGTTACTTTTTCAATAATCGCCTGGCCTACGATTTTAGTGAGTTCAATTACAGCTTTGGCTATGCCTCGATCGACAAAGATCGTTTTAGCGGCTTTGTATACCAGGCTACCTTTGCCGCAGGTTATGGTAGACGACTGCTGAAGCGCAAGGGCATGACCTGGGATGCTGAAGTCGGCCCCGGTTTTCGGGTAATGGAATTTAGCGAGCCCAGCGATGCAGGAGACGGTAAAGTCTCTGAAGCAATTTTGCGCCTGGCCTCTGAGTTCACTGTAGATGTTTCAGATAATGCCATCTTTTCCCAACAAGTCACCGTTGAGGGCGGCAAGGAAAATACTGTTTCTAAATCGGTGACCGCGCTAAAAACTAAAATTTCCGGTGGCCTAGGCCTAAAAGTAAGCTACACCCTTGAGTACAACGAAACTGTACCCAACTCATCAGTACATATGGACAAGCAAACTGCCGTCACCGTGGTTTACAGTTTTTAAAGCCTGGGCAGCTCACGCTGCCCAACACTACTTGCCGCTAAATAACATTCAAGGAATTTGCCATGAGCGAACATATACTGAAAATCTCTGAGGATTTCTGGAATATTCGCGGCGATTTCAAGATTGGTGGGATAGTCAATATCGGCACCCACTGCTCTTTGATACGACGCGGCAATGGTAAATTTTTGCTTCTCGACGCCTATACCCTAGACGGTAAAATAAAAGCACAAATTGATGCTTTAACAAATAGTGGCAAAGACATCGAAGCCATTATCAATTTACACCCCTTCCATACCATCCATGTGCAACATAGCCACCAGCAATTTCCGGACGCCAAGCTGTATGGCACCAAACGGCACCTAGATAAATTCCCCGATTTACCATGGCAAGCTGAGCTTAGTGAGTCTAGTGAATGTGCAGACTTATTTGCCGATGACTTAGAATTCTCCGTCCCCGCTGGTGTCGATTTTATCTCCAGTAATGAACACCTGCATTTTTCCTCAGTGCTGGCCTATCACAAAGCCTCAAAAACCATTCATGCCGACGACACTTTGATGTATCTACAATTACCAGGACTGCTGGGCAACATCAAAAAGCCTGTGCTCAGCTTTCACCCGACTTTGGCAAAGACATTGGAAAATCGTGCTGGGGCCGTGGATGATTTTCGCACTTGGGCCCGCCAACTTACTCAGCGTTGGGGCAATGCAGAAAACTTCTGTGCCGCGCACTCGGCAACATTAATTGGCGAGGAAAACCATTCTGCGTCGATTGCCAACAGAATTTTAATGGCATTGAAAAAAGTAGACAAAACGCTGCAAGCCCACCAAAAGAAGTTTAATTAAGATTTTCCTTATCCAATTCCTGTTGCAGCGCCAACATATCCAACACCCTTAGCTGGCCATAGGCCAGCGCAATAATGCCCTCTGACTCAAGGCGTTTTAACTCCCGACTAATGGCCTGTCGAGATACCCCCAGCATTTTGGCGATATCCTCTTGGGGCAGATGCACATCAATCAAGATCCCCTCGCCCTGATCGCGAACCCCATAGAATTTAGCCAATTCCAAAATACGCTGGGCCAGCCGACTGGTCAGTGGCATGAGGACCACGCCCTCCACATAACTTAATGCCAAACGTAGCTTACGGCACAGCATGGGAATAAAGTGCTGATATAGCTCAGGATGAGCAGTGAGTAATACATCAAACCGCGCCTTGGCGAGGAACATCACAGCGCAATGATCCATGGCTATCGCGTCCTGACTACGCGGCAGGCCATCCAGCAAAGAAATTTCGCCAATCCAGTCACCCGGCTCCACCAACATTACTAGCAACTCTTTACCATCTCGGCTGGTATTACTGAGTCGCACTCGGCCCTGAATCACTCCAAACAAGCCATCCCCGCCATCCCCTTGAGAATAAAGCCGCTCACCCTCTGCCAATTCTCGCACCACACTCACGGTAATGAGCTGTTCAACCACCGCCTCAGGTAGCCCTGACAGTAGCGGATTGGTATTTAATATTGCCCGTTTATCAATATCTGTCACAACACACCCTCTAATCAATTATTAGCCTACACTGTCACTTGCTTGACAGTTTTTACTCAAGGTTCACCGTAGTATGGTCTTATACAATAAATCATCTTCATGAAAAAATATGGGAGCAGAACAATGACCAGTACCGTGAAGCAGCAAGTTTCGGCCGAAGAGTGGCAATTACGGGTCGATTTAGCCGCGGCCTACCGTCTGGTCGCCATGTATGGCTGGGATGATATGGTGTTTACCCATATTTCTGCGCGGGTTCCCGGGCCTGAACACCACTTCCTGATCAATCCCTACGGCATGATGTTTGAAGAAATTACGGCTTCCTCACTAGTAAAAATTGACCTTAAGGGAGAAAAAGTAGCTGACTCGCCCTATCCTGTTAACCCCGCTGGCTTCACTATTCACAGCGCCATTCATCAGGCCCGTGAAGATGCCCAGTGTGTAATGCACACTCACTCACTTAACGGCGTTGCCGTCTCCACCCAGCGCGACGGTATATTACCGCTGTCGCAACAAGCCAGTTTAGTACTCGCCAGTTTGGCATATCACGACTACGAGGGCATTGCCCTCAACGAAGATGAAAAGCCGCGCTTGGTGGCCAATCTGGCTGACAATACTTTTTTAATGCTGCGCAATCACGGCCTGCTTACCGTTGGCGCCAACCCCGCCGACGCCTTTCTGGCCATGTACCTGCTCGAGGCCACCTGCATGATTCAAGTGCGCGCGCTCGCTGGCAATAGAGAACTCAGCCTTATAGCCCCCAGTATTATTGAAGCCAATAAAGAAGCCGGTAAAATTGTTACCCGTGGTTTGTTTGGCGGTTTGGCTTGGCCCGGCCTGCTGCGTAAACTAGATCGTCAAAATCCCGGTTATACCGACTAATCAAATACCATCCGGAGGAATATCGTCGTGGCAAATACTGAACACACGCAAAGCCCATTCACCAGCTTTGCCGAGTTTTATCCCTATTATTTGAGTGAACACGGCAATAAAATCTGCCGCCGCCTGCATCTCGTTGGCAGCCTGTTGGTTTTAACAGTACTGGCCTATGCCGTAACCACTCAGCAGTGGTTATTGCTGTGGCTCATCCCCTTGATTGGCTACGGCTTTGCCTGGGTAGGTCATTTTTTCTTTGAGCACAATAATCCAGCTACCTTCAAACATCCGCTATACAGCTTTATTGGTGACTGGGTGATGGCAAAAGACTTACTCACAGGTAAGCTGCCGCTGTGATTTTTTTGCCGGTAGCACCGTGCTGCTACTGGCATACAAACCTTTCCTAAAGGTCACTGTTAAACTCTAAGCTCCAAACACTCGCTGACATTTAATATGAAAAAAACTTTTCTCGCCCTGCTTTGCCTCTGCTTAATCGCCTGTTCCAACAAACCCAGTGAGCGCACCATGGCCGCGCTGATCGAAGCCGAGTTACTCCGTGATGGCGGCGAACAAACGTATGCAATGACTAACTTTGAAAAAACCAATGGCTTAGCCAAAAACGACCAGTTTTACAGTGCCGATGTGCGCTATACCCTGACATTTAAAACGAGTTTTGACGATCTCAGCGAGCAGGTATTGAACACACCCAGCGAATCACCTTTCGCCAGTGTTGCCGCTGGCTTTAAATTAATGACGATGCGCATGGAATACGGCGATTTCAAAGCCGGTGACAAGGCTGACATTGAAGACCAAATCGACTTTGTGAAAACCGAACAAGGTTGGCAGATCGGCCAAGACTAACGACTAGAGGGTAGCTCTAATAATAGTCATTTTCGCGTTGTAACAAGGAAGCAAAGCACCGCACGGAGAATATCGAGTTTACACCTAGTAAATGAGTAGAGTCTGCCCTTATGGATGCGTGAGCGCAGCGAGTGCTCTGGGTATTCGAGTGCGGAGCTGACGATGACCACAGCGTCAAAAGTGCATTTCTAGAGACGCCCGCTAAGTAAGGCCAGTAACTCCGCAGCCGTATAATCCCGCCGCCCACCTGCTTCGGCATCGTGAATCAAGGCCTTGAGTTTGGCATTCACTGGCGCGGCAACCCCGTGCTGTTCTGCAAGGCGCATTACTTCACCGTTCAACCACTCCACCTCAGTTTTACGTCCCCGTTTTAGGTCTTCCCACATTGAGGAACGCGCTAAGGGGTCTATGGCCAACATTGGTTGGGCAAGTCGGGTAAACAAAAAATCTGGCAGACTCATTACCGTCGGCAGCCAGGAAGCCGGCACCGCCGTCAAACGCTGCAAGGGAATTTTTGCCGCTTTGATAGCGTTCAGGGCTTCGCGCTGCAATAAGGCAAGACAGCGCCGGTAATCCCGTTGCGACAATTGCTCTTTGAGGGGAATACCCGACAAAGCATTCAAGGGATTATTCAGGTTTAGTAATAATTTTGACCACAGCACCGAGTGCATATCGTCGTGACTTTCAAAGGGCGTACCGCTAACTGCAAACAAGGGTTTGAGCGCAATACTCAATGCCGACTCTTGAATAATCACCGCACCGTCGGTGCCGGCGTGAAATGAACCCTGCCCGCCTTGTATCACATTAAAAGCGATCATCCCGGCAAGCACCTTGGCCTGGGGCAAGTTTTTTGTCAGAACCGCTGCATTTCTCACGCCATTTTGTAAACTGACCACACTGGTTCCCGCTGCCACAAAGGGCGCTAGCTCACGAGCCGTCACCGCGGTGTCTCCCGATTTAACCGTTATAATCAGGCAATCGACTTCAGTCAATTGCTCTGGCTTTGTCAAAAAATGCAGCTTGTCGCGGGGAACGGTATGGCTCAGTCCCCGGTAGTCGGTAATGTGAAGGCCGTGCTCACACAACTCATTCGCCATGCGCTCGCGACCCAAAAACTGCACCTCGGCTCCGGCCATTTGCAACACTGCGCCCACATAGCAACCAATACTGCCAGCGCCAATAATTCCCACCCTTAATGTCATCGTTCAGCCTTTTTCAGGTTTTAATTGTCCTACTTAAAAATGATACGCAACATCCAATCCTACGCTACGCGATTCACCCCACACCACCGCGCGATCTGCATGGGGCAGATTATCGATGGCATAACTTTCATATTCTTGATCGAGTAAATTTTTGGCCCACACCGCGACACTCAATCACCCTCCAGTAAAATTTAATTGCTCGACACCCAAACGTGCATTCCACAACTGATAAGAAGACATCGTGGTCAAGGCATCTTGAACATCACCACCACCAAGCCGAGTATCCATATAACTGGCATTAACATTGAGGCGGACCAATGCCTCCTCACCACGCCAAACAGCCCAATCGATGGAGGCGGTGTAACTATTTTGGGGGCGGCAGAGAATACATAGCGATGACTCACATCATTGCCAAAGCTGAGGCGCACCTCAGCATCAAGATAGGCGCATTCCATTGCCAGCAATACTTTTCGCCCAGCATAGCGCTGACGTCGAACTCCAAACCCTGAATACTCGCCTTACCGGCATTTAATACCTTGGTGTCAGTCACCGTGCCATTAAGTAAAAAGTTCATCTGCATATCGTCAAAATCAGTACGGTAAATATCAGCATTGACGCGCAAGCGGCCATTCAGCCATTCACTTCTTATACCCAGTTCTGCGGTTTTGGCTTTTTCCGAACCAAAGCCTTCTGTAAAACCAACGCCGTAATCGATACCGCCCAAGGCCTCACCCTGCCGTCCATTTAACTGCGGATCACGAGTATTAAAGCCACCACTTTTATAGGCCTCGACCACCTTGCCATAAAAAAGTATATCATCGCTGAATTGGCATTCAAACTGGCCGCTAACGGAGCTGTCCTTAAACCTTCGCTTGCCCGCGACATTGTCAAAGCGACGATCGCCGGGCAAGCCTGCCTGATATAAAATGGGCGTCAGCAAGGGACCCAGTATCGGCAGCTCGGACAGGGTGGCGGGAGAAAATACCCGTGTATTGTCAAATTCCATCGGAATTTCGAAATACGTTTCATCGCGCTGTTTTTTCAAAGCATAACGCCAGTCGCGGCTATGCCTGGCTCCCAAGGTCAAACGCAGCTTGTCATCGAGTATTCGTGGCGTCCAGCTCAACTGGCCAAACACCGCAGCTGTCTCATTTTCAACTTCATATTTCTGGCTCACAAAATTGACAACGTGGATGGATGAAAAAGCATCAATTGGCGTCCGTAATTGCAAATGCAAAGGGCTATTATCTTCAATCCCACTCTCTTCAAAATAATAGGCACCCAACAAATACTCCAGATTGAGACTTTCTGCTCGGCTATTAAACTGAAATTCATGCGAACTCTGGCGCTGGCTTACCGTTGGTTTGACTAAGGGCGTTGGTCCACTATTGGCATTATTGGCATTATTGGCGACAGGGCCGTCATAGCGATTAGTGTCCAAACGATAATCCACGTCACCCAGACCACCCCCTACATCGGTGTATGTAGTGGTCAAGTAAAACTGGCCGCGGTTTAGTAGCTAATCCAATACTGCCCCTCGGCTGCATTTGGGCCTAAACCACGATTATGTTGATGTGGCCTTGTTTGGCTGTAATAACCAACAAGGTATTGCGTAATTGATTGCAGGGCATCAGTAAAATTTCGATAGCCCAACGTTGGAGCCCATTCTGTTTTTAAACTCCGAAAGAGTCGCTCCATCGCCGTTA
>JBLHPB010000063.1:0-16077 GCA_047624025.1 Zhongshania sp.
AGGCTCGCTAAGAACCTTAAAGACTAAGGGCGTTAAAAGGCGTAAGCAACCGCAGCGGTCCAAGTTCTTGGTGGGCCATAGAAAGCCAGTTCACCAGAGCCAAGATTGTAGCCACCAGTTTTATATTTTTTATCCTCAATGTTTTTCAGGTATCAGGTAGAGGCTGACGGTCCAGTGCTCGTCGGCGGAATACCAGTTGGCACTGGCGTTCAGCAAAGTGTAGGACTGATCCTGATCGCAACTGCATGCCACGTTATTAAAGTTTCTTGAGGAATCGCGGTAAGACGCGGAGTTGTTCAGGATTAGGCTGCCGGCGTTACCAAAGTCGCGCTGGTAATTGATACCTGCTTGACCGGTCCAGTCTGGGGCGTTGAGCATTTCGCAGCTGTCTGAAACATCTTTGCCGCCAGAAATTACCTCGGTCAGCTCAGTATTCATATTACCAATGGACACTGATGTGCTGATACCGCTGGTCACTTGTAGTAGGGCTTCAAGTTCGGCACCTTGAATTTCTGCGGTACCGGCATTCACCACGTCAGAGGAGAAAAATACCGGGGCAGGCTGAGCTTTTTGCACGGTCAGTTGCATATCGCTGTAGTCCATATCAAACACGGTGAAATTTAGGCGAAGCCGATCATCCCACAACTGTGTTTTTACCCCAGCCGCAAAAGTTTCGACGGTTTCAGGGTCATAGCCTTCTGCGATATTGGGGTTTTTGGTCGCATCACCGCGCATATCAAAGCCGCCAGATTTAAAGCCTTCGGCATAGCTGATGTACAGCATAATAGCATCGTTCATCTGCCAATTAAGTTTGACCGATGGGCTGAGTTCGCTCCAGTCTTTGTTGGCTTGTGTAGCGTTGATATCGGTAAATACTAAGACCTGTTGGTCATTGTTGGGGTCGCCATAGGTAAATCCAGTGCCCTGGGTTTGGCTGTAGGGGGAGGAGTTGGTGGTTTTGTAGCCGATGCGTTGGATATTGGAGTTTTTATCATCTTTGGTAAGGCGTAGGCCACCCGTGAGGGTTAAGTCGGGAAGAATATCGAAACTGGCATTGATATAAGCAGAGCTGCTCTCGGTATCGACGTCACCACCAATGGCCAGATCAAAATGATCGCCATTCATATAGGGTGCGTTATTTAAGACCACATCAAAGGCGCCCGCTGAATTACCGGTGAGTAGTAAAGTCCGGCGACCACGGCAAGGCGGTCAATGTTGTCGTTAAGCTGTAATTCATGGGATTTTTGATCATCAGCATATTTGGCTGGCACGTCAAAAGCATCGAGTGGGGTGCCGTCAAAATCAATGAACTGCTGGGTTTCACCTTCGCGCTTGGCAAACACATATTTCAGCGTGGTGGTTTCGCTGAGATCGTATTCTGCGGTGAGCGAGAAACCACTATTTTCGACATTTGAAATATGAGTGGTGCCGCAAACGCCATCAAAAGGCTTGTCTGAGACGGCAAAATATTGGCCGTTTGACGGGTGTTTCAGGGTTGAGGGGCCTAGACTGGGAACCACAGGGTTGCTTGGAGTGGTCGTCGGTGCGATCACCGGCAAGGCGAACAAAGAGTCGTTCAGTAGGGCTGTATTCTACGCTGACTCGTGTTCCATTAGGGCAATGGCGACAGCGATATACAGCTGATGATCAATGATGGGGATTTGTGCTGAGATTATCGTGTCTTGCTGACCATAGGCACCGGTCGCGGCAGTGATTTCACCCTCTAAATCACCGGACATTTTGCGGGTGATGTATTTAATGGCGCCGCCCACGGTGTTTTTTCCATAAAGCGTACCTTGCGGGCCGCGTAGCACTTCGATGCGCTCTACATCAAACACATTCATAATAGCGGCTTGGGGGCGGGCGTAATAAACATCATCGACATACACGCCAATGCCGGGTTCAAAACCCCGAAGCGGATCTTGCTGGCCGACACCGCGAATATAGGCCGTAAGGGTAGAGTTGGTGGCGCGACTGGCGCGGAACTGAGTGTTAGGCACACTTTTTTCCAGCTCAGTAATAGTAGTAATACCCTTGGTTTCCAGTTCTGCGGCATTAAATGTAGTAATGGAGACGAGCACTTCTTGCAAATTTTGTTCGCGTTTTTGAGCGGTTACCAGCACTTCTTCCAAAACTACTGGGCCAGTTTGCTGGGACCACGCGAGATTATGGTTTTAGGCTGCAACGTTAGTTATTGCAATGAGCATGGCAAGTCGTTTTTTGTCTGTTAGATTTATCATGGGCCACCTGTATTGAGTTTATTAATTTATATCAGTGCTGGCTAACGCGCCTCTAAATTCAGCATCCGTTGAAATGTCAAGATGCTTTAATTGGAATTATGTATTTGCTCTGCTTGGTACTTTTTTTTACTGCTCATTAATGCCATTCCTAGAAGCGTGTATGCGCAGGAGCCAATAATGGCGTAGCTGGCCGACACCGCAGGGTTAACAACACCGGCAAACAGATTGAGATAAAAGTGACTGAGCAAGGCCATAATTGATGCACTGGCAATGAGCGGTAGCGGTAAGGGTTTACGAATTAAGACGCCGAAGAGCATCGGCACCAGTGAGGCGGCGGCCAAGCCATACACGCCTTTTTGTGCAAATAAGCCGATTAGTGGTGGCGGGTTCCAGGCCAAGAGCAGACCGATAAGTCCCACCGCAATTAGCGTCCAGCGCGACCAGGCTAGGCCATTGTTCTGAGTTTTACTCAGTGGGGTGACAATATCATTGACTACCATCGCCGACAGTGACACCAAAATACCATCTAAGGTGCTCATTCCGGCAGCGAGTAAGGTAATAAATATAAATGTGAGTGTAAGTTCACCAAGGGGGCTGCCACTGAATTCATGAATTAAGTATTCCCTCACTACGGTGTCTTGGACAGGGATGTCTAGACCGGCGAGGCGGGCGTAAAAGCCGACCATTAAAATCAGGGTGAACAAAGTGCCGACAATTACAGTCGTGCCAATAAACTTGCCGATGTCTGCTTCACTGCGTAAGTACAGCACCTTGGTTAATATATGGGGTTGGAGCATCAAGGCAAAGGTAACGATAAAGCCCCCGCCAAACACTGAGAAAAAGTCGTAGTACAGATTACTCTCAGGATTTAACGCCGCGCCGTAGCTGGGGCTGATATCCTTTAATGATTGCAATATATCGCCATCGAAATAGTGGAAGCCCTGCACAAATAACAGCAGGGTTACCATAATCATCATAATACCTTGCAGAGTATTGGTGTAGGCGTGGGCGTAGGTGCCACCCATTAATACGTAGGAAAATACAAACACCAGCACCACCACAAGCGCGGTTTTTTGCTCTATGGGGAATATGCCCGTCATCAGTAAACTACAACCCACCAAAATCAACACCACAAAGCTAATCGACAATAGATTGATAAAGGCAAAGAACAAACTAAAGCCGCGGTGGTTGTAGCGGTGATAAATCCACTGAGGAATAGTCAGTGATTTTTTTTCTTCCCCTAGTCGTAAGAAGCCTCGTGACAGAACCAAAAACGCGGTCAGAATTCCCGCTGAACCGGCCACGCCGTAGTGGATATAGGCAGAGAGGCCATGCACATAGACAAAGCCGGGGTTGATGACAAAGGTGGCGGTAGAGGCAATGGAGGCGGCGAGAGTAATCCCGATGAGGTAGGGGCTCATATCTTTATTGCCAATGGCAAAGCCACTGATGTCTTTGGTGCGACGCATACCCACCCAAGACAATCCATAAACAAGAATCACGTAAGCGCCGGTAAGCATATATTTAAAGATTTCTGCCGATGTCATGTACTATCTACCTTGTATTTTATTTATTGGTGAGCCACACTATATTCAACGCTTGTTGAAAATACAAGTCTGGTTTCAGTACGAACTTATTTACAGCCTGTTAACAGGCGCGTCTTTAAAAACGAGCTGCTTAGGCAAAGCGGGCGCTTAGATAAAACGAGCTGCTTAGGCTTGCGGACTGCTTAGGGTATGACAATGAAGAAAAAAGAGAGTGAGCTAAAAAGCGAGCGCATCCTAGATGTTGCTGAAGAGTTGTTTGCCCTGCATGGCTACGATGGCGTAACGATGCGACAGATATCGACGGGTGCCAAAGTGGACGTGGCATTGGCCAATTATCACTTTGGCAAAAAACTGGATTTGTTTTACGCGGTGTTTAACCGCCGCGCAGAGTTACTTGGTAATACCCGACGGGAAGTACTCCGTAATAGCCTACAAGTTGCCAGTGGCAAACCGCAAACGTTAGAACAGATTATTGAAGCGTTTTTACTGCCCCTCAAATTTGCCCAGGAAAGCGGCGACCCCGGCTGGAAAAATTACATGGCGCTATTGGCCTATGTAATGACCTCGCAGGTGTGGAGTGAAGCCCTCATGAAAAATAATTTTGATAAGCATGTTGTCGAATTTATCGAGGCACTGAAATGTATGTTTCCAAAAGCTAAAGAGGAAGATCTGCACTGGTGTTACCACTATGTGTCAGGGGCCTTGGCTTTAACCTTGGCCCAAACCGGCCGTATAGATCGCTTGTCAGCGGGTAAATGTCAGTCCTCAGACTTTGACGCAGCCTACCAACGCATGATCCCCTTCATGGCCGCTGGGTTTAGAGCTGTTTGCGAAAAATAAAATTAATTAAAGGTATCAATAATGCGCAGTAAAACTGCTTTAGTGACTGGGGCGGCCAGTGGTATTGGCTTGGCTATTGGCAGTGATTTAGCTCGCCAGGGATTTACCGTATGGCTTAGTGATGCCCGGCTTGATGCAGCTGAGAGCGCAGCTCAGGAGTTGCGCGGAAAAGGCTTTACAGTCAATGCTATCAAGCTCGATGTTAGCAGCGAGGCAGACATCGCCAACGCCTTGGCCAGCTTAGAAGATGCGGGTGGTTATGTTGATGTATTAATTAACAACGCGGGTATTCAGCACGTTGCACGGCTTGAAGATTTTCCCGTAGACCGCTGGAAGCTGCTCACCGAAATATTACTTATCGGCCCGGCCATGCTGAGTCGTGCGGTACTGCCCTTAATGCGTCGTCATAATTTTGGCCGCATTATTAATGTTGGCTCTATTCATTCGCTGGTGGCATCAGCCCACAAAAGCGCCTACGTTGCAGCAAAACACGGTTTACTAGGTTTTTCTAAAGTGGTGGCGCTGGAAACTGCAGACCAAAACATCACCATCAACACGCTATGCCCCTCCTACGTTAAAACCGCCTTAGTAGAGCAACAGATTGCCAGTCAGGCTAAAGCTCACGGCATTTCTGAAGAAGACGTTATAAACAAAATCATGCTTGAGCCTATGCCAAAAAAGAGCTTTATCGAAATGGACGAACTCAACGGTGCAGTGAATTATTTAATTAGTGATGCCGCCAGAAACATGACCGGCCAGGAATTAGTGCTGGATGGTGGCTGGACAGTGAAGTAGGCATTCAAAGACTCTATCCGTGTTGAGAGATGAGGTTGACAATGCTTGGGCTTCTCTCAGCTATTAGTTCAGAATATTGTCGGATGGAAGTTGTTAATTATTCAATTTAGATCGTTTTCTTACTTAAATTATCGTCTGGTGAGCAAAATCTAGCTGCAACACTATGGTGGGCTTAAGTATAAATCCTCAGTAGTATAAAATATACGGCTTATTTTTCCCCGTTATTGAGTTGTTACATGTATTCGATGCAAGGAAATACTTAAATGTTAAGCTCAAAAGCAAGTTGCCTTTGTGGTGCAGTCAATATTACCGCAAACGAGATTAATCCTAAATTTACGGTGTGTCACTGTGACTCATGTAGGGGTTGGGGTGGTGCGCCATTTTTCGCACTTCAGTGTGGAGAAAATCTCAACATTGAAGGTGGTGAAAAAGTAAAAGTGTATGAATCATCATCTTGGGCTTCGCGCGGTTTTTGCACCGATTGCGGCACTCATTTGTTCTTCAAATTTAATGCTAGTGGCGACTACAATATTCCCGCCGGCATATTTACAAACTTAGATGCCGCAGACTTAAAAATGGATATGCAATATTTTAGTGATCAACGCCCTGCTTATTACTGCTTCTCAAACGAGACTAAAGAAATGACTAAAGCTGAAATAATGGCTCATTTTGTAACGAGCATATAACAGGGGCAGCTTGTACCATTTTGGGGACAGTTTACTTAATTCAAACTTGCTTGATCCCAGGTGTTGAGGCTGGCCACTTATTATAGGTGTTCTTTAAAGTAGTCGACCGCGACTTTGATCTTGGGGATGGTGTATTGCGGTTGTTGATAGAGCATATAAATACTGCTGGCGGGATGGCCAGCAGCAATCGATAATACTTCGGGCATAGGCACCCAGCACAGTTGCCCATCGGCTATCTCCTCTTCAATACTCCAGCTCGGTAGCATGGCCATGCCCTGATCGGTTAATAGCGCCTGACGAATAACCCGTAAGCTATTACTGATTTGCGCGGTACTGATATCAACACGCTGCCATGTTCCCTGCGATTCCACGTGCCAATGTAATACCTGTGCGGGGCTGCGATACAGCAGTGCGCGGTGATGGCTGAGTTCAGCGATGGTTTGTGGCATGCCAAATTTATTGAGGTAGGAGGTCGAGGCGCACAGGCGGTGAGTATTGTCTTCTAAGCGCTGAGCAATTACCCGGCCATCGGGTGCGGTGCCGCCGCGAATAGCAATGTCTATGCCGTCGCGATGGAGGTCAGCCGCTTGGTTGGATAGCTCGAGATCAATCACTATTTGCGGGTATCGTGATTGAAACTCTTCCAATAGTGGCAGCATGCGAAATTCGGCGTAGTGGGGTAGTGCGCTGATGCGTAGTACTCCGGAAGGCGCGTTTTGATAGTTGCCTACTCTACCTTCGGCTCGATCGATAGCGGCCAGTATGTCTTTGGATTCATTAAAATAGATTTTGCCAATTTCGGTGAGTGCGACATGACGAGTACTGCGCTTTAACAGTGCAGCCCCCAGCTCAGATTCCAGGGATTGAATGCTGCGAGAGACCGTCGATACCGGCACATTTGCCAGTTTGGCTGCTGCGCTGAAGCTCCCCACCTCGGCGATACAGCATAGGTGGTACATGGCTTTAAGCTTGTCCATTATTGCGATTCCAGCAAAGGTATTTCGTGATTTTAGCTTATTGTCTTCTGTTTTTGAAAAAGTATACTAGGCGGCTAGCGACCAAACGCATTAATTGTCTTCACTTGAGGTAGTCACATGAACACCAGTGCTTTATTTACGCCCTTTGAACTTGGCAAGCTTAAGCTCGCCAATCGTACTGTGATGGCCCCGATGACTCGTGGTTTTTCACCTAATGGGATTCCCACTGATGCCGTCGTTGAGTACTACCGTAAGCGCGCTGAAGGCGGCGTTGGCTTAATCATTACCGAAGGCACCCTGATTAATCATCCTGCAGCGACCGACAACACCAGCTACCCTTCATTTTTCGGCGAAGAGGCGTTGGCCGGCTGGAAAAAGGTCGTTGATGCAGTTCACTCCGTTGGTGGCAAAATCATGCCGCAAATCTGGCATATTGGCGCGACTCGTCGCCCCGGTACTGGTCCAGTCCCTGATGCGCCTACGGCATCACCTTCTGGCTTG
This sequence comes from Zhongshania sp., assembly GCA_047624025.1. GTDB lineage: Bacteria > Pseudomonadota > Gammaproteobacteria > Pseudomonadales > Spongiibacteraceae > Spongiibacter. The sequence goes on from JBLHPB010000063.1 coordinate 7,587, forward strand.
GTCTCTAAAGACAAGAAAGTGTTTGAGGCACTTACCATCGAAGAGGTTGAAGGTTTGGTAGCCGACTACGCGCAAGCCGCATTTGACGCGAAACAAATCGGTTTTGACGGCGTTGAAATACATGGCGCTCACGGTTACCTGATCGATCAGTTCTTTTGGGCAGAAACCAATGTGCGTACCGACCGATACGGCGGTAGTTTAGCGGCACGCAGTCAATTTGCCGTCGAAATTGTGAAAGCCGTGCGCGCACGTTGTGGTGAGGATTTTCCTATAGTGTTCCGCTGGTCTCAGTGGAAGCAGCAAGATTACGCAGCTCGCCTAACGCATACGCCAGAAGAGTTGACTGAGTTCTTAAAACCCTTAAGCGATGCTGGTGTTGATATATTTCACTGCAGTCAACGTCGTTTCTGGGAGCCAGAATTCGAAGGGTCTGACATGAACTTAGCAGGTTGGACTAAAAAGATTACTGGCAAGCCTACGATAAGCGTCGGCAGTGTTGGGCTCGACCAAGAGTTTATTTCATCGTTTCGTGGTGAAGGTGCCGGTGTAGCTAACATCGATAATTTGCTTGAAAAAATGAACGGTCATGAATTTGACTTAATTGCGATTGGCCGTGCTTTGCTAGCGAACTCTGACTGGGTGAATAAAGTGAAAAATGGCCAGATTGATCAGCTCAAGCCATTCACTCCAGAAAATATAAGTCAATTATAGGCGTCAGTAGTATCTAGACTCCGAGACTTTTAGCCTGAGTAAAGCTATTGGGAGAGGTGGCTTTGCTCATCTGCGGCGGTGGCGGCATTTAAAGTGCGCCACCTCAGCCTATATACGGCACTACCTAGTGCTCTGTTTTGGGAATGACTAGGGCAGCCGCTATGGTATATGCTCGCAAAGGTATTCGAGATGATGCAGTGTGCTTTACTGGTTTAAACCTTCCCCTAATAATATACCTACAATAATACCCCCCTCTGGAAACCTGATTAGACCCTCTAGGTCAGCGATGATTGAAAAAGTTTACTAAACTGAACCGAAATGACGTATAGAGTGGGTAGCCTTAAGCCTAGAGTTTGATACCTTCAGACTGTTGAAAATTATAATTAAAGCTCTGCTCGGGAAGTCAAAATATGAAGAAGCTAAGATGCACACAGTTAGTGTCTGCAATCCTTATGAGTTGCATGGCGCCGGCAGTATTGGCTGAAAAAAAGCCAATCGCGCTCGAAGAAGTGGTGGTTACCGCCCAAAAGAAACAATCCACTTTGCAAGACACTCCCATCGCGCTTGATGCCTTTAATGAAGATGCGCTTCAGCGAGAGGGTATCGGCAATGTTGGTGATCTGGCTAACAACGTACCGGCGATGACCATTCAACCTTTTCCTATTAACACCACGACTTTGCGTATTTATATTCGCGGTATTGGTTTGATTGACCCGCAAATAACCCAGGATGCGCCAGTTGGGGTTTATCTTGATGGTGGTTATATCGCTCGATCTTCCGCACTGGCCACCGATCTTGCTGATTTGCAGCGTATTGAAGTCTTACGCGGCCCACAGGGGACCTTATATGGGCGTAATTCTACCGGTGGTGCTGTCAACCTGATAACTCGTCGCCCGAATGTAGATGAAAGAGAGTTTCGTCAGTCACTGACCTTTGGTGATCGTAATCTTTTTACCAGCAAGACCATGTTTAATACGCCACTGTGGGACGGTGCGGCCGGCAAAATTTCCTACTTCCGCAAGAGTGTTGACGGCTATATCAAGAATTCTGGCTTGGGCGGTGATTTTGGTGATAATGAAACCGAAGGTTATCGCGTCGATTTTGCCTGGGATGTGACGGCTACGGTGCATGTGGATTACGCCTATGACAAGGCCGAAGTCAATAACACCAATATGGCGTATTCTCAGGCCAGCCCCAAGTCGCCTTTGAGTGGCACGAGTTCCGGTGTTGCATTTAACAACCTCATTAATAATGGCGCACAACAGTTTTTTGATTATAACCCTTCTGAAAGTCTGCCTGATGAGATTTTCTCTGCGGTGGACATCCCCGAAGCTCGAAATGTGATTGAAGGCCACCAGTTGAGTGTTGACTGGCTGCTGGATGAAGTCACTGCAGTGAAGTACATTTTTGCGATGCGAGACTTGCTGGACAGTACACCGACCAACCTGGGTACTGGGGCGAAAACCGATGGTTATCGCTTGGATAATGAGCCTCTCTTTGGTTTTCCTGTGGCTGCTGTCCCTGGCGGCGCTGCGCCATGCTCACCGCTATGTGTGGGTCGTAGTGTGATGTACGACGGATTTATCCCCGATATTTTGCAAGACCAGTACTCACATGAGCTGCAGTTATCTGGGGATATGTTTGACAGCAGGCTTAGCTATATAACCGGCTTATATTACTTTAATGAAACGGCCACTTTCGGTGCGGATGAGGTTGGCCATTTATTGTCTGCACCTTTGGGCAGTACAGCCACCGGGGACAATACCACAAGGCGTATTGAGGTGATGACCCAAGCTAAATACGCTATTGAAAACTCCGCGGCAGCGATTTTTGCGCAAATGACCTGGCGGCCACCGGTTCTTGATGACCGTTTGAGCTTTACCTTGGGTGCTCGTCACTCAGAAGACAATCGCAAGGCGCGTTCTGCACGACGTCAGATCTCCTTCATTGTGACTCCCGGTGATGGTGACAACCTAGATCGTGATGACCTTGATTCGGCCACACAGCTCCCAGAAGCCTTTTATGATGAAACTGGGGATAAAGACTTCAGCGATGATTCATTCACTTTCATCAGTGAATTTGAAATCAGCGATAATGTTAATGCTTACTACAAAATGTCTGAAGCTTATAAAAGTGGTGGTTTTAATATTCGTGAAGAAATTACGGCCGCTGGTGCTGAACGCTTTCGCAATGGCTTTAATGAAGAAAAAGTCACAGCTCATGAGCTGGGTTTGAAGTCGCGGTTTTTTCAGAATCGCTTGCAATTTAATGCTGATATCTTCCGCCAAAAATTTGAAAATCAACAGCTCAATTTTAGTGTGCCAGGCGCGGTAAGTGACACCACGGTTGCCAATGCTGGTTCCTCAGTATTACAGGGTTTTGAGATGGATAGCACTTGGCTGGTGAGTGAAGGCCTATTGCTAGTATTGAATTATGCCTTTCTCGATGCAGAGATCAACCCCAGCCGCAACCCATTGTCGGGAGAAGTAGAAGACAATTTTGTGTTTGATTCTGCGCCTGAACACGCCTATACCGCTGCCTTGGATTGGACGCTTTTTGACAGCGTAGGCTATGGACGCTGGGCCTTTAATGCCACCTACTCCTTTACTGATGAGCGCAATGGCGGTGGACTTGCTACCACCTCAACCTACCAACAAGACAAAATGCATTCTTTTGCCGTGTTGAATGCTCGCTTGGGCGCTTATGAGGTTGAAGCCTTTGATGGACGGTTGAATATTGCTGTTTGGAGTAAAAATGTGCTGAACGAAGAATACAGTGTTAATAATATCCATAATCTTCCTCAGGCCGATCGGTCGGTGATGTTTGGCGAACCCCGCAGCTATGGTTTAGACCTGATTTATAACTGGGGTAGTTAAGGCGATAGTTACGGTAAGAACTATATCCGCTGGTTATCAGCGGCTGTAGTGGTCAAGTAAGCTTAGTCTTAGCCGAGTCGATCCGTAGCTCCCTCAACATTTTTCAAAAAGGTCTCTCGGTGAAATCCTGAGAGGCCTTTTTTGATATTTTCTTAGTAAGCTTTCTTAATAAAACCATCGCTAGTTTGCCAGTAAGGTTACCAGAGCACACCGCAAAGGCTGACATGAATATTGCTGGAGGTAGCGCGAATGGAAACCTCTTCTAACTCTGCTTTCTGGGCGTCAAATTGACCCTCAATTTCAGCTAATTCAGTTTTTAATTCGGCTTCTAGGTTTTTTAATTGTACCTGTAAGGTTTCGGCATTCTCCTCGGCATTCTTGACATCCTGACTTTCTTTTCTGGTACGATTTGCTTTGCTCATAGCACTGCCGGCGCGACGGGCACTGGTAATTTGCGACCACCAAATAGGGCGCCGAGTAGGCTGCTGCCAATAGATAATACTGTGTCGAGTTTTTGTTGGCTGGCCTGTGACTGTTTTTTTTATTACGCCAAAACTGCGCATGGGCAGTGTTTGAATGGCGTTAATAAGGCCGGAAATATCCAGAGACTCATCCCTATCCCAGCTGTGTGGCAGCATCGCGCAGGGCTTGGATTCTCTCGAGGGGCTGGCCCCAGTCATTGAGGCCCTTGCGCCACTCATGCCTTGGTTAACCGCAGTTTGTGGGTCTACCCAGAGCTCTAGGTCTTCGCCCTGCATACTGGTGGAATTGAACATGAGATTGCCGAAATCACCTTTGGGGTCTATAGCGATCACTGGAATTTTGTCGATGGCGGCCTAGGTAGAACACGCCAAGTTTTTCATAGTCATTGGCGTCAGTCACTGCCATGTTACTAGGGCCTTTTTAGGTATTAAGTATTATTAATGTATAGCATAGCTGAGAACAAATCCTTGCTGATAGCGGCTTGGTCTTTGCAATGACTAAAAATCGAGTCTTGAATAAGCAGTGTCAGTATTACGTCGCATGTGCTTTGATATGGCCTAATATTCTCGCTTTAAGTCTGCCAAATTTTTGTCGTAGGCATTTATCGCTATATTAAGTTACTGATTTATAGATATAATTTCCCCTGGCACAAGGCTTGCTCTGGCTATATCCATAGCGAGGGTTTTTCTGTTCGGTATTTGGACCAAATTATGAAATCTAAGATTATTTTGATTGTGGCCGCAGTCGGTGTTTTGTTAATTGCGGTGGGAACGACGTGGTGGCTGACTAAAGCCGCTGCGCCTGAGGTGATACCCGTTGAGGGTGCCGAAGTTGTGGCGCCGGCGCCGGCAGCGGCGCCGGCGATGAAAACCCCTGAGTACTATAGTTTGGCGCCCAATTTTGTGGTTAATCTCCAGGGTGAGCGGGGCTCGCGTTTTTTGATGGTGGAAATAGAGTTGATGTCTCGCCGTGACGATACCTTTTCTGGAGTTGAACAATACGAGCCGCGTATACGCAATGATTTATTGATGCTCTTGAGTAATTTGGACCGCGAGGCGATTGTCACAGTAGAGCAGCGTCAAAAAATCCAGACCGATGCCCTTGAAGTGATCAATTCGGTTCTCAAGGAAGAATCTGGCAAAGGTGGTGTCGACGCCGTGTATTTCAGCAAGTTCGTCGTGCAATGAGGCCCGCACCATGAGTGGAGTTCTGGATCCGGAAGAATTGGATGCGTTGATGGCCGGCGAGGATGATAATGCGCCGGGTAAAGCCAAATATAATCTTGCCCGTCAGGATTATGCTGTTCAGCGTTTGATACCAGCTTTAACCCTCATTCAGTCACAATTTGCCGGTGCTACTCGTGACCGCATGCAGGAATTTGTCGCCACGGTGGAGTCGGTGCACACCGATAAAATCACGGTCATGAAATTTGACGAGCTGGTCAATACCCTGCCAGCGCCCTGCAGCATTTCGGTCATTAAAGGCCTTCCGGCGGGCGCCAATATGTTCTTGGCTTTTGAATCGGATTTGGTTTTTCAATTGGTGGATCGCTATTTTGGCGGCTCTGGTGGCGTTCATCAAGGCGATCGCGAAACCCTGTCGGTATCTGAATTTAGTTTTATGGAAATGTTGAATACCGCGCTGATGGCTGATATTGGCGCGGCGTGGAAAGCGGTGATTAAAATCCCGCCAACGATTGAAGAACAATATAACGATCCGCGCATGCTGGATTCTATCAGTGACGCAGATTCACTAGTAGCGACCCGCTTTACGGTAACCATAGGCGAATTTAGCGGCGGTCTGTGGTCAATTGTGCCCTGGAGTGCCATTGATGCGGTGCGTGATAGTCTTGGCAGCAGCGCCAAAACGCCGCATAAAGCTTCCAGTGCAGATTGGCGTGATAGCCTATTGGAAGGTTTAGAGTCGGCACCCATCGAGCTGGTTGCGGTACTGACGCAAACTCGGCTTAGTTTAAAGAAAGTATCGCAGCTCAAGGTGGGCGATATTATTGACATACCCTCACCTGAAGAATTGATTTTGGAAATCGACGGAACCCCGTTTATGCGTGGCCGTTTCGGAAGTCATCAAGGTAATTTGGCTGTAAGGCTGGAGGGACCTGTGCCCAAACGCCGGGCGCCGCGCTGAGGAGGACGTATGTCTGAAGATCAAAACAACAAGCCAGAAGTCGCCGAAATTAAGGAACTCAATGAAAGTAGTACGCAGCAACAAACAGCAAAACCCGCAAAGCCAGCGCCAGGGAGTGGACGGATGACTAGTGATATGAGCCTGGACATGATTATGGATGTCAATGTCGATGTTGCGGTTGAAGTGGGTCGAACCAAAATGAGTATTCGCGATCTACGCGAATTAAGTCAGGGCGCTATTATTGAATTGGATCGTGCCGCCGGTACGCCTCTAGATGTTTTGGTTAACGGCACATTAGTGGCGCGCGGCGAAATCGTGGTGGTGAAAGACAAGTTTGGCATCATGCTGACTGAAGTTGTCGGCAATGAAGAGCGCGAGCGGAACTAATGATGTTTGCCAAAACATTGCCCCGCGCAGTTTTCATTAGTTTAAGCACCTTAGTGGTATTGCCCGCTTGGGCGGATGAAGCCGTTAAGGAGGTCGCAGCTTCAGTTGCCCCAGCCTTGCCCGCGAGCAATGTTTCGCAGTTTGATGTGAGTGGGGTACTGAGCAGCCTAGTACTGGTGTCGCTAGGTATAGTCGCGGTGGTGTGGTTATTGCGTCGTAGTCGTTTGGTGGCTGGGCATGGGCTGACGGGTGTCAGTATTGTGGGTCAAATACCGCTGAGCATGAAAGAAAAATTGCTGGTGGTACAAGTCGGTGATCAAAAGCTTCTACTGGGTTGCACCTCGGCCTCGATCAATACCTTGCACAGCTGGGCATCGGCCAAAGAGGACGCGGCGAATATTCCGGAGTCTGCCTTTGCAAAACTGCTGAATCGTCTCCCGGCTAATACGGTTAAAGCTGCCAGTAAGGATTCTGTGTGATGAAGCGCGTACTGGGGGTTCTGTTTTTAGTCGCTCTGGCTGGCCTGCCTATGCTGGCCAATGCCGCGCAATTATCGCTGCCGGCAGTGACCTCATTACCCACGGTGGCGGGTGGTCAAGAATACACGGTGTCACTGCAGTTGTTGGCGGTGATGACGGTCTTGACGTTGTTACCTGCGCTGTTATTAGGTATGACTTCGTTTACCCGCATTATGATTGTGCTGTCTATTTTGCGTCAGGCGCTGGGTACTGGGCAGACTCCCTCGAATCAGATCTTGCTAAGTTTGGCGTTATTTCTGACCATGTTCATCATGCAGCCGGTGGCAGAAATGGCCTATAACGATGCGATTAAACCCTATATTGCCGAAGAAATGACCTTTGATAAGGCCCTGGAAAATGGCTTCGCGCCTTTTAGGGCTTTTATGCTGCGTCAGACTCGTGAAGAAGATATTGCCCGCTTTGCCGAAATCAGCGGCCAGAATAATTTTGATAAACCTGAAGATGTGCCCTTTGCTATTTTGATGGCGTCATTTCTGACCAGTGAAATAAAAACAGCTTTCCAGATTGGCTTTTTATTGTTTATTCCCTTTGTGGTGATCGACCTGGTGGTGGCAAGTGTGTTGATGTCGATGGGTATGATGATGCTGTCACCGATGATGATTTCACTGCCTTTTAAGATTATGTTATTTGTGCTCGTTGATGGCTGGAGTCTGGTTATGGGCTCTCTTGCCGCGAGCTTTTACCAGTGACGACGGTGCTGTGATATGGGCGGTACACTGATATGAATGCAGACACGGTAATTGAATTGGGCCGTCAGGCCATGAACGTTACAGTCTTATTGGCTGCGCCATTGTTGTTGTCGGCGCTCGCCGCCGGTTTGGCCATTGGTATGTTCCAGGCAGCTACTCAAATTCAGGACATGACCTTGAGCTTTATTCCCAAGCTGGTCGTGTTGGTAATGGTACTGGGTTTAACTGGGCCGTGGATGCTGCGTCAGTTGGTGGATTACACTCGCCACATGATTGAAATGATCCCGAGTCTGGTGGGGTGAAGCCGTCATGATGGCGGTCACTGCAGCCGAGCTCAGCACTATGCTGGCTGCGGCGTGGTTACCCTTTGTGCGTATTACTGGCGCCATGCTCACGGCACCACTTTTCAGTGCGGCCTATGTTCCAGCCCGCGCCCGCATTATGTTATCGGTTTTTCTCACTGCCGTGTTACTGCCGCTGTTACCTGCGCCGCCAGCGATGAACTTATTGGGCATTGAGATGGTCTTGGTGGTGGCCAATGAATTACTGATTGGGATTTGTCTGGGGTTTATTATCCAGCTGGTTTTTGATGCGATTATCCTTGCTGGACAATTAATTGCTATGGGCATGGGCTTGGGTTTTGCCATGATGGTCGACCCCC
>JBLHPB010000064.1:0-16019 GCA_047624025.1 Zhongshania sp.
GAGGGTAGCTGCCTGCTGCCTCTCACCCTGGAATTAGGCTCTTGGCTGTGGGTCAAAAAGCACCCCCAGCAGTTATTCAGTTTTGCCGGTTTGTTTAACCCGACGGTGCCTCATCGGCATGCCCGGGTATTACGAGGTCATTTGCTTCTTATGGACTTTCTCCTGGCCGCCACTCGTAACATTGGCCTATGGCAGCCACATGGCGAGCAGGAGCGAGAAATGCAACAAATAGCGCAAAGCCTGTGGTATCGCAAACTGTGAGTGAGAGTAAAGCACCAGTAAGCCATAACAACATCAAACACTGGGTGTTTCTGCGTGGCCTAAGCCGCGAACAGGGACACTGGGGCGACTTTATCGCGCGCTGTGAACGTGAGCTAGGCTGGCATTGCTATGCCATAGATCTTCCCGGCTTTGGCAGTGAGTACCAGCGCACGTCGCCCGCCTCTATTGCCGCAATTCGTGAAGACGTCCAGGCTCGCTTGCCGTCGACAATTACTGAATCTAATGAAAAATTCGGACTGATCGCCATGTCACTCGGCGGTATGCTTGCAATAGATTGGTTGGCTGCTTCACCGCAGCAAATCGGCACAGTTTTTTTAATCAATAGCAGTACTGCAGACTGCCCTTTACATCATCGACTAACATGGCAATCACTGGCGTCGACGCTAATTGCCTTGCTATCACCCTCGGTAAAAAAACAAGAAATGACGGCGCTAAAGATGGTGAGTAATAAGCACGGGAATGATCTGCAAGTCCTGCAAACATGGTGCGAGCTTCGCCAAATGCGACCACCAAAAAAATCAAACGTCATTCGCCAACTGCTCGCCGCCGCTCGCTTTCACTCACCAGCCACAACAGCAATGCTCGATGCAAACTGTACCGTACTCAGTAGCTGCGGTGACAGAATGGTTTCAAAACAATGCAGTGAGCGTATTGCCCAAAAATATCAGTGGCCTCTACAGCTGCACTCCAACGCAGGCCATGACCTTGTCATTGACGACCCCGACTGGTTGCTCGACATTTTTACGCGCGAATCAGTTTCAGCCAATCACTAAGCGCACCACTGCGAGTTATTAAGCCTCACTTCCTTGTAGGCTATTTGGCTGCTGAAAAACAGTACCGCTATCGCCGCCGGATTAGATGGGAAAAATAAATGCAGGTATCAAGCCGGACGCGGCCCAAAAAACTGGCTAATCGTATACGCTCCTCGCACCCGCCGTGCGATGTATTGTGTGAATAGAATCAAGGGCCGGTCTTCGGGCTTATAAGCGGATTATCTCCTCTGCTGGCCCCTTGCCATGCCTTAGCAAAGTGGTTATGGCAAACATAGCTTATCTACCGATACGGGGGCAGCGCTGGACTTGTAGTTATTTACCAGACTTCCGGATTATCTCTTTACAGAGCACCTTTGCTGGGGACGATTGTAGCGTGAACATTCCACAATACAAGCCAGGGTACGACCCGAAAGGGTCTTAGAGTCGAGCGAGTTAGTATTAAGGCGCCCTTAAGTCGGTAAAGACGCATTGGCGCGGCCGGTCAAAACGACGCACATGAGTTGTCATTAATTATTTTACGCTGCCGATACATCCGGTAGCTGCGCACCGAGATAGCGTTTGCGACGCGCGGCTTTCATTAAATTCAGATCGACCAAGACCAGACCATCGATGCAATCGGCAAAGTCAGGGTCAATATTAAAGGCCGCAAAGCTCACTCCACCGGGCTCACAAAGCTCGGTATACTGTTTGTATAACGTTGGTACTGTGCAGCTTTGTTCAGCCAAAGCCTGTTTAAGCGCGGTAAATTCCTCGCGGTAATTTTCACCACTAAAGCTGAGTTTGACTGGCTCCGGACGATAAGGACTTTTCGCCACTGCCCAAGATTGTGGCGAGGGGAAATGAGTTTGATAAAACCGAATCAGTACGTCTTTAGCCCCTCTAGGCAGACTGTCACTCAGACTCACCGGGCCAAATAAATAACGTACTTCTGGGTGGCGCTGTAAATACGTACCCAATCCCTGCCACAGATAGTCTAGGCCATTGCGGCCCCAGTAACGTGGCTGTATAAAACTTCGCCCGAGCTCTGCACCGAGCTCGAAATACGCTTGCGCATAGGGTATTTGATAGTCAAACAAGGACTCACTGTACAGAGTTTGGCCGTCTTCGAGGCTGCTCACTCGCTTTAGCCGGTAGGCGCCAACCAATTCCAATTGATTTTCATCCCACAACACGATGTGGTCATAGTAGGCATCAAAGCCATCCACATCACGACGGCGCCCAGTGCCCTCGCCCACGGCCCGAAAACTGACTTCACGTAAGCGGCCAATCTCACGCATCACGGTGCAGTCACCACTATATTGATAGCAGTATATTTCCATACCATCGCGAGTGCTGCCTAAATGATCGCAACAGCGAATTGCGCGGCGTAACTCCTGGCGATCTTCAGGATGGGCGACGGCTTTGGCCGCTGACATAAAACACGGCTCACCACCACGCTTGCGACCGCCCAGCTTATATATATGCTTTTTAAACAAGCGAACTTTTGCCGGGGCGGTCAGCGGTAAATTTTGATACACCGCTGCCTCAATCGCCGAACCAACACTCACCCGCACCGTGCGATTACTTTGTTTGAACATCTCCCTAATTAACCATAAAGTAGACAAGGGCTTAGCCAAAATCGACAGGGCGTAAAAAAATACTGAATTACGGGCATTGATATGCACCGGCAAAATTGGCGCCCCGGCTTTACTGGCAAATTTAATAAAACCATTGCGCCAGCGACCATCACGAACACCAGACGGGCTGAAGCGCGAAACTTCACCAGCGGGAAAGATAATTACCGCGCCTTCGGCATTCAAATGACGATGTATGGCTTGTAAATTTTCTTTGCGATTGCGTTTGCCACTCATATTATCCACTAGCAACAATAGCGAGCGCAGCGGCTTGATGGCGTAGAGTAATTCGTTGGCAACCACTTTCACATCGCAACGAACCTCAGATACCAGCTTCAATAAAGCCAAGCCATCCAAACTTCCAATAGGATGGTTGGCAATAATAACCACCCGACCTGAGACGGGGATTCGCTCCTTGTCCAAGGCACTAATGGCGTAGCCAAAATCAAAATATTCCAAACCTTTCTCGACAAAATCCAAGCCCTGTAAGTATGGGTAATCCCGTTCAAATTGTTTAAATTCTGCCTCGTGGAAAAGGTATTTCAAGAGCACCGACAAGGTTTTCTTTATCCTCGGACTGTTTTTGGAAATACCCGGAAATTGCTCGTCAATAACTGCATCAACTGAAATCATAGATTACTCCTAGACCTGTTCACACTTATTACTATCCTGCCCTACGCAGCGGTATAACATCCGCTCGAACCGGCCCACCATCAGCCGCCATGCTCTGCAACAAGGTTTGATGCTCAGTCCACTGCAGCAACTCAAAGTTACCACCATGGGTTTCGCCCAGCAGCGTGCAGTTCTCGATCCAGTCACCGTCATTGCAATACAGCAATCCATTAACCCTACTAAGGGCCGGTTGATGAATATGCCCACAAACCACCCCGTCCAGGCCTCGCCTAGACGCCTCCTTAACTGCAGCTATCTCAAATGCCTTAATCACTTGTTTGGCGCTGGGGATGTGCTGTTTGATATAGGTCGCCAGAGACCAGTAATTACGACCAAAGCGGCGGCGACAGAAATTCACCCAGCGATTGAGGAAAAGTAAAAAATCGTAGGCGGGATCACCGAGGAAGTGCTCCCAAATGCGTAATTTAATATGCTCGTCCAGACAGTCGCCGTGGAACATAAGCAAACGCTTGCCGCCTACTGTGGTATGTATTGCTTCGCGCTTTATTTCGATGGGGCCCAGAATATGACCAACATAGTCACGTAGTGGCTCATCATGATTACCGGGAATATAAACCACCCGGGTACCCTCACTTGCCATTTTGAAGAGCTGACGCACCACTTCATAGTGACTGGCTGGCCAAAAGAAGCTACGTTTCAAAGCCCACAAGTCGACCACATCGCCAAGTAGATAGAGGGTTTCACACTCTAATTGGGAAAGAAAATCGAGAAGATAGTCGGCTCGGCAATCTTTAAAACCCAAATGAATATCAGAAAGCCATACAGTTTTGTAACGCCGCTTTGCCTGCATGCGCTATGCCTTTGTTACACATTTAAAGAAAGACTAGCGACAAGTAATGACAAACAGGCGTCTGTTTTAAGGCAGTTTTATGACGGGACTTAAAGGAAAGATAGCGTAGCCAGAAACGAGAAAAAGAATTGACGCCCTCTTCGGCATCGACGGAGCAAGCATCGGTTAACGGCGTTTAGGCAAACTCGGGATAAAATTTATCAAGAGTTTCACGCAGTTTTTCCATGGTGAGAGGCTTAGTCGAAAAAGACGTCACATCATCACGCTCATCAGCCTTTAGCCTGTCATCAGGATTCAGTGAGGCGGCCAGCATAACCACTACTGCGCCCGCTTGTTGGCCGATTTGCAGTTTTGTATAATCCTCGAGAAATTCCCAGCCATTCATGACCGGCATATTAATGTCCAGAAACACCAGCTCCGGCTGGGGGCAGTTGCCATCTATCTCGGTAGTCAAATAATCAAGGGCCTCGCGTCCGTTATATTTTTCGACCCCGGATTCGGCGCAGCCATATTTTTCTATCACTAGCCGATACCGGTAATTGGTTGCCTTGCAATCATCGACCAGCATTATTGATGTAAGCTTACTCATTTCCCAATATCCCTTGGGGTGAAAATGAATATGGATCCTTCACCTAATGTTGATTCTAAGCATATATTACCGGAGCTTGAAAACAGAATGGGTACCAACGTTTGGGCTATCGAAATTTTACTGATGCTCAGCAATCAATTACGGAATACCTGGTTGGATATTATAGCCAAACAAGACCACATCAGCATAACCGTGGTTTAAGTCCAAATGCAGCCGAGGGGCAGTATTGGATTAGCCACTAAACCGTGGCCAGTTTTACTTGACCACTCCATAGGGTGTAATAGATATTCACCCTTATCATTGGCCACATAAAAATCGCGTCTATCCTCAACAATATTTTGCAACTCACTAAAGCTGCTCTGTAAGCTTTGATTGATCACGGCAATACCAAGCAAGCTACCGCTGGGTATGTATAGCGGAGTAGCTGCACGTATCACTGGAAGCTGAGGCGTCGCAATTTGACCAAACTCACGATTTAACTCAATATCAGATAAACAGATGTGGCCAGCAGCCATCGCCGCTGGATCGATAAAACACTGGCTCCCGCTTTTATCTTGCAGCTCCGCTTCCGGCACCACCCTGATCGCATTATTCAAACCAGAGCGACCCACTCTCAGTATTTCGTGGCCGGTGGCTATGATTAAACGTAATTGCACATTCGCTGAATTGGCATTAAGCATCCCACTGTATATACCCGCTAGACGCTTCAACCACATTTCGTCAGTGGAGCCATCGACAGGGTCCATACTGGAGTTCGCCACAGAACGGATGACGCCCGTCATCGGCGGCGTCGATGCCACAAAGGGTAAATCACGGGTTAATTCGGCAATATCAGCGCGAAACTTCACCTCCTGAACCCGAGATTCACTTTTCAAATTCTGCTCCGCCAGCAGCAGTAATTACCTGTCCAACTGCCCCATAATAATAGCGACTAGCGCAATATTACTGACGAAAATAAGCGCGAGTAGCGGAAATAAACACACTTTAAAGAATGTTTAGCTGCTTAACAGCCAACATCAGGTTTCTAGGGGACAACACAGCAGAAGACATGACTCAGTTTGCATACTGAGCCATGCTAGCAGGAAGAGCTAAATCCATCAGTGCGTGACAAAGTCTATACACATCATTAGAAATTTAGCGTCAGATCAATGCCATAACTCTTAGGCTCGCCAAAATAACCCGCATGATAAGCCCCTAGACTGATGGCGTGCACCTTGTACTCTTGATCGTCTAAGTTGCGGCCCCACAATGCCAAGCTGAGATTTGCAGGCCCCACAGCGATATCTGTCAGCGCCAGACGAGCATTCAGCAGGCCGTAGTCATCCAGAAAGAAACCTTCCCTATCGTCATTAAAGGCTGTTCCGTAACGCTCATCAGTCCACTGATAATCCACACTGGCAGTGAACATCAACGGACCATCACCAAGCCCGCGCTGATATTCAAAACCAAGGGTGTAGTTGTGTTCTGGCGCATAGGGCATCTCAGCCTGATCGGCGACATTTTCACCTTCGGTACTACTGCCACCGCGCTGATCAATATATTCAATAAAGTCGGCGTCGGTATAACCATAAGACAACTGCATGGTGAGTCCGCGAACCAATACCGCCATAATATCCAGTTCAAAGCCGTCAATTTGGGCCTCACCGACGTTAAACACATCAGTCAAGAATATGGTGGCGTTATTGGTAATCTGCTGGAGCTGCAAGTCTTTATATTCAGCTCGGAAGGCTGATGCGTTAACACTTAAGCGATTATTCCACCAACTAGACTTCAGTCCCAATTCGTAAGACACCAGATGCTCTTCATCAAAAGGTGGCGTAAAGCCATCTTCGGTACTGCGCACATTGTAACCACCGGATTTATAGGCCGTGACAACTTTGGCAAACGTACTTAAATCATCCGTCCAGCTGTAATCCAGGGTCAGACTGGGGTTGAAGTTGCTCCAGCGGCTGTCATCTTTCTGCTCGCCGTTGGTGAAATATATTTCGCTGTCTTTGCGGGCTTTGCGCTTGTCTACGGTATACCGTCCGCCCAAGGTCACATCCAGGTCATGGTTTAGCATGGCTGGCGACCACGTTAATTGGCCGTAGGCCGCATAGGCTTGCGAGGTAGAATAAATCTCCCGATCTTCCAGCGTTACCGTGGTCAACGTGGGGGGTAATAGCGGATTTCCCGGAACGGCTATTGGCACCGGTACCGTATCGGTTTCTTTTTCGCTACCGTGCTCTTTAAAGTAATACAGACCAGTCACATAACGCCAAGACTCACCCGCATCGCCAACAAACTGAAGTTCTTGGGAAAGCTGATCCTGCTCGATATCCACCCGAATTTTAAAGCCCGGCTGACCACCACCGTAGTCCTGAACAATATCCTCAGCCAAATCACGATAAGCACTAATAGACTTCAACACCCCCCAAGGGGTATCCCAGCTAGCAATCAAACTGTGACCGCTGATCTCAGTATGACTTGGCTCTACACCGCCATTCCAGCTGCCGGTATCACTACGCTGTTCGCTGGAAGGCAGTGCATTGCCCGTCGATGAGGTGGTCTGATAGAAATGTTGTGGGCCATCAATATTAGAAAAATCATAGGCATAATCGACTGCAACACGCTCGTTAACATCCCAGCGTAATACGGCACGGCCAGCGCGCTTGTCTTCCTCGCCAAAATCTTGTCCATCGCCGGTGTTTTCAACCCAGCCATCATGACTAGATTCCAGATACGTCAGTTTTCCCGCAACCCCTTCAAACTCACCCGTTTCAATTTTGCTTAAGCTGCGCCTATGGTTGCGATTACCCACGCTGAACTGTTGACTGACGGCAAATTCTTCCGCGGGCTTGGCGGTGATAAGATTAATCGCACCACCTGTGGTGTTGCGGCCATACAAGGTGCCTTGGGGGCCGCGCAAAACTTCAATACGCTCCAAATCAGCCACATCGCTAGTCAAGCCAACGCTGCGCGCCACATAGACACCATCCAGATAAATACCCACTGCGGGGTCCTGGGTAGATTGACTGTCGTTATTGCCGACGCCGCGCATAAACACCACCAGCGAACTGCGGCTATTGGGAAATGGCGTGATGGTCACATTCGGAGCCAAACCGGCGATATCGCCCAGATCGTTAATCCCGAAACGCTCTAGACGCTCACTGGAAAAAGCCAATATCGAAATAGGCGTATCCTGCAAGGAGCTTTCACGTTTTTCAGCGGTAACCAAAATCTCTTCCAGGGCCAGCTCATTGCCTGCTGAAACCGACATTGAAGCCACGCCCAGTACAGCTGCCGCCAAATAGGATAACTGAAGCCTTAGTTTTTGCATCTTGATCTCTCTGATTATATTTATATTGCTAGCGTAGCTAGTTATGGCGCTACTTTGAGGACGATAATCGCAGTTTTAATAACATCTGGCATCGTCCATTTGAGCGAGTGGCCAAGGGTAGGAAGAGGTTTTATCAAATGGAAATCGGCCCGGAGCTTGCCGGGCCAGCAGCCTAGATTACAGTGCTGCGACAACACTGCCAAAAATACTGCCGAGGACGAGAACGATCGTTGCCAAACCACCCACACCAAAACCAAGGCTGCGCTTCTCAGCTGCTTCGAGGTAGCCCTTGCAATACAGCGCTCTGCCCAACACAAACACCAAGCCAAGCCCGGCCGCCGCGGCCGCATTAACATACAGGGCAAAAATCCACATGGCAGGAATAACAATGACGATTTGCTCAAGGGTATTGAGCTGAACCCGTAACATCCGTTCAAGCTTTGGGTCACCGGTCATCGCTGGCGCCTTAACCCCGGATTTAACTCGGACACTGCCCACCATCATGATAAAAACAAAGTATTCCAATAAAATCAGGCTTATGACTACTGCGACTAATGCCATCTTTTCCTCTCCTTTAGTTACATGTAAAAGAACTGTTCAAACCGCTTATAATACTTCGCTCATCAAGGGCTTGCGAATAAGTTGCTGCATACTCTGCTGTACATCCGGGCCTAGCAACGCCACCCAGCGCCGGGACAATGCCTCAAGTCGCTTATTCACTCGCAAAAACTCACCCTCATCTCGGCTTTCGATATCCAGCAAGCCCTGCTGAATCAGGGTATCCATATAAACTCGGAACAGATTTTTATCAAAATACTCAGGAGCCTCGCGGCCACTGAGTATCGCCAAACGCTGAGCCATTTCTATGGTGCGCTGCTCCACGTCTTTGCGTAGCGCTGCGGTTTGAGAAATATCCTGCACCAGCAGCAAACTGGTGATGGTATAGCGCTCAAAGGTTTCACGCAGTATACGGCCCAGGCCAGTCATCACCGCATAAGCCTCGGTACCCACATCGGCACGGCATAGCATAGTGCTGTCATCAGGATCGCGATGCAATAACTTCAGTGCCAGCAGGTTCTCAATGTGCTCGGTAACGGCCTGAGCGCAATCTGCCAACGGCACTCGTAGAAACAATTCTTGTTTTACAAAGGGGTAAAGTAACACGCAGCCTTCAATCAATTCTGCCTCATTCACCCTCTTACCATGCCGAAAAAATCGCGCAATCAGGCTAGGCAGTGCCAACACATGCATGACCGAGTTACGGTAGTAGGTCAACATCACCGCCTCCTTTCCTGTCGCCGTGATAATCGGTCCCCAAGGGTGGTCTATGCGCGACAGGCCTGCGGTTCTGGCAGCCTGTTCAAAAATATCCGTGGAGCTACCCTCCGGCAAGGTCACATCGGGGCTATAGGGCCGACGCTTTAATAGCGCAACAAAATAATCAATCTGTACCAATAACTCGTCTTCAGCCATTGCTCGTTGCGGACTGGAGAGCAGAATCATGGACACCAAGCCAATGGGATTGACCACTGCCGCGGCGTTAATCCTCTCCATGTTTTCCTGAGCAATGTAATCGATAACCGCAGGCACAAAGCTGCGCTCACCCTGCTGCGCCAGCTTGCGCCAATTTGGCTCTATCAAGCTAAAGCACTCATCCAGGCTCAATGGATCGCCAAAGGCGACATGGGGACTGCCATAGGAGGATTTAAAAATCTTACGGGCTTTGAGCAAGCCTCCGGCGGATTCACTCTGTTTTACCGCGCCGCCTAACTCTTTAACATAAGAAGCGCTTTCCACCAATTTATCGTAGCAAATATAGATGGGCACCATGGCTACCGAGCGACCTGGTTGTTGCAGAAAACTCTCCACCGTCATTTTCAGCATACCTTTCTTTGGTGGTAGCAATCGCCCGGTGCGACTGCGGCCACCCTCGGGGAAAAACTCCACGGGATAACCTCGGCTCAAAATCACATCCAGATAAGATTTAAACACCGCAGTGTAAAGCGGCTGACCGGTAAAGCTGCGGCGAATGTAAAATGCGCCGGCCCGTCGCAGCAAGCCACCCACCGGCCAGAAATTAAGATTTACTCCGGCGGCAATATGGGGTGCGACTAAACCCTGCGTATAGAGCGTGTAAGAAATCAGTAAATAATCAAAATGGCTGCGGTGCGAAGGCATATAAATCAATTGCCGACTATTGGCAGTTTCACGCAGGCGCGCCACATGATGAATGTTTAAGCCACCAAAAATTTTGCTAAACACGCCCTTAAGCAGCAGTTCCAGCGCTCTTATGATGCGATCGTCATAGTTAGCGGTGATTTCTTCCGCCATTTTTCTGGCTTTCTTGCGCAGTACTACTTCTTTCTCGTCGGAGGACTCAAGGGTTTGGGCGATGACATCGCGCACATTCTGACGCCGCAACACCACATTGATAATCTGCTGCCGCGACAATAATTGCGGCCCTAGGCTAGCGGTAGCACGCCGGGAAAAATAAAACGACAGCAAGCGCGCCATGACCGCTGCTGCGGCTTCTGGATCTTGCTTGCGATTAACAAAAGTATTAAAGCTCAGAGGTTGAGCTACATGAATGAGGACATTACGGCGCTGAGCAATAATAACCACCAGCTTGCGGAAGGCACCGCCTCCGACACCGTCACCGAGTAATAATTTAAAGAAGGAGGTTTCACTGCCGGGATTGCGACCCCAAAAAACGGAGACTGGCACAATTTGTAGAGGGTAGTCACCCTGGGCAGCTTGAGCGATCAAGGCAGCCATCGTCTGCTGACCACGAGAGCCGCCGCGCTCGCCGTTCAATACCGGCAAATACAAGCAGGCGGCACGTTCCGAACCTGGCAATTTACCCGGAGTCGCCCGCAGCGACGGCAGTTTATGTGTTTTAAATACCCGTTCCAGTAGAAATCGATCTGTCCAGCTGTACTGACGCAGTACATAGCAGACCGGCTTGCCACTCAATTCTTCGTGCAAACTCTGGTCAAACTGCACCAGCTTTGGCTTTATACCCGCCAAAAATGGCGCAACCAGAAGTCGGCAAACGATAAAGAACAAGCGCTTAAACCAGTGCATTGACAATAAATCCTTTATTAGAATAGAGCGACTAACTATGTGTCATTGTGATCTTAAGGCTAGCTAAACAAATGAATATGGAGATTTATTTGCCTCAATACTGCTAATATTACTTGGTATAGAAGCTGCCGTCGCGTATTTCCCTGCAGGCGATGTCTCTTGCCAAACAAGGAAAATTACCGCCATTGAGTTACAATCCCATTCATTCTCAGTGATGACCACGCAACGAGCCGCCTCAGCACGCAGAGAAGCATAGCCAACCCGGCAGGTCTTACAGATTTACTCAGGTTTAATTATGTCCCCAATTTCCAGCCCCCGCTTTGACAATAGCTACACGACGCTGCCCGAGCGCTTTTACAGCCCGCAAGCGCCAAGCCCAGTGGAAAAGCCGGGGCTAATCCGGATAAACAATGAACTCGCCCTCCAGCTCGGCTTAGATCCCGCTTGGCTGCAATCCGCCGAGGGTATCGCCTGCCTTGCCGGTAATAGTGTCCCCGAGGGGGCCGCCAGTATTGCCACCGTTTATGCCGGCCATCAATTTGGCGGCTGGAATCCCCAGCTTGGCGACGGCCGCGCCATATTATTGGGCGAACTTATCGACCGCGATGGCCAACGCTATGACTGGCAACTCAAGGGTTCTGGACGCACACCCTATTCAAGAGGCGGCGATGGCAAATCACCGCTGGGGCCGGTCATTCGGGAATACATTCTTTGCGAAGCGATGGCCGCACTCAATATACCTACCACTCGCGCCCTAGCCGCCGTTACCACCGGCGAATTAGTGTTCCGCGATCAAGCCCTGCCGGGGGCGGTGTTCAGCCGTATAGCCAAAAGCCATATTCGCATCGGCACCCTGCAATTCTTTGCTGGCAAAGAAGACGCTGAAGCGCTGAAGCTATTAAGCAACTACGTGATAGATCGTCACTTCCCCAATGCAAAAAATAGCGCCACTCCGGTACTAGCAATGCTCCATGAAGTCATTGCGGCTCAGGCCAAGTTGATTGCAAAATGGCAGGCCATCGGTTTTATCCATGGCGTCATGAATACTGACAATATCTTGCTCTGCGGAGAGACCATCGACTATGGTCCCTGCGCGTTTATGGACGCCTACGACCCGGCAACCGTATTCAGCTCCATCGACCAGCAAGGTCGTTACGCTTACGCCAAGCAACCCGGCATTGCCCACTGGAACCTGGCCCAGCTCGCCCAAGCGCTAATGCTAATACTTGGCACAGACAAACACAGCGAAGACACCACTTTGCAAGAAGTCCAAGAGGCGATTAATACCTTCCCTGAGCTATTCCTAAGCGCTTATCAGGATATTATTAAAGACAAGCTCGGTCTTGCCGAATTCAAGACCGAAGACGATGCCCTTTACCAGGAACTGCTGCGCCTAATGGCACAGGAGAAAGCGGATTTCACTTTGTGCTTCCGTCGCTTGGCCGAACTGGCCAATGAGACTGCCTGCATCAATAGCAGTATTCGCGAACTTTATGAATTCGGTGAAGCGTTTAGCCCCTGGCTACAGCAATGGCGTCAGCGCTTAATTGAGGATTCGCAATCACCGTCCCAGCGCCAATCGATCATGTTTCTGGCCAACCCAGTTTTCATACCCCGCAACCACCTGGTTCAAGAAGCCATTGCCGCAGCCGAAACCGAGGGCGATTTCAGTTACTTCCATCAACTGGTCGATGTACTTGCCCAGCCCCATGAGCTTGACCCAGCCAATCTGCGCTATGCCATGCCACCAAAACCAGGGCAAGAGGTGCAGAATACCTTTTGCGGAACCTAATAACGCTTCGCGCTTACAACTGAATATCAGCAACCAACACGAGGAAAACAAAATGAGAATTTGCGGCGTGGAACTTACCGGCAGCGATGCTGTTGTCTGTTTACTTAATTTAGAAAACCAACAGTTTAATATACCGGACTGCCGGGCGCGTAGATTGAGCATACCCAAAGAACACAATCAATATGATATAAAGCAATTTCAAGCCGCCTTCGTGCAACTGATGAAAGACTATAAAGTTGACAAAATCGCAATCAAGGGTCGTTTACCAAAAGGTAAGTTTGCGGGTGGTGCAGTCAGCTTCAAGCTCGAAGCATGCATTCAGCTAATCGCAGACATTGATGTAATCGTAATCACCTCGTCTCAGGCAAAAGCTGTTTTGGGGGAAAACCCTCTGCAAATTCCGTTTGCCGATACCGAGCTAAAAGGCTTTCAAGAAGCCGCCTTTGTCACCGCCTATATCGCCCACCAAGCCATTACATAATAGTCGCGGCCATTAGGCCGCGCAATCCTGAGACTCCGATACAACAACATCAAAACGTACCGGTAGTTTTTGTAAAGTATGAGCAAACATCGAAGCGACAAACGGCGCGTCACCACTTATTGTCATATTTTTGGTGCGTAATAAAAACGCTCGCAGCACAATCCGAATCTCGCTACGCGCCAGTTCACGCCCTATACAAGCGTGAATGCCGTGACCAAAGGTAAGGTGTCGTTTACCGTTTGCGCGGTTTAAATCAACCTTGTCAGGATTTTCGAACACCGATTCGTCGCGGTTAGCAGCCGCCCACATTAGAAATATACGACTGCCCGCTAGCAACTCAACACCGTGTAATACCGTGTTAGTTTTAGTCCAGCGAAAATGTCCTTGAAACGCGGCTTCAAGCCTAAAAACCTCCTCAATAAAGTTATCTAGCTTGCTTAAATCTGCCCTTATTTCCGCTTCAACCTCAGGGTTTTCAATGAGCAGCTTTAGGGCATTACCCATACTGGTGGCTGAGGAGTCACTGCCCGCAACGAGCATCTGAAAGACACTACTCACCGCCTGCTGATCTGTCATTGGATTACTTGGATCTAACACCGCCTTAACAAAGACGCCGCAAAGATCGTCGCGCGGGTGTTTCTTAGCAATCGCCAACTGCTGCCAACAGTAGCGAATAAACACCAGAATCTCGGCACGGCTTTTGGCAACGTCCACCGAGCTGGCCACCCCGCTTTGGGTAGAAATTGTGTGCATACACCAGTATTTAATTTTGTCATAGTCTTCGGCGGGAAACCCCAGTAGCTTGATGATAATCTGCATTGGCAGCCGCCACCCTACTTGCTGCATAAACTCCACTTCACCGCTGTCTACAAACTTATCCATCAGCAGGCGACACTGGGATTCGATCTCAGACTCAAGACTTTTAACGAAGCGCGAGTTCAAGCCTTTATGCCCCACCTTGCGATCATTGCTGTGCTGCGGCTGATCAGCCACGGCCAATACATCACAGGGCGTTAAACCCAAGGCGGCTAGACGATCGTGTTTTCGACCCTCTTCGATTACACTCTGATGTGGCTTCAAGCCAACAATGGCACCCTGATGAGTAGACGAAAATAGCTCGTTGCTACGGCAAACAAAGGCAATATCATCGTAACGGGATAAACAGTAAATACCATTTTGCAAGCGATAAACTGGATACTGCTCGCGCAACATAGCGTAAAAACGATAGGGATTTTGGAAACACGCATTCTCAAGCGGTCTAAAATCTTCTGGGGTTTGCGGATGTTCTGGAATAGGCTTGGCAAGCGCCGCGCTAGCGCTTACCTGACCAGTACTATGGCGACGTTTTTTACGCCAATACACAAAGCGCAGTAGTCCTTCAATGGCGTAAGAAAGTAATAGCCGGCGGCTGTGGTAGAGAAAATCTGGCATATGAATATGCTCTGAATTATTGGTGCGACAATCCTAGCACGCTGGAGCTTACATCGTAAATTCAAGCCAGCCAAACCATAGCAAAGTGACGTTCAAGCTCACTATGACTGGGAATCAGCCGGCAAAGTTGACTCGCTACAATATATTACCGGCGCTGGAATTAAACTATAGCTCTTCGATATTATCGAGACACCACTGGGCGCGCGCCAGTGTCGCCTGCCGAGTTTCTTCGGGCATTTTATCCCAGTTTTTATAAATCATACTTTGGCGCGGGTTCTTGCTAAACCTTTGGCGATGAGAAAGCATAAAGTGCCAATATAAGCTGTTAAGCGGACACGCGGTATCACCAATTTTATCTTGTACACGATAGTGGCAGTCGCCGCAGTAATCACTCATTTTACGGATGTAATTACCGCCTGCTGCGTAGGCTTTAGTCCCCACCAAGCCGCCATCCGCATATTGACTCATGCCCCGAGTGTTTGGCATCTCCACCCATTCCAGCGCATCCACATATATACCTAAATACCACCCATCCACTTCCTTGGGATCGATGCCGGTAAGGAGACAAAAATTACCGGTCACCATCAGCCGCTGAATATGATGAGCGTAAGCATAATCCAGCGACTGCCCAATGGCCTGCGACAAACAGCGCATCTTAGTTTCGCCCGTCCAGAAATAATCAGGTAGTGGTCGCTCGGCACCTAAGCTATTCAACTCCGCATAGCCCGGCATATTGGCCCAGTACACACCCCGAACAAATTCTCGCCAACCCAGAATCTGCCGGATAAAGCCTTCTACCTGAGCCAGATCAATCGCCCCCTCACTGGCCTCAAAAGCCTGTAGCGCAGCATCGATGACCTGACGTGGGTGAAGAATTTTCGCATTGATAGCAAAGGATAGGCGCGAATGATACAGGCTCCAGCGCTGGCTTCCCTCCGCGGTCATGGCATCCTGAAATCGACCAAAATGAGGCAGTAAATAGCCACAAAAATACTCCAGCATTTGCAGCGCCTGCGGTCTACTGACGGGCCAGATAAGCTGCACGTCCGCGCGACCAAAATAGCGAACGCCATGGCGATCAAGCCGCTGCAATATCTCGCTAACGTCGTTGGCGAAGACCAATGGCTCGGGCAACTCAGCGATATCGCTGGGCGTGAGACGCTTACGGTTTT
>JBLHPB010000065.1:0-15963 GCA_047624025.1 Zhongshania sp.
TACGATATTATCTTTCTGGTAGATCTTGAATTCAGGTGCCATTGGATTGAAATAACCACTAACTGGACTACAGGGCAGAATTTTACGCAAATCATCACCATAATCTGCATTAAAAAATTCAAGCATCTTACGGTTGCCTAGAGGTTTGACCTGCTCAATAAGCTGATTCAGTGAAGCTTCAAGTTGGTCAAGCTCGGTGTTACTGCCGCCCAAGGTTTGACTGGTTTCCAAAATGGAGCTCAGTTGGCGGGTAATTCGCTGTAACTGTTGGCGTTGAGCGTCGTTTGACGGCATGTAGAAGGTCCGCAACTGATAGGAGGCCTGAGTGTAAATGCCTCCAGCATGATTTGAAAGGCTGGAAGATTAGCAATTTGTAATCATGCTTAGGGCTCATCAAAGCTTGTTAGAGAAAATTAGCTGAGAATATTCTACTTTTCACCTATGCTTATGATTTAACTTATAAAATGGCGTATGTTTAACAGCTAATTGAGGGCGAGTTTACACTTGCTCAATGGTGCAAAGTAGATTTAAGCGATCTAAAAATACTAGGGCTGTAATGTCGTGAATTTAAACCAGAGTGATCGCCATTTGAAATCAGTAGTTGCGGGAGCAGTGGCTTTGTTGCTGCTTTGGCCTAGCGCTGTATTTGCGCATTCTTTCGGCACTGTGTACAGCCTGCCACTGCCTTTTTGGCTCTATGGCTGGGCGGCAAGTGCGGCGTTGCTGGCATCTTTTGGCGTAGTGGCCTATCTGGTTCGTTATGGCGAAGCTCAGGCTCAGCCGTGGAGCCGTGATATTTCCCAAAGTACTGCGCTGGTCTTGTCGCGACGTTTGTACCTGCCAAACATCGCGCGCCTACTGAGTGTTGCCAGCTTATTGCTGTGTATTGCCACCGGCTTGCTGGGCACCAAAAGTTCCTACGGCAATTTCAATATGACGTTTTTCTGGATAATCGTCATGGTGGGATTTGCCTATTTAAGCGCCTTAGTGGGCAATGTCTTTACTTTGATTAATCCCTATAAAGTGTTGTGCCAGTGGTTTCAGTTTTTACTGCCTGGTTATGGCCGAAATACTTTTTCCTACCCGCCACAGTTAGCGTATTGGCCGGCGTTGGTTTTTTATTTTGTATTCATCACTATCGAATTATTTGCTAATAGCGGGCCATATTTATTAGCTGTGATGCTGATTAGTTATGGTCTTATTAACTTTGTCGGAGTGGCTTTTTTTGGCCTTAAAAACTGGTTTCACTATGCTGATTTTCTCAGTGTCTTTTTCCGCTTGATTGCCTTAATGGCCCCGGTCAACTATGTGCCAGCAGAGCGAGGCGTGGCGGGGGAAGGGCGTGTTCACGGTGTGGTTAAATTGCGAATGCCGTTTAGTGGGCTTCTGTCGGGTACTGCAGAGCATTTTAGTTTATTGGTTTTTGTGTTGTTTATGCTGGCGGCAACCGCCTTTGATGGTTTGCATGAAACCCTAGTTTGGAAGCAGTTGTTCTGGCGGGATATGTATCTCGGTTTTTTGCAAAACTACACCGACCCTAATCCCTTTGCGGCCTTTAGGGCCATGGGTGACTTGTATCGCTATTGGCAGCACCTCTGGCTGTTACTACTGCCCTTACTGTATTTGGCGATTTTTATGGCCGTGATGGCCTTGAGCAAGCTCTTGATGCGCACTTCCTTGCCAGTGTCTCAGTTGGCACTGCAAATGTGTTATTCACTGCTACCAATTACCTTGGTCTACCATATTGCTCATTACTTCACTTTACTGGAAACTCAGGGCATAAAAATCATCAGCTTAGCCTCGGACCCATTTGCGTGGGGGCACAATTGGTTTGGCACAGCGAAATGGTTGCAGCGGATGTTTATTCCTGATGTCACTTTGACCTGGTATATACAATTGGCGGCAATCATTATCGGTCATATTATTAGTGTCTATATTGCCCATTGTGTGGCATTACGTTTTGCGGATAAGGGTCGCAGGGTGATTGTTAGTCAACTTCCAATGTTGATGTTGATGATGGCTTTTACTGCCAGTGGCTTATGGATTTTGTCGCGGCCTGTTGGCGGTGGGTAAATTACTTAATTAAGCCAACTCAGCATTGAATTTTTTTAATAAGTGATGGGGGATATATGTTTGAAATACGCCACTCAGAGAAAATCAAATCACCGCAAAAGGTCGTTTGGGATGTTATTACTCGCACTGAAGATTATCCAAACTGGAATAAGTTTGTTGTGGCGTGTGACTCAACGTTTGAAGTGGGATCAGCCATAAAAATGAAAGTAAAAGTACTGCCATTTATAACGCTGCCTCAAAAAGAAACTATCTTTCAAAATGAGGAGGGAACGTTCCTAGAATACGGTATAAAAATACCCGGTGGTATTCTCTCAAGCTCAAGGCAACACATACTGACAGCGACGGGTTTAAATACCACATTGTATGAATCAGTATTTATCTTAAAAGGTTTTCTTGCACCACTGGTTGGCTATCTACTTGGTTCACAATTGCAAATAGGGTTTAGTGACATGACTCATGGTGTTGCTAAACGCTCGCTAGATGTGTATTCAAATAAAGTCGTATAATTAGCTTAGGCAGCCCTGCACGCTGAACTGTGCCTCCTGAATTTCTGCCAACACATAAAATAGCCCCACAAAGAATTTTCATTATCAATGTTGGGCTATTTTTGTGTGGTTTGAAAGATCCCCATTTTCTAATCTCTGCTAAGACAGAATCTTAATTCTGCAGTCTTGCCTATGGTGCATAGTCTCCTATTGGTGGTGCGGCTCGCAAGATAGCGGGAGCGCTAGCTGGCAGTGATTTTAAACCAGTGGCTTGAATGGCGGCGTGGGCCAATTCAGTACGCTTCCAGGTTTGTAAAAACACTTCCGCGGAATTGAATAGGTGGCGAGTTTGATTTGGGTCTTGGCTGTCTAGAGTAACTTCTTTAACGAAATCACTCAGCATACCGTAGTGGGCGTTGCCATCGAGGTCTTCGCGCCAAACGCGGACTTCATTGCCATCAGCATCTAGGCTGTTAGGCTGATCAAAAACCACGGGATTAACGCCATTAAATTCCGTCATGGTGCTAAATGGCGCGCCGCCAAATAGTGTGAACGGATACCCAATAGGATTTTCTGGGTTGTCACGAGGGCTAGTTTGTCCGGATAGGCCATTGGTGTCAGTGCCGTAGCCAAAGCCGAATAGCAGTGACTCTTTACCCGCAGCGGCGCGTTTGGCCATGGCATTGATATAAATACCAGCGGTTTCGCTCATGTCTTCGCGAAAGCCAGTACTTGAACCGTTGGATGGGTACAAAATACCGCCATTGGCAATTAGGCGGGTAGCTTGGTCAATGGTGGTGCCACCAAAGGTACCGTGGGTGGAAACAAAGGGATAAACTGGGTCCTGGGCCTCAGCAAGTTCAAGGGCTTGAGTTTTCATGCCCAATTCCATGTGATCCCAATCAAAAATGAAGCCCATCTCCATCATTTTGCTATAGGTGTATAAGCCTGCTGGGGTCATCCAGCGCGCATTACATTGACTTAAACCGGCCGGATAGCAGGGCGTAGTGCCGCCGGCGCGACCGTCTTGCCCGGTGGGCGTACAAGGCGGGCTTGGTAGGAAGTCCTGAGCTGAGCCGCCAGAGTTGCCCCATAAGTAGCCGCTGAAGCCTGGTGTCTCATTTTCGATAGGGCAATCGTAAGTTGTCCACCATTCACCGGTGGCCGACTCTGGTCCCGTGGCGGTCAGTTTGCCTGCAAAGGCTTGAAACTGTTCCGGCTGGGTGGCGTCGGCAACGTCGCCAGAAGGAATGCCACCACTGTTTTCACGATTGCCGATATTGAGAATTCGTCCTTCAAAAATGCCATTGCCGCCAAAGGCATTGTCAAATTCGTGAATGGAGATAATTTTGCGAACTCCCCAGTCATGGGTTCTTTTCATTTGCGTCAGAATGGAATTGGGTTTGCCTTCGGCTACCGCGCAGCCGTAACTATTTTCGATTGGACTGAGGCCATCTTCTTCAAAAGGGCGTTGTTGACGGCTGGGGTTGTATTTTATTTTGCAGTCAAACAGGTTGGAAATTTCAATGCCCAGTATTACCGCAATGTGACCTTCTTCGATGACGGCACGGGCTTCGTCGGAGGTGTGAACTATTTGGAAAAAGCCTTTACCAGGACCGCCGTACTGAGCATCAATGTAATTTTCCATGGCATACATGGTGCCCGCTTGGCGACCGGCGTTATTCATTGAGTTGCAGTCGCGATTGGCTTCACCACTGACATTGCGCTGTAATTCACAGAGAGTTTCATTGTCGACTAACTCGTTAACTACAACGCGAAGGCCGCCTGCCCAGGCTCGCTCCAACCATTTCCAGTAAATGGCTTCGTGGATCAGATCATTACGCTTTGGCCAACCGCTGAAAGTAGGCCAGCCATCGGTAGCGTGGCCGTCAATGTTGCCGCCAAATGCGCCACCAACTACATCTTGGCGACCGTCTTCGCCGTGCTGAGTAGAACAGTTACCTAGGGCCTGTTCGACACCAAATTTATGGAAAGGCCGGCCCCAGTGAGCACCGCCAAGAAATTCGGTAGCACTAATGTGAACGTGAACGTCGGCGTGACCGAGTACCGTGCCATCCTCTTGGGTACCTTTAAACGGCTGGCCGCGGAAATTGCTTTGTGCCTCGGGGAAGTTAGCGCAGCCAGTAGCGGGTTCAAAGGTGAAGCTTTCGTTTCCAGCTGTGCTGGCGGGTGCCACAGTGTGCAATCTGCCAGTGAAGCTTTCGTTTTCAGCTTTGCTGGCGGGAGCCACAGCGTGCAATCTGCCCTCATCGTCGATGGCGAGATTCAGGTTTTGGCCGCCAGCGCTAATGGTAAACGTGTCTGACAATACTTGAGGGTCAATAAAGTTATGCCAACTGCTAACTTGTTCGGGGGTGGGTTCAACATTATAGGCGGGAGTAATGGGATAACTTGTTACGTCAGCCGTGGCCAGGATTTGCCATTCGGCGGAATCATCGGCACTGGCGCTGGCCACGTTGCTTAGCTGGGAGGCAGTGCCAGTGGCGATAACTTGACGAGTGGTATTGTAAAACATGTACTTGCCTAACGCGGTAGGCTTCATATAAAAAGCTTCGGCAGCGTCGCTAGAGGTGGCTGAGGCAATATAGCCACTCTCATCGGCAACCAGGTAATTGCCATTACCATTGGCTTTCACGACCCAGCAGCTATTGCTCATCTGATAGCGGCTCAGGCGCGAGTCCAGCGGTGGATCGGTCTCGTCATCGTCTGTCGGATTGAGGCAGCCAGGATCCAGGTCGTCGATTGCGCCGTCTAGATCATTGTCAATTTTGTCGTTGCACTGAGTCACTGCGGGCGGAGTGGTGTTAGTTGGAGTGCTCGAGCTAGAGCTTCCGCCGCAGGCTGTTAGGATACTGAGCGAAACAGCAGTAAGTAATGGGTATAAGTGTTGAGGCATGACAAAGCTCCGAAAACAATCAGCGTTAAGACAATGTAACTTATAATATTATTAAACTGTGAATTTATTAATGCTAGAGTTGCGTCTGATTACTTGGCTAATTATCAGTCTTCAGTAGTGGTGGATAATTCAGCGGGGCTGGCAATTCAATGGCCAAGCATATTATTGACCCTCAAGAGGTAAGTTTAGCCACCAATCAAAATTAGTTTTCCTGTTTTGGGGTCGCGATACACTTGCCCCAATGACTCATAACCCTGACCATTATTGATTTGCTTTTCCACCGCTTTGGGTGCGGTGGTGAGTTCTTTGCCCAGTGAAATTTCTTGCTCTTTAGGCTGGGCGTCCAACTTGATGAGCGCTTGAAGTACAACCGCTAATGTAAAGCGAGCTTGTTACTCAAAGCTGAAAATGCAGTTATGTACGCTCCCTGCATTTTTTATTGGGTGAAAAACGCCGCATCGCTGTAGATATCAAATGGCATGGCGGTGCTAGGGTGTTCAAATTGTAAGCGTGATGCGTGTAACAGCAAGCGATTGGCCGCCGCTTTTGCCTCGGGGTGGGCGTAAAATTCACAGCCCAATATCGGATGGCCAATGCTGGCGGTGTGAACCCGCAGTTGGTGTGAACGTCCGGTGACGGGCTTAAGTAACACACGGCTATTGCCTGCGTGAGTAAAGCCTGCCCGGTAATAGTGGGTCTGGGCTTTTTTGCCGTAGTCAAAATTAAGCTCTTGGCGGGGGCGGTTTGGCCAGTCGCAGGCCAAGGGCAAGTCAATAAACCCCTCGCAGCTTGTTATTTTGCCAGAAACCACCGCCTGATATTCTTTGTCTACCTTGCGATCTTGAAACAGTCGGCTAAGAGCGCGATGACTGTCGGCATGACGAGCAATAATCATCAAGCCCGAGGTGGCCATATCCAGACGATGAACAATCATTGAACCAGAAAAATCATCGCAGACCCGGCTGATCACGCAATCGCGATTGTCTGGATGGCGGCCAGGCACTGAAAGCAGGCCGGCAGGCTTATTGATAATCAGTAAGTCGTCATCGCTGTACAGATAGCCAACAGGCTCGCTGCAATAGGGGACGATAAAATCGCTGCCTTTGCTTGGCTCAGACATTAAAATTTCCGGCGGTTGGTGGCCGCGCAGTATACCTTAAGGACTGCTCAGGCTTTGTCACTATAGGTCAAACTACTGGGAATCAATGCAAAAAACGCTTCCCTTAAGCCATTTTCGTAATACCATCCCAATTGCTCGGTGCAGTGCTCACAGTGAGCATATTGCCAACGAAAGCCACGAAACCAGCAGTGATGAGCGGTGGCTTGGCCATTAATGAGGGTGCCCGGTGCGGAGTGAAAACAACTGACTTCAAAGATGACGCCGTCTGGGTTTACAAAGCGATGTTGGTGTTCGCCGCCAATCGAAATACGGAAATTGCTGGCGGTCACCGGCTGGCGACATTCGCCACAGAGTATAAACTGTCCAAGATCCGGCTCCTCGACTTGTAATAGAGCGTCGTGAACCAATTGTTTTATAGGTAGGCTGCTCACTTCATCCTCCGGCAATAAGCTCTTCATCAACAACATATAAGGCTTTGAGTTTTGCCGCAAGTAACTTCGCAAATACCGAATTCCTCACATATAGCATCGCTACTCGCCAATATCTTAGCCGGTGCTGAGGTGGGAGCCACCGTGTTGCCGATTGTACCGGAAATACAGTTATACCTACTCGCCGGTGATTATCCCCAGCATGAGCTAAGTCCTGAGCAGGCCCAGAAAATCATTAATTACCCTGCCTACTGGTGTTTTTGCTGGGCAAGTGGTCAGGTCATGGCACGCTATATTTTTGATCATCCAGAGCTAGTAAAGGGTAAGCGAGTATTGGATTTTGGCGCTGGATCGGGGGTGGCAGCTATTGCCGCTAAGCTGGCTGGGGCGAGAAGTGTTGTTGCTTGTGACTTAGACGATGATGCCATCTATTCCAGTCGCGCCAATGCGACTTTAAATCAAGTGGAGCTGGAATACAGTGACGATTTCTTTGCCAGTGGGGATTAATATGACCTAATCTTGGTGGCTGATGTGCTTTATGATAAAGCTAATTTACCCTTACTGGCAGCGTTTCTGACGCGAGCCCCGCAGGTGCTGGTGGCTGATTGTCGGGTCAAGAACTTCAGTGAACCCTATTACCTGTGGCTAAATAAGTATCACGCTACAACGGTGCCAGATTTGGCCGAGTCGCAAGAGTTCTCCCAGGTGAATTTGTATCTGGGTCAGCGCTGATAGCTATGTTGTGAAACTCATCAGAATGATAAGTTTAGGGCCATTTGAGTAAGCTGCTTACTAATTGCAGAGGGCGTTTATCTACCTTCCCTTGGACTGGCAACAGGCACCAATATTTCATTGCGCCTAAGAAACCAGGGCATGAACGGAGGGTTGTATCGAGCCCATATTGCCTCTCCGATTACCGTCAGCTCCTTTTGATTCACCCATATCTCCAGCTTTGCCCTGTTTTTCTGATACGCCTTTTCACTCCAGAAACCCGTGTACTCAACAGATGCAATATGACGAGCAGCAACCATACGCAACTTAACGCTTGGATCTTTAGGTTCGGGGGTAGTCACTAGCGTGTAAGAGGCAGGCATCATAAAGCTCACAGCCCAACGGCCAGCCTCGCGTTGCTGGCCAACGGGCGAGGTCATTGCAATTTTCTCGTTCGCACTACTTTGAGCTACGGGCGATGTCATTTTGACATTCTCGCGAGATTTATTATTACCTGAGATGTATTTAAAAAGGCGTGAAAAAGCTTGGTTACCTGCGTCTTCAAAATCCCCCTCTACAATTGTTTCTGCAAGTATGTGAGATTCATAACTGCGAAGCTCGAAGCTTTGCTCCTTGAGCACGACGGTATATTCGGCTTCCTCTATTGCCATAACATTTCCTACTCCTAAGGCCGCGACCAAAAGGGGCCAAGTAGCCAGTTTTATAAACACCATGATAGTCTTCCTTCTTTATCAAACAAGCTTAAGCAATATTGGGAACCCTGTGCAGAGGGGCTGCGGTGTTCGCTAAAGGCCGTTGTACATTTAGGCCTGCTGGTTATTTTTATTGTGTTGTTTTGATACTAGCCCAGTTTTTTAATATTGCGATCAATGGTTGTGTATTTGTTCTGATCGGCTCCCTCCCATTATGCTTAGAGCGATGGCTTCACACAGACTTTCTTGCTAACTGACATAGCCTCGCCGGAATAGCTCATTTACAATGTGGGGTAATAAATCGAATGGTCACTTTCAATAAAGTCGGGTCAATTAAAGAGAATTACTATGTCGCTCCAGAAACTGCCCCGCTCTGTTAGCTGTGCGCTGAACTTACTTGTCCTCACTGCACTTCTGAGCATCACCGCGTGTTCGCGCTCGGTTCCTCTCGAGGCCCGTCCCGTTCCTGATCAGTTGGTGAATGAGCAGGCTGAATCAATCCGGAAATTGCCCTTTGACGGCCCAAATAATTTTCGTGACATGGGTGGCTATGTCACCGCAGACGGCAAAAAACTGAAGTGGGGTATGCTGTATCGTTCAGATAAACTCTCTGATCTGAGTGCCACCGACGAGCAATATCTTGAGAAGTTGGCTATTCGTAGAATCGTGGACTTTCGATCCGAGCAAGAGCGCACCGAAGAGCCTGATCGCATAGCGCCGGATTCCTCCATCGCCATCGTTAATAAACCTATTACGATCAAAGCAGTAGAAGTCGGTCAAATAGGTGAGCGGATTGTCAGCAGTGATGCGACCCCAGAGGAGATGGGGCAATTGCTAGTGGATGCCAATCGGCAAATGGTGGAAGACTTTACGCCAGTTTACCGCGAATACATGCAAGAGCTTTTGCTTGCAGCTAATTACCCAAGTGTCTTCCATTGCACGGCGGGTAAAGACCGCACCGGGCTTGCTGCTGCGCTGGTATTAAGTGCGCTGGGTGTGCCGCGCGACACCATTATGCAGGACTATCTAGCCAGCAATACCTACAATGCTGACTATATCGATAAAATGCTTGTGATTATTGAAATCTCCAGTTTTTTCCGTGCCAACAGCGAGGCGGTAAAGGCAATTTTTTCAGTTGATGAGCGTTATTTAAATGAGGCTTTCATCGCGATTGATGAGCATTATGGGAGTATGGATAACTACCTGACTGTGGGGCTCGGCTTGGGTGAGGTAGAGAAACAGAAGTTGCGAGGCCTGTTGTTGCAATAATTACGGGTGTTGGTTTTTTGTCGAGCTAAAGCGAAAAACTAAACTCGGATGAGCTATTTCCAGCTAAACAATAGTCTTCCTTACTAACGCGAGGACCTCTATGCCACTGAATGTGTTTCGAGCCTAATATCAAGTTATACCCGATCACGGGCGGGTGTAACTGAGTAAGGATCGATCGTCATGCAAAAATCAGGTATCCGCTTAAGCTCCTTATTTGCTGAACTGCTCAATGGAGTTTAAGTGGGCGCTGGATTTGGGTTTTTCCAGAGTTAAGTAAACTGTCCCCGAATTTTGATATGAGCATAAAAAAGTTTTCTTTTTTTTGAGTTAATTGTCAATGCAGCCGCGCTCTTGGAAGCAGAACGACAGGCTGGCTTTATTATGCTTCTTGATCTCAAAATTGACGGTCATGTCTCGGGCCAATCGGTAAACCTTATCTTCAGTTGAAATTTCACCATTGATGAAAATGCGGTTGTGTTGATCGATATAAACCGAATAAGAAAGCATGTTTGGTGAGGTACTTAGATACCAAGAAGTGAAGGTGAGGACGCTGAACACAATAGCGAGAGCGGCGACCATAGGTATCAATAACTTTTTCATAAGTGGCTCAGCTAATGGAGTAAACAGGCCTTCTAATTCGATTTAGCTCGACCCAGTTCCACCGCTTATTGGCTGTCTGGTACGCTATTAGAAGCGGTGAGCATGATATCCTATTCGATATCTAAGGCTAAACAGACACGTTTTAACGCTAATAGTTACAAGGGCACGGCTGCGACCGGGAGCAGGCAAACCGCCAATGGTTTTACCCAAAGTCGATCTCGAAAGCGCTTGAGGAGGAACCTGAGACGATCACCTGCCCGAGGGCGTTAAGGCCATGTTGTTCTCCGCACGCCCTTTTGATATTTGTTATTTTGACGTCAGTGAGCGCTTATGGGGCTAATGTGCCATTGCTCGATTGTGAAGTAAATAATGAAAATTGATGGCATGGAAGCTTCATTGTCTGGGCTAAGCGTGACGGTGTTTTATATCGATTTGAAGAATATTACGGTTTCAAATGTGTTGGCTTGCAGCTGAAAAATAGTCTTGCTGTTGAAGCGATAATTCATCGCCTCAGCTGGATAATGGCCATTGGGCTAATGCTGGTCATCTTCACTTGCTAATACCATTGTGCAGTAATTCATAAAATGCCTTAGTCAACGGGTTGAGGTGTTTACCCCGTGGATACACTGCACACCAAGATCGCCGAATAGGAAAACCTTCGACCGACAGTTCATAAAGCCTACCCGCATTTATATCTTCTGCCACCAGTGCAGCGGGTAGTGCCGCCCAGCTATTACCGCTTAAAAGGCTTTGGCGTATAGCTGTATTACTGCCCACTTGTCTTACGTTCTGAATGACGCAGCTTTGCTGCAGGCAAAAGGCTTCGAATATTTGTCGACTACCGGAACCAGGCTCACGTAATAGCATCGGTTGTTTGAGTAATTCGATGAGGCTGATGGCGGGAAGTTTGCATAGTTGGTGAGTGGGTGAGGCAACGACCAGTAGTTGATGTTCGGCGAAGGGGGTGTAGCTCAAGGATCGACCTTCGGGTACTTGGGTCATTATGGCTAGATCGTCTAGATTATCTGCCAGCCGTTCTAATAATCGCTGGTGATTGACTACGTGTAGGGTGATATTGACATCGGGGTGCAGACTGCAGAATTGTTTGATATAGGGCGGTAACAGTTGTTCGGCACTGGACTCGATCGCGATGTTGAGGCTGCCTTGGAGGCGACCGTGGAGTTCGGTGAGTTCTATTTCCAGTTGCACTAGGCGCTGTTGTAATTCGCGGGCGGCCCGCTGCATGACGCCACCGGCGCTGGTGAGGAAGAGTTGTTTGCCGATATAGTCGAACAGGGCCTGGCCCACGACTTCTTCTAGGCTGCGTATTTGTGAGCTAACCGCTGGCTGGGTGAGCGACAGTTGATCTGCGGCCTTGGAGTAGCTGCGGTGCAGGCATACGGTCAGAAACACTTCCAGCTGACGGAGAGTGAGTCGATTTAAAAAGCTGATTTGCATGGGTTCTACTCATTGATTTCACTTACTATAAGTAATTACTTATCTATAGCAAAACAATTATTAATTTTTTATTGGTGATGTTTTTCGATACGGTGGCGCATGGGCTATTGGCCCCTGAAGGGAGAAAGGCATGTTGAAGAAAATTCTGATCGCCAATCGCGGTGAGATTGCGGTTCGTATTGTGCGGGCCTGTGCCGAGATGGGCATTCGCTCGGCGGCGGTGTATACCGAGCCGGATCGGTTTTCCTTGCACGTTAAACGTGCAGACGAAGCCTATAATGTGGGCGCTGATCCTCTGGAGGGCTATTTAAACCCCCGTAAATTAGTGTCGCTGGCGGTGGAAACTGGCTGCGACGGCTTGCACCCCGGTTATGGCTTTTTATCGGAAAATGCCGAATTGGCCGAAATCTGCGCCCAGCGTGGTATTCGCTTTATTGGCCCCAGTGCCGAGGTGATTCGCCGTATGGGTGATAAAACCGAAGCGCGACGTGCCATGACTGCGGCGGGAGTGCCAGTCACGCCGGGCACCGACGGCAACCTTGCCGATGTTCATGAAGCAGTAGAATTTGCCAAGACTATTGGCTATCCAGTGATGCTCAAGGCCACCTCGGGTGGTGGCGGTCGGGGTATTCGTCGCTGTGACAGCGAAGCAGATTTGCTGCGTCAATTTGATCGAGTCGTCTCTGAGGCAACCAAGGCTTTTGGTCGCGCCGATGTGTTCATGGAAAAATGCATTGTGAATCCACGCCATATCGAGGCCCAAATTCTGGCCGATAGCCACGGTAATGTGATTCATTTATTCGAACGCGATTGCTCTATTCAGCGCCGCAATCAAAAGCTGATTGAAATTGCACCGTCGCCACAGTTAACCCCAGAGCAGCGGGCCTATATTGGCGAAATGTCGGTGCGGGCGGCGGAAGCAGTGGCTTATGAAAATGCTGGTACGGTCGAGTTTTTACTTGCCGACAATCAAATCTTTTTT
Organism: Zhongshania sp.; assembly: GCA_047624025.1. GTDB lineage: Bacteria > Pseudomonadota > Gammaproteobacteria > Pseudomonadales > Spongiibacteraceae > Spongiibacter. The sequence continues at coordinate 12,757 of JBLHPB010000065.1, forward strand.
ATGGAAATGAACACTCGGGTGCAAGTGGAACATACCATTACCGAGCAAATCACCGGGGTGGATATTGTTCGTGAACAAATCCGCATTGCCTCGGGTTTGCCGCTGGGATATCGCCAGCAGGATATTTCCTATCGAGGTTATGCCATGCAGTTTCGGATTAATGCCGAAGATCCGAAGAACGATTTTTTACCTAGCTTTGGCAAGATTAGCCGTTATTACGCGCCTGGTGGACCGGGGGTGCGGGTCGATACGGCTATTTATACCGGCTACTCCATTCCGCCGTATTTTGACTCCATGTGTCTTAAATTGATTGTGTGGGGGCTGACCTGGGAAGAGGTGTTAAACCGAGGTTCGCGTGCGCTTAACGATATGCGCTTGCAGGGCGTAAAAACCACGGCCGCCTATTATCAGCAAATTCTGAAACACCCGGATTTTCGGGCGGCAAACTTTGATACCAGTTTTGTAGAAAGCCACCCGGAATTAACGCAGTACTCAGACAAAACCCGCCCGGAAGACATCGCTTTGGCAGTGGCAGCGGCAATTGTCGCTCACTCCGGGCTGTAAGGAAAAGGATGAACGCAATGAGCAAAGCTAAACCTGTTTTAATCACCGATGTTGCCCTCCGCGATGGTCACCAGTCACTAATCGCCACCCGTTTGCGCACTGAAGATATGCTGCCAGTCTGCGCCGAGCTAGACGCGATTGGTTTTTGGTCGCTGGAAGTTTGGGGTGGCGCGACCTTTGATGCCTGCGTGCGCTTTTTGAAAGAAGACCCCTGGGAGCGCCTGCGTAAATTGCGGGAGGCTTTGCCGAACACGCAATTACAGATGCTGCTGCGCGGTCAGAATCTATTGGGCTATCGTCACTATTCAGACGATGTGGTCGAAGCCTTTGTGCAGAAAAGTGCTGACAACGGCATAGATATCTTCCGTATATTTGACGCCATGAACGATGTGCGTAATTTGCAAACCGCTATAGCCGCCGTTAAAAAAGCCGGAAAGCACGCGCAGGGCACAATCTGTTACACCACTAGCCCAGTGCATACCACCGCCAAGTTTATGCAGCAGGCCAAGGATATGGTGGCGATGGGAGTGGACTCCATTGCGATTAAAGATATGGCGGGTCTGCTAACGCCCACGGCAACCTCGGAATTGGTGTCGGCACTGAAAAATGAATTTGATTTGCCCCTGGCACTGCACTCTCATATGACGTCGGGCTTGGCTGGCTTGTGTCAGCTCAAGGCGATTGAAGCGGGGGTGGACATTATTGATACCGCGATGTCTGCGTTTGCCAATGGCACCAGTCATCCGGCTACTGAAACCATGGTCGCCGCTCTGGCCGGAACACCGAGAGATGCCGGTTTGAATCTGCCAGCACTGCAGGAAATTTCCAAAAAGCTTTGGCATGTGCGTAAAAAATACCATCAGTTTGAAAGCGAATTTACCCGTGAAGATGTGGGTGTGCAGATTAATCAGGTGCCCGGCGGCATGATGTCGAACCTGGCTAATCAATTGAAAGAACAGGGCGCTCTTAATCGTATTGGCGATGTGTTTGCCGAAATCCCGGCGGTGCGTAAAGATCTTGGTTACCCGCCACTGGTCACGCCCACTTCGCAAATTGTTGGCACTCAGGCAGTAATGAATATTTTGTCTGACAAGCGCTATACCACCATCACCAATGAAGTGAAGCGTTATTTGCAAGGCCATTACGGCGCCGCACCGGCACCGGTAGACAAAGACCTGCGCGCGCTCGCCATTGGCAGTGAAGATGTCATTGATGTGCGTCCGGCAGATTTGATCGCACCGGAATTAAAAAAGCTGCGAGCAGAAGTCGGTGATTTGGCGAAATCAGAAGAAGATGTGCTGACCTACGCCATGTTCCCCGATTTGGGCAAAGCCTTTTTAAGCGAGCGTGCAGCTGGCACACTAACGCCAGAAGTTTTAGAGCCTATTGAACCAGCCGGATCACGGCCGATGAGTGAGGGCGGGGCGCCCACCGAGTTTGTTATCGATGTACACGGTGAGAGCTATCAGGTCGCCATTACGGGTGTCGGTGTTAAGGGCACGGGCAAACGTCATATTTATATGACCTTGGATGGTATGCCTGAAGAGGTGGTTTTTGAGTCGCTAAATGAGTTCAAATCCGAGGGTAATGCTGGGCGTCAATCTGCCAGTAAGCCGGGCCACGTTAGCACCAATATGCCGGGTAATATTGTCGAAGTACTGGTGGCGGTTGGCGATGTGGTGACCGCAGGTCAGCCAGTATTGGTAGCCGAGGCCATGAAAATGGAGACCGAGGTGCAGGCACCGATTGCGGGTAAGGTTATTGCTATCTTCGTTGATAAGGGTGACAGGGTGACGCCGGGCGAGGTACTGGTAGAAATTACAGCGGAGTAGGAACTTGAGTCGCAAGACTTAACTGATCAGCTACTCATTTACGTGTAGGTTGTTGGCCGAAGTTTCTACTGGCGCCTCAGCGTATTGGTCCCCCAGGCGCTTTTCGTGTTGCCCCGCATCTGGTTTAGATGTGGGGCATTTTTTTCCTTGCTAGGATCCCGAGGCACCGTTTACAGGGTTTTCAGGTATTCAATAATGGCTTTGCGTTCATTGTCGTTTAGCACATCACTAAAGCTGTGACCGCCATTGCCATTGCCCAGAATACGGGTGTCGTAAATCAAGCGCTTATCGATTGAGTTGGCTGTGGGGTCGGGAATACTGACTAAGCCCGCCCAGCTTAAACTGCTATTCAGGAAGTTCTGTACCAGCTGGGTCAAAGAGGGGCCCTTGTCGTCAGCGGGGTTGCAGTTGCTGAGTCGGTTGCCCGGCATCTCTTCGCAAACCAGCTCGTCGTGCTGCCAGCCCACTGCGTCGTGGTCATAGGCAGACATACTTTGATCAAAGCCTTTTACCTGGCCGTCCTGTTGGATTAGGCGTTGCCAGATTGCGGGGCGGGTACTGGAACTCAGTAATTGCTCTAGCGTTGGCACCGAGCCATTGTGGAAATAGGGCGCGGTTGCCCAAATGCCGTAAAGTGGCGGTGCCTGATAGCCAATAACGTCCTTCTCCCAGCCGCACAATCCCTGCGGGCGATTTTCGTGTGGCAACATATCGTCCAGAGCCTCGGTGATTGGATCCTTTTCGTCTGGTGCGACCCAGCCCTCAACTCCGTCGGGATAGCCCCAAAAAGTGGTGTCCCAGCCCTTGCGCA